>JASIAN010000022.1 GCA_030042035.1 Alphaproteobacteria bacterium | reverse complement strand
GTTTCGCGCGAAGGCGATTTCACTGGTGTTGACGGGCGGCGTCGTCGCCGCACTGTGCGGGCCGGAGCTGGCGAAATGGACGAGCGCGGCGTTTGGCCCGGTGTTGTTTGCCGGCTGCTATATGGCGATCGTCGCGCTGTGCGCCGTGGCGGCGGCCATCCTGTGCTTTGTGCGCCTGCCAAAGCCGCTGCCGCCGGTGATCCGCCGGCAAGGGCGCCCGCTCGCCGAGATCGCGCGGCAGCCGAGCTTCATCGCTGCCGCGCTCGCCGCGATGGTTGGCTACGGCGTCATGTCCTTGGTTATGACCGCGACGCCGATCGCGATGCTCGGCTGCGGGCACGCCTTCGGCGACGCGGCCTTTGTCATCCAGTGGCACGCGCTCGGCATGTTCGCGCCGAGCTTTGTGACCGGCACGCTGATCGCGCGGTTTGGCGTCGGGCGCATCCTGCTCATCGGCGCGGCGCTGCTCTTGGCGTGTTGCGCAATCAATCTGGAGGGTGTCGCAGTCGTCAATTTCTGGGCGGCCAATCTGTCGCTCGGGGTCGGCTGGAATTTCATGTTCGTCGGCGCGACGAGCCTCCTGACCCGCGCCTACACCCCTGAAGAGAAGGGCAAGGTGCAGGCACTCAACGATTTTCTCGTGTTCGGCACGGTCGCCTGTGCGTCCTTTGCGTCGGGCGCCCTGCTGTCAAGCATCGGCTGGGCGGTCGTGCAGGTCGCGATGCTGCCGCTGGTCGCGACTGCCGGCGGCGTTCTCCTGTGGTGGCGCCGCCAGCCGCCGCCCGCCGCGGCTCCGGGCCTTGCCGGGTAGGGTCGCGGCAATCCGGCGCGTGCGCACGATGCCTCAGCTCGCATAAAAGGCGGGCATCGCAATCAGCCTGCACATTGTTAGGGCGAAATGACAAAGAACGGGCAATATGCAGCCGCCGCCGTGGCTGCGGTCGGCATCCTTCTCGCGCCGCTTCGAGCCTTCGCTGCGGCCGCCCCGGCTCCGTCCGGCGACATCGCATGGGTGCTGGGTGCGTCAGCGCTGGTGCTGCTGATGACGCTGCCGGGCCTCGCGCTGTTTTACGGCGGCCTGGTGCGGGCGCGAAACCTGCTCTCGGTGGTCATGCACTGCTTTGCGGTGTGCTGCGTCGTCTCCATCCTGTGGGCGCTCGTCGGCTACACGCTCGCGTTCGCGCCGGGTGGGCCATTGCTTGGCGATCTGAGCCGCGCCTTCCTGCGCCATCTTGCGCGCGCGATGCCGGAGAACGGCCTGCCGGAGGCGCTGATCGCGCTGTTTCAGATGACGTTTGCGGTCATCACGCCGGCGCTGATCGTCGGCGCCTTTCCGGAGCGGGTCGATTTCCGCTTTCTGCTGCTGTTCGCGGCGGCGTGGCTGCTCATCGTCTATGTGCCGGTGGCGCACTGGGTGTGGGGGCATGGGTGGCTCGCGGCGCTCGGCACGATCGATTTCGCTGGCGGCATCGTTGTCCACACGACGGCCGGCGTCTCAGCTCTCGTCGTCGCGCTCGTCGTCGGTCCGCGCCGCGGTTTTCCGCAGGAGCTGGCGCCGCCGCATAGCCCCGGCCTGACGATGGCGGGGGCCGGCATGCTGTGGGTCGGCTGGTTCGGCTTCAACGGCGGCAGCGCGCTTGCCGCCGACCACACCGCGGTCATGGCGATCCTTGCGACGCATTTCGCCGCTTCGGCCGCGGCCTTGACCTGGATGGCCATTGAATGGCTGCGCTTCGGCAAGCCGACGTCGGTCGGGCTTGTTACCGGCTGCGTCGCCGGTCTCGCGACGATCACGCCCGCCTCGGGCTTTGTCGGGCCGATGGGAGCGTTGGCGATCGGCTTTCTCGGCGGCGCCGTGTGTCTCACTGTGACCAGCTTCATCAAGGCGCGGCTGCGCATCGACGACACGCTCGATGTGTTCGCCGTGCACGGCATCGGCGGCATGCTTGGGAGCCTCTTGGTGGCGCTGTTCGCGGCGACGGCGGTGGGCGGCGTCGGTTATGCGCCCGGCATGACGATCGGCCCGCAACTCAGGGCGCAGTTCATCGGCGTGGTTGCCGCGGCCGCCTGGTCGGCCGCCGCGACCTTTGCGATCGCCAAACTCATCGGTCTTGCGGTGCCGTTGCGCGTCGTGCCCGAGGACGAACTGGAGGGGCTCGACCTCGCCATCCACGGCGAACGCGCCTACGACCATGGGTGAACGCCGCTGCGCTTGCGGTGAGCGCGGCGATGTGACAACCAGAGGCGACGACAACCGGCAATCGGGAGTGGCCTGATGGCGCGCTATGATTTCGACATGATCACGCTGGGCGCCGGCTCGGGCGGCGTCGCCTCCTCGCGCCGCGCCGGCAGCTACGGCGCCCGCGTCGCGATCATCGAGGAGAGCCGCATCGGCGGCACCTGCGTGCTGCGCGGCTGCGTGCCGAAAAAGCTCCTCGTCTATGGCGCCCAGTTTGCCGACGCGTTCGAGGATTGCGCCGGGTTCGGCTGGAGCGTCGCGCCGCCGCGCTTCGACTGGCCGGCGCTCATCGCTGCCAAAAACAAGGAACTCGACCGGCTCGAAGGCATCTACATCAACATGCTGAAAAACAGCGGCGTCGAGATCATCGAGGGCCGCGGCGTCATCGTCGACCCGCACACGATCGAGGTCGCCGGCCGCCATTACACAGCGGAAACCATCCTCATTGCGACCGGCGGCCACCCGACCGTGCCCGACATCCCCGGCATCGCGCATGTCATCTCGTCGAACGAAGCACTCGATTTGGCCGCCCTGCCGCGCAAAATCGTCATCGTCGGCGGCGGCTATATCGCGGTCGAATTTGCCGGCATCTTTCGCGGCTTCGGTTGCGAGGTCGTCGAAATCATCCGGCGCGAGGAACTGCTCTACGGTTTCGACGACGACCTGCGCGTGTTTCTGGCGCAGGAGATGCGCGGCCGCGGCATCGAAATCCACACCCGCACCAATGTCGCGCGCATCGAGAAGGACGCGCGCGAGGGATATTCCGTGTTCACGGCGATCGGCCAGGAAATCTCGGCCGATCTCGTCATGTACGCGACCGGGCGCGGCCCCAACACGCGCGGCTTGGGCCTCAAGGAGGTCGGCGTCGAGACCACCGAGCGCGGCGCCGTTTTGGTCGATGAATGGCAGCGCTCGACGGTGCCGAATATCTACGCGGTCGGCGACGTGACCGACCGCTTGAACCTGACGCCGGTCGCGATCGCCGAGGGTCGCGCGATCGCCGAGACGCTGTTCAACAACAATCCCATGAAGATGGACCACAACGACGTGCCGACCGCGGTGTTCTCGAACCCGCCGATCGGCACGGTGGGCCTCACCGAAGAGGCGGCGCGCCGGCAATACGGCGACGACGTCGATATCTACCAGGCGCGCTTCCGGCCGATGAAAAACACCTTGTCGGGGCGCGACGAGCGCACCTTTATGAAGCTCGTCGTGGACGGCAAGAGCGACCGCGTGCTCGGCTGCCATATGCTCGGCCCCGACGCGCCGGAGATCATCCAGGGCCTGGCGATCGCGGTCAAATGCGGCGCCTCGAAGCGCATGTTCGACCAGACCGTCGGCATCCACCCGAGCGCGGCCGAGGAATTCGTCACGATGCGCGACAAAACCGTCCGCCAGCCGCAAAAGGAAGCGGCGGAGTAGGCGACGTCATCCTGGCTCAGGATTGCTTTCCGTCGCCGTAATGCACCCAGTATTCGTAAGAGGAGCCGCGCAGCTCGAACGTGCGATCACACACCGCGCCCAGCCGCTCGGCAACGCGCTTTGATGCGTCGTTCTCTGGCCGAATGAAACTCGCCGCGCGAGCGAACGGGAAGTTGTCGAACAGCCAATCGCGCGCCGCTTTCGCCGCTTCGGTCGCGAAACCCCGCCTCCAGTGCGGCCGGTCGAGGGAATACGCGATCTCCGGTTCCGGCCAGTCGAGTGGGTGAAAGATCCCGACGCTGCCGATGAAGGCACCGTCGGCGATCTTTTCGCAGGCCCACATGCCATAACCGCGCAACGGCCAAGCGCCGAGAAACGTTGCCATCGTGCGCCAGACCTCAACCCGCGTCGATGTGCGGCCAGTGATAAGATAACGCATCACCTCGGGATTCGCCTGCATCGTGGCGTAGGCGTCGAGATCGCTCGCCCGGAACGCGCGCAACCTCAATCGGTCAGTGGTGACGGTCGGAATCTCGAAGGTCATCAATGTCCCCTCCGTCAACGCGATCTTTAGATCGGCAATAAACGCCGCAAATTATAGATCGAACTCAGGGAGTCCGCTTTCTGATGCCCGACATCCGTGAGACGCGCGAGAAACGTTCCAAGCCAGAAGCTGGGGCCCAGCGACCGGAGCGAAGAGACGTCTTGCGCGCGCGGCCGGTGGTGGCGCGGCCGCGCAATGCGTTTGCCTACGCCGGGTCCGTGGGCGCGCTTTTGGCTTGATCTGGATCAAAGCCGGGCACGCAGCCGCGACGTAGCGTTGCTGCCATCCACCGCTTTTCGCTCGCCATATTTAGAGCGCTTCTAAACTGCTTGACATCCGCGCCGGCGCGCCACACTTTAGAGCAGCTCTAATCTTTAAGCGATTCGCAAACAAGCGGAACACTGTCGGAGGACACATGGACAGCGAAAGCAAGTGCCCGTTCGCGGGCGGACGCCATGGACCCACGAACCGTGACTGGTGGCCGAACCAGCTCGACCTGCGGATCCTCCACCAGCACTCCGCCTTGTCCAATCCGATGGGCGAGGCGTTCGACTACGCCCGGGAATTCAACAGCCTCGATCTCGATGCCGTCATCAAGGACCTGCATGCCTTGATGACGGATTCGCAGGATTGGTGGCCGGCCGACTTTGGCCATTACGGCGGGCTGTTCATCCGCATGGCGTGGCACCTCGCCGGCACGTACCGCATCGGCGACGGCCGTGGCGGCGCCGGAACCGGCCAGCAGCGCTTCGCGCCGGTCGACAGCTGGCCCGACAACGCGAACCTCGACAAGGCGCGCCGCCTCTTGTGGCCGATCAAGCAGAAATACGGTCGGAAAATTTCCTGGGGCGCCCTGATGATCCTCGCCGGCAACGTCGCCCTCGAAGCGATGGGCTTCAAGACGTTCGGTTTTGGCGGCGGGCGCGCGGATGTCTGGGAGCCCGACGAATCCGTCTACTGGGGCCCCGAAGGCAAATGGCTGGCTGACGAGCGCCACGCCCGCGACGACCGTCGTCTCCAGGGTTCTCTCGCCGCGGTGCAAATGGGTCTGATCTACGTCAATCCGGAAGGACCGAACGGCAACCCGGACCCCGTCGCGGCGGCCAAGGATATCCGCGAAACCTTCGGCCGCATGGCGATGAACGACGAGGAAACGGTCGCGCTGATTGCCGGTGGCCACACCTTCGGCAAGACCCACGGCGCCGGCGACCCCTCGCTTGTCGGCCCGGAGCCGGAAGCCGCCCCCATCGAGGAGCAGGGCCTTGGCTGGAAGAGCCGGTTCGGCACCGGCAAGGGCGCCGACGCCATCACCGGCGGCCCGGAGGTCATCTGGACCACCACGCCGACGAGGTGGGGCAACAACTTCTTCTGGAACCTGTTCGGCTACGAATGGGAGCTGACCAAGAGCCCGGCCGGCGCCTGGCAGTGGCAGGCGAAAGGTGCTCCCGCCACGATCCCGGACCCTTTCGACCCGGCGAAGCGGCGCGTGCCGACCATGTTGACGACGGACCTGTCACTGCGGTTCGACCCTGATTACGAAAAGATCTCGCGGCGCTTTTACGAGCATCCGGATCAGTTCGCCGACGCGTTTGCCCGCGCGTGGTTCAAGCTGACGCACCGCGACATGGGGCCGATCGCGCGTTATCTCGGCCCGCTCGTTCCGCAGGAGACGCTGATTTGGCAAGACCCGATCCCTGCGGTCGATCATCCGCTGATCGGGGAAGACGATATTGCCACGCTGAAGGCGAAAATCCTTGCTTCCGGCCTGTCCATCTCCGAGTTGGTCGCGACGGCGTGGGCGTCCGCCTCGACATTCCGCGGCTCCGACAAGCGCGGCGGCGCCAACGGCGCGCGCATTCGCCTCGCGCCGCAAAAGGATTGGGATGTCAACCAGCCGGCTCAGCTGGCAACGGTGCTGCAGACGCTCGCAGCGATCCAAAAGGAGTTCAATGCGTCACAGTCCGGCGGAAAGAAAGTGTCGCTGGCCGACCTGATCGTGCTCGGCGGCGGCGCGGCGATCGAGAAAGCCGCGCAGAGCGCTGGCCACGACGTGAAGGTTCCCTTCACGCCGGGGCGCATGGACGCCTCGCAGGAGCAGACCGACGCCGACTCCTTCGCGCCGCTCGAACCGACCGCCGACGGATTCCGCAACTATCTGCGCGGCGAGCAGCTCTTTTCAGCCGAGGAGCTGTTGGTGGACCGGGCGCAATTGCTGCGGCTGACGGCGCCCGAGATGACCGTTCTCGTCGGCGGCCTGCGCGTGCTGGGCGCCAACGCCGGGAAGTCCACGCATGGCGTCTTCACCAGGCGGTCGGAGACGCTGACCAACGACTTCTTCGTCAACCTGCTCGACATGAGCACGGAGTGGCAGCCCGTCGCCGACGGCGTCTACGAGGGGCGCGACCGTAAGACGCACGAGTTGAAGTGGGCCGGCACGCGCGTCGATTTGATTTTCGGGTCGCAGTCGCAGCTGCGCGCCGTCGCGGAAGTTTATGCGTGCGCGGATTCGAAGAAGAAGTTTGTCGAGGACTTCGTCGCGGCGTGGGCCAAGGTCATGGACCTCGATCGCTTCGATCTCGCCTGACCTCCGGAACAAGGGGGTCTCGGGAGCTGTAGACCGCGGAAGCAAGCCGGGGCGGCATTTCACACGGTTTGGAATGCCGCCCTGACGCCTTTGCCGGCGGGATCGAGGGAAGCTGTAAAGCGTGCCTCCTGTGCGACGCCGATGAGATCCCCATCTCATCACCGGCGGCGGGCGGTCGATGGGATCCCTGCGCGCCGGGGAGCGCAAGCACAGCGGAGAGCGCGATGAGCGACGGCTACGACGATGAATTGCGCGCCCGCTTCGGCCTCGACATGACGCTTAGCGATGATGCGCCGGATGATCCCGCGCTGCGCCGGTTGCTGTTGCGCCGTACCCATCGCCGCTATGCCGATCGCGCATTACCCGACGCGCTGGTGCGCTTGTTGCTGGCGGCGGCGTTCTCGGCCTCGTCGAAGTCGGATTTTCAGCAGGCTTCGGTCCTCTGGCTGCAGGACCGCGACCGCCGCGACGGGCTCGCCCGGCTGTTTCCGGATATGCCGTGGATCGGCACGGCGCCGGTGTTTCTCGTGTTTCTCGGCGATGCCCGCCGGCTCGAGCGGATCGGCGCACTGCGCGGCCACGCGCAGGACAACGGCGCGCTCGAAGGCTTTTTCAACGCCGCGGTCGACGCCGCGCTGGCCTTGCAGACCTGCGTTCTGGCGGCGGAGACATTGGGTCTCGGCACCTGCCCGATCAGCGTCCTGCGCAACCGCGTCAGGGAGGTCGCCGCAATTCTCGACCTGCCGGACAAGGTGTTTCCAGTGGCCGGGCTGTGCGTTGGCTGGCCGATGCAGCCGGGGTTCATCAGCATGCGGCTGCCGCTCGATGCGACCGTGCACATCGACCGCTACAATGACAGCGGCCTCCCTGCCGCGGTCGATGCCTACGACCGGCGGCGCGACGCCCGCCATTCGATCAAGGATCGCCAGCGCCAGCCGGAACGTTTTGGCACTGCCGAATTTTACGGCTGGTCGGAGGACAAGGCGCGCCAGGCGATGACGCCGGAAGGGCAGGGGTTCGCGCCATGGCTGAAGGCGCGCGGCTTCACATTCGACTGAGCGCCTGCCGCGGCCGGCCGACCCGGCGCGCCGCGTCGCCGTCAACCGCAGGGCGTCCGCGAAACGCTATCCGAGATAGTCGCGGAACTGCTCGAGGACGTCGAGGTAGAGACGGCGTTTGAACGGCACGATCAACTCGGGGAGGCGCGCCGGCGCGATCCACTTCCAGGCATCGAATTCCGGATGGGCGTGCGCCGCGATGTCGATGTCCTGATCCTCCCCGAGAAAGCGCATCGCGAACCATTTCTGCCGCTGGCCGCGATAACCGCCGCCCCACAGGCCGCTCGCCATCTCGACCGGGATGTCGTAGTGCAGCCAGCCGCGCGTTTCCGCGAGGATCTCGGCCTTGTCGGTGCCAACCTCCTCATGGAGCTCGCGCAGCGCCGCCGCCCGCGGCTCCTCGCCGGGATCGACACCGCCTTGCGGCATCTGCCAGGCGGCAAGCCCTGCCGGCATGCCGATGCGGCGGCCGATGAAGGCGCGACGCTCCCGGTTGAGGAGCAGGATGCCGACGCCCGGACGATAGGCTGCCCAATCATTCTCGTCGGGTTGCATCATCGCGCCGCCGTGTGGCCTTAATTGACGACGCGCCCGTTGAACATCGCGATGCCGCGCAGCATATCGACCGCCCGCGTCAGCTGATAGTCGTCCTTGGTGCCGATGATCGACGCGTCGATCGTGCCTTCGTCGCTGCTTTTCTCGGCGTCGGCGCTGGGTACGGCGGCCGTGGCGCTCTTCTTCGCGGGATGCTCGATTTTAGCGGCGGTGACTTGGATGTCCGGCTCGATGCCGAGCGCCTGGATCGAGCGGCCGGACGGTGTGTAATAGCGCGCCGTCGTCAGCCGCATCGCGCCGTGCCCGGGCAGCGGGATGATCGTCTGCACCGACCCCTTGCCGAAGGAGCGCGTACCGATCAGCACGGCGCGGTGATGATCTTTCAGCGCGCCGGCGACGATCTCGCTGGCCGAGGCCGAGCCGCCGTTGATCAGCACCGCCATCGGCAGCCCGGCGGTGACGTCAGCGGTATGCGAATCGTAGCGCTGGCCGTCGTCCGGGTTGCGACCGCGGGTCGAGACAATCTCGCCCTGGCTGATAAAGGCGCTGGCCACCGCGACCGCCTGATCGAGCAGGCCGCCGGGGTTGTTGCGCAGATCGAGGACGATGCCGGCGAGCTTGTTGTGCGACTCGTCCTTCAGCGTCTGCATTGCGTTGTGCAGGCCGACATCGGTCTGCTCAGTGAACGAGGTGATGCGGATATAGCCGATATCGTTGTCGATCAGGTGTGAGCGCACCGATTTGATCTTGATGACCGCACGGGTCAGCTTGACGTCGAACGGCTTCTCGCCCTTGCGGCTGATCGTCAGCAAGATGTCGCTGTTGACCGGTCCGCGCATCTTTTCGACCGCTTGCGGCAGCGTCATGCCCTGCACCGGCGCGCCGTCGATCTTGACGATCATATCGCCGGGCTTGATGCCGGCACGCGCCGCCGGCGTGTCGTCGATCGGTGAGACGACCTTGACGAGACCGTTCTCCATCGACACCTCGATGCCGAGCCCGCCGAATTCGCCGCGGGTCTCGACCTTCATGTCGTCGAAACTCTTCGCGTTCAGATAGTTGGAATGGGGATCGAGGGCTGTCAGCATGCCGTTGATGGCGCCTTCGACGAGCTTCTCGGCGCTCACCTTGTCGACATAATCGCTGCGCACCAATTGCAGCACGTCGCCGAACACTTTCAGATCCTTGTAGGGGTCCTGCGTGTTCGCCGCGCTTGCCGCACTCGCGGCGGCGCCGGCATCGTGGATCGGCATCAGCAGAAAGACCGCTCCGGCAGCCGCCGCGATCAGTCCCAGTCGCTTCATTGACGCACCCTTTGTCCCCCGTTCGCCGTCTCGCGCCCCGCGGACGGCTCGGCCAGCCACGGTTGGGGATCGACCGGCTGGCCGTTGCGGCGCACCTCGAAATAAAGCGGGCTGCCGACCACCCCCGCCTCCAACGCCGCCTGTGGAGCCGGTGTCTGCGGCATTGCGCCCACCGGCTCGCCGGCTGCAACCCATTCGTCGGTCACGACGTCGATTGAGTCCAGCCCGGCGAGCACGAAATGATAAGGCGCGCCGTTGCGGATGATCAATAGCGGCCCCAAACCCCGGAATACGCCGACAAAGATCACCTGGCCCGCGAACGGCGCCACCACTTCGGCCCCCGGCAGCGCCGCCGCAACGGTAAGCCCGCGGCTCAGCGTTCCGTCAGGCTCCGGCGCGCCAAAGTGGCGGCTTATCCCCCCGAAAACCGGCATCCGCAAGGCGGATTGTGGCGGATCGAAGGCGCGCGGCGCCGCCGGCCGGGTCGGATCGGTGCGGCGCTGCGCCGCCAGCCGCCGGTCACGGCGTTCGGCCGCGCTATCGGCGAGCCGGCTCAGCTCGCCCAAATCCTGCGCCCGGTCGCCCATCTGACGAAGCGCGGCGGCGTCCGAGGCGTCCGGCCGCAGAGCGCGGGTCGAGGCGAGGCGCTGCGCGAGCAACTGGGCGAGCCGGCCGCGGTCGGCAGCAAGCGCCGCCTGCGCCGCGGCGAGCTTGGGTTGCCGTGCCGCCGCCTCGCGCTTTAGTCGCCCGATTTCGGAGATTTCGCCGATCAGCGCCCGCGCCTCTGCACGCAGTTCCGGTGCGACGGTACGGATCAGCATGTCGCCGCGCCGACGATCGACGGGCGTCTCGTCGGCGCCGACAAACGGGTCGACGCGATTGCGCGCAAGAACAGCCAGTACGCCCAAGAGATGCGCCTGCTGCGGCTGGCTGTCGGCAATGTCTCGTTCGCGCCCCGCGGCGTCGGCCAGCAGCAGCGCGACCTGGCGCCGCAAGCCGGCCAAC
>JASIAN010000172.1 GCA_030042035.1 Alphaproteobacteria bacterium | reverse complement strand
CGGCTGGCTGCTCGCGCGCACGGCGCTGGCGGCCGCGCGGCGCGGCGATGCGCGCGCCGCCGCCAAGCGCGCGACGGCGCAGTTTTATACCGAGCATTTCCTTGCCCGCGCGCCCGCCTATCTGCCGGCGATCACGGGCGGCGCGACGGTCGTCGATTTCCCGGCCGATTGGCTGTAGCCGGCCGCTTCAGAGGAAGGCGCGGCGGAAGGCGGCGCCGACCGCGCGCTGCGCCTCCATCGCATCATCTACCGCCGGCACCATGCCGAAAAAGGCGTGGATCATGCCGGGATACTCGCGGTATTCGGCCGCAACGCCGGCGCTCCGCAAAGCCTCGGCGTAGGCCTGGCTCTCGTCATGCAAGATGTCGCATTCGGCGGCGACGACGATCGCTGGTGCGACCCCGGCGAAATTCGCCGCCAAGAGCGGCGAGGCGCGCCAATCCGCAGCGTCTTCGCCACTGCGCAAATAATGCTCGCGGAACCACTCCATCGCGGCGCGAGTGAGGAGGCCATAGCCGGCCGCGAAGGTCGCGTAGCTCTTTGTGTTCTGGCGGTAATCGGCGACCGGATAGACAAGCGATTGCAGCCTGAGGTCCGGCCCGCCCTGGTCGCGCGCGATCAGCGCAACGACCGCCGCGAGATTGGCGCCGGCGCTGTCGCCATGCACGCCGAGTCGCGCCGGATCGGCGCCGAGGCTTGGCGCGTTGGCGTAAAGCCATTCGAGCGCGGCAAACGAATCCTCGACCGCCGCGGGGAATTTGTTCTCCGGCCCCATGCGGTAATCGACCGAGCAGACAAGCGCTGCGGCGAGGTTGCACAGGTTGCGCGCGATAAGATCGTGCGTGTCGAGGCTGCCGATGACATGGCCGCCGCCGTGATAGTAGGCGATTGCCGGCAGCGGTCCGGCCGCGTCGGGCCAGTAGAGGCGGATGCGCATGGGCCCCGCCGGACCGGGCATCGTGCGGTCCTCGACGCGCGCGACCGGCAGCGCCTCGGCCTTGCGGCTCTGCGCTGTCGCCTCCATCTGGGCGCGCGCCTCGGCCGGCGACAGCGCCTCGATCGGCTGCAGCCCGGCGCGGTCCATCGCCTCGATCGCTTTGATGATCTGCGGGTGCATCGTCGGCATCGTTTTCCTGTCCGCTGTAGGGTGGGTTGAGCGCAGGCGAAACCCACCAATGCCCCTTCAAACCGATGGGTTTCCACCGCATGCGCCGGCGAAGCCATCCGACACGCTATACTGCTGGCGCCAGGCGAGGCCGTCGAGCGTGTCGCCCTCGGGGTTGTATTCGCAGCCGATCCAGCCCCTGTAGCCCAATTCGTCGATGCGCCGAAACACAAAGTCCCAGCCGATCTCGCCGGTGCCCGGCTCGTGGCGGCCCGGCACGTCCGCTAATTGCATGTGGGCGATGACCGGCATCAGCGCTGCCAGCCGCCGTGTCACGTCGCCCTGCGCGGTCTGGCAATGATAGAGGTCGAATTGCAGGCCGACGCGGTCGCGGCCGACCGCTTCGACGATCGCTGCGCCCTGTTCCTGCGTTCGCAGCAGATAGCCGGGCGCATCATGCGGGTTCAATGGCTCGATCGTCAGCCTGATCCCGGCGGCCAGCGCGCGTGCGCCGGCCCAGGCGAGATTTTGCGCATAGAGCGCCAGCGCCGTGTCGTAAGCGAGATCGGCGGGCGGCACGCCGGCCATCACATGCACGAGTTTGGCCCCGAGCGCTTGCGCGTAATCGAGTGCCTGCGCGATGCCGTCGCGAAAATCGCGCTCGCGCCCGGGCAGGCAGGCGAAACCGCGCTCGCCCCGGGCGCGGTCGCCGGCCGGGCTGTTAATCAGGACCTGTTCGAGACCGTTGCCGGCAAGGCGCGCCCGCAATTCGGCGACCGGGTATTCATAGGGCGATGCGTATTCGACCGCGGTGAAGCCGGCCTTTGCCGCCGCCGCGAAGCGGTCGAGAAACGGCAGGTCGGGAAAGAGGAACCCGATATTGGCGCAAAACCGCGGCATCGCATCCCTCCTATCGTCATTGCGAACGAAGCGAAGCAATCTCGCCGGGATTGCTTCCTCGCTGCGCGCCTCGCAATGACAGCGGCGTATTTAAACCTTCAGTACCTCGGCGCCGTCGGCCGGTTCGAGTTCGCAGGCGTTGACGGTCATCGCGAGGAGGCCGTAATAGCCGATCGCGGTCGTCAGCTGGATCAGCTGGTCGTTGCCGAACCGCGCCTGCATCGCCCTGAACGTTGCATCATCGACCCGGTGGCGGCGTAGCAGCGCGCGGGTGAACTCAATGATCTGCGCGTCCTCGGGCGAGACGCCGCGGCTGTGGTTTTCGCGGATCGCCGTAATCGTCGCCTCGGGCACGCCGAGCCGGCGCGCGCCGCCGGTCTGCGCCCCCCATACGTACATCGCCTCGAATTCGCGCGCGACGGTCATCGCCGCCAAGACGCGCACCCGCATGTCGAGCGCCCCCTCGAAGCGCACATAGGCGCCGAGATGCGCGACGCGCCCCGCCAACTCGGGCGAATGCAGGAACATCGTAAACGGACCCTGCACCGCGCCGCGGCTCGCGACGATGCTGTCGAAGACGGCGTGGTCCTTTGCCGCGACCTGATCCTTGCCAGTGATCTTCGGGAGCCGTGCCATCGCTGTGTCCTCCGAGGCCGAGTTCCCGGCAGCATAGGACCGGCAGCCGCTGGCCGGAAGCGCCTTGCCGCGCCGGTGCGGCAGCGGCTCCGAACGCGCGGTCAGGCCGGCGCGACGAGCAGCGACAATTGCACCGAGACCTTGCCGGCGTCGGCGTCCGCCGGATGGATCGGATAGTCGCCGGTAAAGCAGGCGTCGCAAAACCGCGGCGCACGTTTGTCGCGGCCGCGCTGCTCGCCCATCGCGCGGTAGAGGCCGTCGATCGAGATGAACGCGAGGCTGTCGACGCCGATATGCCGCCGCATCTGGTCCACATCGAACTGCGCCGCCAGCAGCTGGTCGCGCGACGGCGTCGCGATGCCGTAGAAGCACGGATGCGTCGTCGGCGGGCTGGAGATGCGCATGTGCACTTCGCGCGCGCCCGCGTGCCGCACCATCTCGACGATTTTCATCGACGTGGTGCCGCGCACGATCGAATCGTCAACGAGGATGACGCGCTTGCCTTCGAGGTCGGCGCGGTTGGCGTTGTGCTTGAGACGTACACCCAGATGGCGGATCTGGTCCGTCGGTTCGATGAAGGTGCGGCCGACGTAATGGTTGCGGATGATGCCGAGCTCGAACGGCAGCCCCGATTCGGCGGCATAGCCGAGCGCCGCTGGCACTCCCGAATCCGGCACTGGCACGACGATATCGGCATCAACCGGCGCCTCGCGCGCCAGCTCGCGGCCGATGCGCTTCCTCGCCTCATAGACGCTCTGCCCCTCGACGATGCTGTCGGGCCGCGCGAAGTAGATGTATTCGAAGACGCACAATCGCTTCGGCTCGGGCGCGAACGGGTGGATGCTCCTGATTCCATGGGCGCCGAGGATGACGATTTCGCCCGGCTCGACATCGCGCACAAATTCGCCGCCGATGATGTCGAGCGCGCAGGTCTCCGAGGCGAGAATCCAGGCATCGCCGAGGCGCCCCAGCACGAGCGGCCGCACGCCCAGCGGATCGCGCAGGCCGATCACCGCCTCCTGCGACAGCGCGACAAGCGAATAGGCGCCCTCGACCTGGCCGAGCGCGTCGGTCAGCCGCGCGACGACAGTGTCCTTGAGGCTCGTCGCGATCAGATGAACGATGACCTCGGTATCGCTCGTCGATTGGAACAGGCTGCCGCGCCGCACCAGCTGGCGGCGCAATTGGTAGGAGTTGGTCAGGTTGCCGTTGTGGCAGATCGCCAGTCCGCCGAAATCAAAATCGGCGAACAGCGGCTGGATGTTGCGCAGCGCGACTTCGCCGGTCGTGGCATAGCGCACATGGCCGATCGCCATCGCGCCGGGCAGCCGCGCAATAACATCCTTCGAGCTGAAATTGTCGCTGACAAGGCCGGGGCCGCGATGGGCGTTGAACTGCTCGCCGTCGTAGGCGACGATGCCGGCCGCCTCCTGTCCGCGATGCTGCAGCGCGTGCAGCCCGAGCGCGGTCAGTGCCGCAGCGTCGGGATGGCCGTAGACGCCAAAGACGCCGCATTCTTCGCGGAAACGATCCGCCGCACCGCCGCCGGTCGTCACATCCGCCGCCCTCGCTTATGGCCTCCGCCGGCCGTATGACGAATATATGAATTCGCGCGGCGCGATGCGAGATATGCCGGGCTGGGCAGAGCGGATCAGGCGATGCTAGACAGCGCCGTGATTGCTTTTGCGGCGACCTCTTCGGCGCCGAGCGTGCCCGGCGAATCGGCGAGCGCTGGCCCGACAATTATGGCTTGAGGGAAAGCTTGACCGGCTGTTTTGAGCGTTTGTGGCCCTGGGCATGGAAGCGCGGCTGAAATCCGGCATCCGGGTCAGGGCGCTGATCCGCCGCTGCGACCTGGCGGCGATCGGGGTTGTCGTCGCGGCCAGAGGCGACCCGGACGCCGGCGCGATCCTATTAAAGCTGAACGGCCGCGACGCCGGCTGTACGGTGCTCGTCGAGGCCCGCCGGCCGGAAGGCGCCGCGGTCTGGCTGCGCGCGACCGGCGCGGCGCCGGTCGCTGAAGCTGACGCCGACGCCTATATCGCGCGGCAGCGCGGCCGCGACCCCGATCTCTGGGTCGTCGAGATCGACAGCGCCGCCGCGGAAGCGGTCATTGACGCGCCGATCCTGTCCTGAGCAGAGGAGAGACGATGGCACAAGACGCGCACCCGCTGCCGGCGGCGCCGCCGCCGCATCCCGATCTCGACGTCGTCGAGGCCAGAGTTGGGTTTGCCCGTCACCTGCAGGTCGATATCGTGCGCTTTCGCCAGCGCCGCTTTGACGGCGGGTGGAGCGGCGAGCGGGTATTCGACATCGCGCGGCGCGGCGCGGCGGCCGCAGTGCTGCTCTACGATCCCGAGCGCGACGAGGTCGTGCTGATCGAACAGTTCCGCCTCGCCGCGCTCTATGCCGGCCGCTCGCCGTGGCAGATCGAGGCAGTCGCCGGCCTCGTCGACAACGGTGAGCCGCCGGAGACGGTCGCCCGCCGCGAGGCGCTGGAAGAGGCGGGGCTCGAGGTGAAGGGGCCGCTCGTGCCGATCCAATCGATGCTGCCGGCCTGCGGCAGTTTTGACGAGGTCGTGTGGCTCTATTGCGGGCGCGTTGATGCCAGCGGCGCCGGCGGCGTCTATGGCCTCGCCGAGGAGCACGAGGACATTCGGGTCGTCGTCAAGCCGATCGCCGAGATCGCGGCGATGCTCGATGCGGGCTGCATCGATAGCGCGCACACGCTGATTTCGCTTTATTGGCTGTTGCGCCATCGCGACCGGCTGCGGCGCGAATGGCGCGGCATATGAGCCCGGGCGGGCATCCCTAGTCCCATGTTGCCTGCTTGAAATGCTTTGACAGCGCCAGACCCTGGCGCTGGTAGGAGGAGCCGATCGCGCCGCCGTAAAGCTTGTCGGGCCGGGCAATCAGCCGCTCATAGACCAGTCGGCCGACGATCTGGCCGTGCTCGATCAGAAACGGCACCTCGTGGGCCCGCACCTCCAGCACGGCGCGGCTGCCGGCGCCGCCAAACTCGGGCATGCCGAAGCCGGGGTCGAAAAACCCGGCGTAGTGCACCCGGAACTCCCCGACCAGCGTATCATACGCCAGCATTTCCGCCGCCTGGTCGGCCGGGATCGCCACCGGCTCGCGCGACGCCAGAATGTAGAAGTCGTTTGGGTCGAGGATGATGCCCTCGCCGCGACGGGGAAAGACCGGGTCCCAGAATTCTTCAACGGGGTAATAATCGATCTTGTCGACATCGATAACCGGCGCATGCCGGCGCGCCTTGTAACCGACAAAGCCATCGCGCCGCGTGCCGATGACATCGACGGTGACGGCCAACCCGCCTTCGATCAATTCGCGCCGGATCGGCTCGCCTACCGGGACGATACTGAACCCGACCTCCTCGTGCAGTCGGCGAAGTGCGGCGTTGCTGGAGGTCGGCCGGCCGCGCCGCACCCGCAGCTGAACGAGCCGCGAGCCCTTGCGCACCCGAATGCTGAACGAGCGGGGCGACAGCTCCGCATACAGCGGCCCCGCATAATTCGATCGTATCGCGTCAAATTCCGTGCAGTTATCCGTGATCATGCGCGCGAAAATGTTAAGCCGGCCGGTCGAGCTTTTGGGATTGGCGGAGCCCGATGTGCGATATCGCAGATCGAGATATTCCTGAAGCGGCACAATATAAACGCAATCTCTTTCGAGAACGGCGCTGTCGCGCAAATCCAGGGCATGGAGCGTGAGCTTCTCCAGCCGCTCTCTGACCGTGTGATCGGGGCCGGGCAGAAAGCTTGTCTGCACCCGATATGCGGTGTCGCCGAGCCGGAGATCGAGGCTGGCGGGCTGGATTTGGTCTTCCAGTATCGGCTCCAGGGATTGAATCTCGCGGGTACGGTCGATCGCATCGCGCAGCAACTGGTAGGGCAGGATCCCGGTCGCGTGCTCGAGTTCGCGCGGTTCCGGCGGCGGGAACAGCTCCCCCGTCGAGCGCTCGCTCGGCGGCATCGGGAACAGCGTATCCATCTGAGCATCAACCACGAACGGCACCCTTCATCGCTCTTCGCTGGCGTTGTATGCCAAGCGGCGCGGGGCGTAAACGCGGCTCGGCTTGCCCATATTATGCGTCCGCCGATAGTGTTGGCGGCGCAATGCACGGGCAGGCGCGGGAGAGCGGCATGGACATACGCGACGGCTTTGTCGGCACGATCGGCAACACGCCGCTGATCAAATTGCGCCGCGCTTCGCAAGAAACCGGCTGCACGATCCTCGGCAAGGCCGAGTTTTTGAACCCCGGCGGCTCGGTCAAGGACCGCGCCGCGCTGGCGATCATCAAGGACGCCGAGGAGAAGGGGCAATTGCGGCCGGGCGGCGTCATCGTCGAGGGTACCGCCGGCAATACCGGCATCGGATTGGCGCTCGTCGGCAACGCGCGCGGCTACAAGACGGTCATCGTCATGCCCGAGACGCAGAGCCAGGAAAAGAAGGACATGCTGTTGTTGTGCGGTGTCGATCTGCGCCTCGTGCCCGCCGTGCCGTATGCCAACCCGATGAATTATGTGCGCTATTCCGGACAGCTCGCGGCGGAGATCGCGGCCCGCGAGCCGAACGGCGCGATCTGGGCCAACCAGTTCGACAACCTCGCCAACCGGCGCGGCCATTACGAGACGACCGGCCCGGAAATCTGGACGCAGACCGACGGCACGGTAGACGGGTTTGTCTGCTCGGTCGGCACCGGCGGCACATTGTCGGGCGTCGGCATCGCGCTCAAGGAGCGCAACCGCAACGTCAAGATTTATCTCGCCGATCCGATGGGATCGGGCATCTACAGCTGGTACGCGCGGCACGAATTCAAGCCGGAGGGCAATTCGATCACCGAGGGCATCGGCAACAACCGCGAGACTAAAAACCTCGCAGGCTTCGCGCCCGACGGGCAGTTCCAGATCACCGACGAGGAAATGCTGCCGGTGCTGTTCCGCCTCGTGCAGGAGGAGGGGCTGGTGCTCGGCGGCTCGACCGGCATCAATGTGTGCGGCGCGATCCGGCTGGCGACGGAGCTCGGCCCCGGCCATACGATCGTGACGATCCTCGCCGACAGCGGCACGCGCTACCAATCGAAGCTGTTCAACCCAGCATTTCTGAAAGAAAAAGGGCTGCCCACGCCGCCGTGGCTCGACAAATGATCCGGAGGGAGGCTGCGAAAGCCGATGACCGAACTCCTGTTCCGCGAAGACGCGTATCTGCAGCACTGCACGGCGCGGGTCGTTGCCGCCGACGATCGCGGCATCCGGCTCGACCGCACCGTATTCTATCCGATGGGCGGCGGGCAGCCGGGCGACACCGGCGTGCTGCGCCTCGCATCGGGCGAAGAGATCGCGATCGTCGATACGGTGAAAGGCGAGGGCACGGACGAGGTCGTGCACGTGCCGGCGGCGGGCGCGGCGCTGCCATCGCCGGGAACCGAGCTGGAGGCCGCGATCGATTGGGAGCGGCGCTACCGGCTCATGCGCATGCACACCTGCCTGCATCTCCTGTGCGCGGTCGTGCCCGGGGCAGTCACCGGCGGCCAGGTGTCGGACGGCAAAGGCCGGCTCGATTTCGACGTGCCCGGCGCCAGCCTCGACAAGGAGGCGATCGCCCTCCGCCTCAACGCGCTGATCGCCGAAGGCCACGATGTCGCGCCGCGCTGGATCGGCGACGATGAACTCGCCGCCCATCCCGAACTCGTCCGCACGATGTCGGTGAAGCCGCCGACCGGGATGGGGCAGGTGCGCTTGATGGAGGTTGCCGGGGTCGATCTGCAGCCGTGCGGCGGCACGCATATTCGCAACACCGCCGAGATCGGCCCCGTCACGATCGGCAAGATCGAAAACAAAGGCCGCCAGAACCGCCGCATCAACATCAGCTTTGCGGAGTAGACGCGATGGCCTATGCCCGCCCCGATGCGCTGGTCTCGACCGAATGGCTCGCCGCCCATCTCGCCGATCCGCATGTACGGGTGGTCGATTCCTCGTACAAGCAGCCGGGCGTCACGCCGACGGCGCGGCAGGATTATGACGGCGGCCACATTCCCGGCACGGTGTTCTTCGACATCGACGATGTGGCCGAGCCTGGCACCAGCCTGCCGCACATGATCCCGTCGGCCGAGCGTTTCGCGGCGAAAATGGCGGAGCGCGGCATCGGCGATGACGACCGGGTCATCGTTTACGACGCGGTCGGGCTGTCCTCGGCCGGCCGCGCGTGGTGGATGCTGCGCCTCTTCGGGCACGACAACGTGGCGCTGCTCGATGGCGGCCTGCCGAAGTGGAAGGCCGAAGGGCGGCCGCTCGAAACGGCGGCGCCGACGATCCCGCCGCGGCGCTTCACGGCGCGCTTCCAACCGGCGCTGGTGCGCGACAAGGAGGCGATCCGCGGCAATATCGCCGCGCGCCGCGAACAGCTCGTCGATGCCCGCTCGGCCGGCCGCTTCGACGGTACCGCGGAGGAGACGTGGCCGGGGCGGCGGCGCGGCCACATTCCCGGCAGCCGCAATCTGCCGTTCGACCTCGTGACCGATCGCGCGACGCGGCAGGTGAAAAGCGCCGACGAGTTGCAACGTTTATTCGAAACGGCGGGCGTCCGGCTCGACCGGCCGGTCGTGGCAAGCTGTGGCTCCGGCGTCACCGCCTGCGCGCTCGCCTTTGCGTTGCACCTCTTGGGCCATCCTGGCGCCGCGGTCTACGACGGTTCGTGGTCTGAATGGGGCCTGCCGGGCGACACGCCGGTCGAGACCGGCCCGGCCAAACCGTGACCGAGGTCAGATCTATTCAGGATGGCGACGAGACAGCGCTGATCGCGCTGTGGGAGGCGTGCGGCTTGACGCGGCCATGGAACCCGCCCGAAGCCGACATCGCGCTCGCCCGGCGTTCCGGGCATGGTGACGTTCTCGTCGCCGCCGAGGGCGGCGCGATCGTCGGCAGCGTCATGGTCGGTGATGACGGGCATCGCGGCTGGGTCTATTACCTCGCCGTCGCGCCGGCGCATCGCCATCGCGGGCTCGGGCGGCGGCTGATGCGGGCGGCCGAGGAATGGGTCGCAGCGCACGGCGTCCGCAAACTCGAATTGATGGTGCGCGACAGCAATGCTGCGGTTGCCGAATTCTATGAACGCATCGGCTACGAGCGCGAGCCGGTGCTGGTCATGAGCCGCTGGCTCGACGGGACGCAGCGCTGAGGGAGGCGCCGCGATGGCGATGATCGACGACGTCATCACCTATCTCGAAATGCGCGAGCGGCCGAGCGGCCCGCCGCCGGCGGCGCCGCTCGGCAAGCTGGCGCTGATGCGGGTCGAGGGATGCACGGTCTCGTTCTACCGCTATCTCTACGAGACCGTCGGCACGCCATGGCTGTGGTACGAGCGGCGGCTGTGGCACGATGACGAGCTGGCCGGCGAACTCGCGAAGGCGACGACCGAGGTTTTCGTCCTCTATGTCGGCGGTGTGCCGGCCGGTTATTTCGAACTCGATGCGGCGCCGCCGCAGGAGACCGAGCTGCGCTATTTCGGCCTCATCCCCGAGTTCATCGGCCGCCGCTTCGGGCCGTTCCTGCTGCGCGCGGCGATCGACCGCGCCTGGGAGCGGCCGATCGCGCGGCTGTGGGTGCACACCCGGAGGTTCGACCACCCGAGGGCGCTAGGGCACTACCAGCGCGCCGGGTTTACCGTCTACGCGCGGCGCAAGCTGCGTTTCGAAGACCCGCGGCTCGCCGGCATTCTGCCGCGCACGCTGACCCACCCGCTGCTGCCGCCGCTGCCCGAACCCTGAGGCTCAGCCGGCGTCGCGGTCGTCAGCGTCGGGCGGCGCTTCTTCCGTTTCCACCCGATAATTGCCCTTGAGCCAGCGGCCGAGGTCGATATCGGCGCAGCGCGCCGAGCAGAACGGCTGGTGGCGCGGCGCGGCCGGCTTGCCGCAGATCGGGCAGCGCCGCCCGGAAGCCGTCGGCGTCGCCGGAATGGGAGCGTTCCTCTCGGTCATGGGTGGGATATCGTCTCACCGCGGCACGATGTCAAAAGCCCGCGCCTCGCCCTCCGCCGCGGTCTCGATCGCGAGGGGGCGGCCGAGCCGCGCTTCGAGCGCCTTGCATCCGGCGGCGGCGGGGCCGCGCAGAGCGGCCGCGACCGCCGGCGCGACGACGAG
>JASIAN010000171.1 GCA_030042035.1 Alphaproteobacteria bacterium | reverse complement strand
TCGGCCGAGCGGCTGCGGCGCAAATATCTCAAGGAGATAAAAAACGACCCCGAAACGTTCCGCACCTGCACCGACACGATCGTGCGGCACGTCGAGGATATCGGGCGGATGGTCGATGAGTTTTCCGCGTTCGCCCGCATGCCGGCACCGGTGCTGAAGCCGGAGGATCTGGCGGCGATCGTCGAGCAGGCGGTATTTCTCGAGCGCACCGCACATCCCAAGATTCAGTTTGCGGTGCAGATCGCGGCGCGTCCGGTGCCGCTCAATTGCGACGCCCGATTGGTCGGCCAGGCACTCATCAACATCGTCAAGAACGCCGTCGAATCGATCGAGGCACGAATCGTCGAAACGGGCCCCAACCCGGCCGGCCGCATCGTGATCACGGTCGAGGCGCTGGGCCGGATTGCGGTGATCGTTGAGGACAACGGCAAGGGCCTGCCGCGACAGGGCCGCGAGCGCTTGACCGAGCCTTATGTCACGACGCGCGCAAAAGGCACCGGCTTGGGCCTCGCCATCGTCAAAAAGATCATGGAAGATCACCATGGCGAGTTGGTGCTGGCGGACCGGACGCAGGGCGGCGGCGCGCGCATACAGCTCGTCTTTGCCGCCGATGCGCAGTACGCCGCGCGTCACGCCTCACCGGCAAATCCCGCGGAGCTGAGTTCGGTCGGCCATGGCGCATGACATTTTGATCGTCGATGACGAAGCCGACATCCGCATGCTGATCGGCGGGGTGTTGCGCGATGAAGGTTACGCGACGCGCGACGCCGCCGACAGCGATGAGACGCTGGCGGCGATCCAGGCGCGCCAGCCGACCCTTGTGATCCTCGACATCTGGCTGCAGGGCAGTGCGCTCGACGGCATTGAAATCCTGCGCCGGCTGCGGACCGAAATGCCGTCGGTGCCCGTCGTTATGATCAGCGGGCATGGCACGATCGAGAGCGCGGTCGAAGCGATCAAGATTGGCGCCTACGACTTCATCGAGAAACCATTCAAGGCCGACCGCCTGCTGCTCGTCGTGGCGCGCGCGATCGAGGCGGCCCAGCTGCGCCGCGAGAACGCCGAGCTGAGGCTGCGCGCCGGCGGCGACCTCGATCTGGTCGGCGTCTCGCCCGCCATCAACCAGCTGCGCCAGCAGATCGAGCGGGTGGCGCCGACCGGCAGTCGTGTCATGATCACCGGCGCGCCGGGCTCGGGCAAGGAAGTGGTCGGCCGTCTGCTGCACGCCCGCTCGCGCCGCTCCGACGGCCCGTTTGTTGCAATCAACTGCGCGACCATGCGGCCCGACCGGCTGGAGATCGAGCTGTTCGGCTGCGAGGCGAGCAACGATGGCACGCCGCGCAAGATCGGCACCTTCGAACGAGCGCACGGCGGCACACTGTTCCTCGATGAAGTCGCCGACATGCCGCTGGAAACCCAGGGCAAGATCGTGCGCGCGCTGCAGGAGCAGACGTTCGAACGGGTCGGCGGGTCGCGGCGGGTCGAGGTCGATGTCCGCGTCGTCGCCTCGACCAACCGCGAATTGGCGGTCGAGATCGCCGCCGGGCGGTTCCGTGAGGATCTGTTCTACCGCCTCAATGTCGTGCCGATCCGGGTGCCGCCGCTGCGCGAGCGGCGCGAGGACATCCCGCTCCTGGCGCGGCATTTTATGGCGCGTGGCGCCGATGCGGCGCGCATCGAGATTCGCGATCTCGGCGAGGACGCGCTCGCCGCCCTGCAGGCCTACACTTGGCCCGGCAACGTGCGGCAATTGCGCAATGTCATCGACTGGCTCCTGATCATGGCGCCGGGCGATGCCAGCGAGCCGGTGCGCGCCGACATGCTGCCGAACGAGATCACCGCGATCGCGCCTTCGGTCGTCAAATGGGACAAGGGCAGCGAGATCATGACGCTGCCGCTGCGCGACGCGCGCGAGGTATTCGAGCGCGAATACCTTTTGGCGCAGGTCACCCGCTTCGGCGGCAACATCTCGCGCACCGCCTCTTTTGTCGGCATGGAGCGCTCGGCCTTGCACCGCAAGCTCAAGTCATTGGGCGTATTCGGCAGCGAGCGCCCACTCAAGGTAGGCACATAAACGATGCCGCGCATCGCCTACGTTGACGGCGCCTACCTGCCGCACGCGCAGGCGGCGGTGCATATCGAGGACCGCGGCTTTCAGTTCGCCGACGGCGTCTATGAGGTCATCGCGGTGCGCGGCGGGCGGCTGATCGACGAGGCGCTGCACTTGGCGCGACTCGCTCGCTCGCTCGGCGAATTGCGCATCGCGCCGCCGCTCGGCGAGGCGGCGCTGAAGATCGTGCTGCGCGAGACGATCCGCCGCAACGGCGTCGCGCGCGGCAGCCTCTATGTGCAAGTGACCCGCGGCACGGCGCCGCGCGACCACGCTTTCCCGCTCGTCGCCGAGCCGACCCTTGTCGTCACCGCACGGCGCGCCCGCCCGGCCGACCCGCGTCTTGCCGAGGAGGGGGTCGCCGTCGTCACGATTGCCGACATCCGCTGGCGGCGCTGCGACATCAAATCGGTGTCGCTGTTGCCCAATGTGCTCGGCAAGCAAGAGGCGCGCGAGACGGGCGCCTTCGAGGCGTGGCAGGTGGATGCGGCGGGGCGCGTCACCGAAGGCACTTCCAGCAATGCCTGGATCGTCACTGCCGACGGCGCCGTCGTCACCCACCCGGCCGATCACGCAATCCTCAACGGCGTCACCCGCCTGGCCCTCATCGATCTGATCCGGCGCGAGGGCTGCCAACTCGATGAGCGGGCGTTTACGGTGGCCGACGCCAAGGCGGCTCGCGAAGCCTTCCTGACCAGCACGACCGCCGATGTGCTGCCGGTCGTGCGCATCGACGGCTCGCCGGTCGGCAACGGTCACCCCGGCCTCTTGACCCAAAAGCTGCGCGCCGCCTATCTGGCGCATGTCGCCGCCGGGGATGCATGAACGAGCGGCCGCGGGCGATCCTGTTCGACTGGGACAACACGCTGGTCGACAGCTGGGCGACGATCCACGAGGCGCTCAACCACCTGATGCGCGCAATGGCGATGCCGGAATGGTCGCTGGCCGAAACCAAGGCCAACGTGCGGCTCAGCCTGCGGGTCGCCTTTCCACCGCTGTTCGGCGCCCGCTGGGAGGCAGCGCGCGACATCTACCTCGCGCGCTTCCGCGAAATCCACCTTGACCGGCTGACGGCGCTGCCGGGCCGCGAGGCGATGCTGCGCCGGCTGGCGCGCGAAGGGTTCTATCTTGCCGTCGTCAGCAACAAGACCGGCGAGTTGCTGCGGCGAGAGGTCGCGCGCCTTGGCTGGTCCGACCTGTTCGGCAGCGTTGTCGGCGCCGGCGATGCAGCGGCCGACAAGCCGGAGGCTGCGCCGGTGCGCCTGGCGCTGGCGCCGAGCGGCGTTGCCGCGGGCGACGAGGTCTGGTTCGTCGGCGACACCGCCGTCGACATTGAATGCGCGCTCAACAGCGGCTGTGTTGCGGTGCTGCTCGGCGATGTCGGCTCCGAGGAGTTCGCCCACCATCGGCCGCATCTGTCGTTCACCGACGGAGCGGGGCTGTTTCGCCGCTTGGAGGGCTTGCGCTCGCCTCTTCCGCGCCCATCTTCGTAGGGCGCGTGCAACCTGAAACGGTGTTTATCCGGTCCCGAGCCCGTCCCTCGGCTCCAAAAAGATGGGGAGATCACCCATGTCAAACGAAAAAAATCAAAATGTCCAAGATGTATTTCTCAATCACGTTCGCAAGAACAAGACGCCGGTAACTGTGTTTCTCGTCAACGGCGTCAAATTGCAGGGGATCATCACCTGGTTCGACAATTTCTGCGTACTGCTACGGCGGGACGCACACTCGCAGCTGGTGTACAAGCACGCGATCTCGACGGTGATGCCGGCGCAGCCGATCCAGCTGTTCGAGGGCAAGGAGGGCGGCGAACTCTGAGCCGCAGCGACACCGCATCGCCCGCGCCCACCAGCCGCGCGCTGGTCGTTCATCCGGCGATCAAGCCCGCTCTTGTCGGCAATGGCGAGGCACCGCAGCGCTCGGTCGAGGCGCGCCTCGAGGAGGCGGTCGGGCTGGCGCGGGCGATCGACCGCGAGGTCGTCTGTGCCGAGGTCGTGCGCCTGACGCGGCCGGCGCCGGCGACGCTGTTCGGCAGCGGCACGGTCGATAAGCTGAGAGCGCTGATCGCCGACAACGACGTTGGCCTCGTCGTTATCGATGCGCCGCTGTCGCCGGTGCAGCAGCGCAACCTTGAACGCGCTTGGCAGGCCAAAGTCATCGACCGCACCGGCCTCATTCTCGAAATCTTCGGCGCCCGCGCCCGCACCCATGAGGGGCGGCTGCAAGTCGAGCTGGCGGCCTTGTCGTACCAGCGCTCGCGCCTCGTGCGCTCATGGACGCACCTTGAACGCCAGCGCGGCGGCTTCGGCTTCTTGGGCGGCCCCGGCGAAAGCCAGCTCGAGATCGACCGCCGGCTGATCGGCGAGCGCATCGCGCGGCTACGGCGCGAGTTGGAGGACGTAAAGCGCACTCGCGGGCTGCACCGCGCGGCGCGACGCCGCGTGCCGTATCCTGTTGTTGCGCTGGTCGGCTATACGAATGCCGGCAAATCGACGCTGTTCAACCGGCTGACGCGCGCCTCGGTCGGCGCCGCGGACCTGCTGTTCGCGACGTTGGACCCGACGATGCGGCGGCTCGACCTGCCGTCGGGGCGCAAGGCGATCCTGTCGGATACGGTCGGCTTTATCTCCGATCTGCCGACCCATCTCGTCGCGGCCTTCCGTGCGACGTTGGAAGAGGTGACCGAAGCCGACATCGTCGTCCATGTGCGCGACGCGCACCACCCGGACAGCGCCGCGCAGCGCGCCGACGTCTTGGCAGTGCTTGGCGATCTCGGCCTCGGCGAGTTGGCCGACGACGGGTTGATCGAGGTCTTGAACAAAATCGACCGCTTTGAACCGGCCGAGCGCGCCCGCCTGTCGAACCAGGCGCAACGCAATTCGCTGAGCGTCGCGCTGTCGGCGGCAACCGGGCAGGGATGCGACGCGCTGTTAGGGCTTCTCGACCGCCGCCTCGAAGACGGAGCCCGCGCGGTGCGGCTTGACGTGCCGCTGTCGGACGGCAAGACGCTCGCGTGGATTTACGCACATGGCGAAGTCTTGGGACGGCGCGACGACGGCGAGGCGGCGCATCTGTCGGTGCGTCTCAGCGATGCCGATCTCGGCCGCCTGCGCCATCGCCAGCGGGTCTTTAGCCGATAGCCATGGCCGGCCGGATCGCAGTGACCTTGGGCGATAGCGGGTGGCCAATAGCCGAGCCGCAGCTCGGCGCCGCATGACCCCGGCAGCCGTCGCCACGTCTTCGCCCATGCGTTGGTGAAAAGCGCTAGCGCGCGCCCGGCAATCGCAAAGCCATCGTAGTGATGTTGAAGCCGGAACCTAGCGCTCAGACACAGACCCAAGATTCATCGTCATGGCCGGGCTTGTCCCGGCCATCGACGCCGAGCCGCGCAGGCGTGCCGGTTTCCGTGGATGCCCGGATCAAGTCCGGGCATGACGAACAGTGGAGTGCATGTATCATCTGACTGAGTCGGTGCACTAGCGCATACCATCCGGCATCTGAAAGCGTTGAAGGGCGTGCTTGCCAGTGGGGATGTTGACGTCTTGTGTTCCACGCTTCTCTGCGGGGCAACCATTCGTCGCAGGCGCGATGATGACGGCCATGACTGCGCATGGCGGGGGCGCGGAGAATGAGCGCCCGGCGCGGGCATCGCGTGGTATAAATGCCGGCAATGGCGGCGGGGCCGCGGGGCGATCGGAGGAGGGAACGATGGCGTATGATCTGTTGATTAAGAACGGGCGGATCATCGACGGTTCGGGGATGCCGGCGTTCCGCGGCGATGTCGCGGTGAAGGACGGCAAGATCGCCGAGATCGGCAAGCTCTCGGGGCCGGCGCAGGAGACCGTCGATGCCGAGGGCCAGGTCGTCGCGCCCGGCTTTATCGACAATCATTGCCATTACGATGCGCAGGTCACGTGGGATCCGCTCTGCACGTTTTCCTGCGACCACGGCGCGACCTCGGTCGTCATCGGCAACTGTTCCCTGTCGCTGGCGCCGGTCAGGAAGGGTAATGCGGCGCGCATGGCCGAGTTCCTCAGTTATGTCGAAGCGATCCCGATGGATGTCTTGAACACGATCGAGGTCGATTGGGAAACCTTTCCGCAATACATGGACCGGCTCGACCGCAACCTCGGCGTCAATGTCGGCACGCTGATCGGCCACACCGCCGTGCGCTATTACGTGATGGGCGACGAGTGCCAGAAGCGCGCCGCGACCGACGCTGAACTGAAGGAAATGCAGAATGTCGTGCGCGACGGCATGGAAGGCGGCGCGCTCGGCCTCAGCGTGTCGCGCAACCGCGGTCACTACGATCCACAGGGCGTGCACATCCCGGCGCTGTGGGCCGACGAGAAGGAGATTTTCGCGCTCGCCGACGTGTTGCGCGACATGGGGACGGGCATCATCCAGTCGGGCGGCGGCCGCGACGCCGAGATGGCGAACGGGCTGATGGCGCGCCTCTCGGAGGCGAGCGGGCGGCCCGTCGTTTACAACAACCTCGGGCAAAGCGTGCGTCGCCCCGGCGAATGGCAGAAGCATATGGACCGGGTCAACGAGACCGCCGCGCAGGGCATCCGCGCCTACCCGCTCTGCTCGCCGAATACGACGACCCAGATCTTCAACATGAAAAACACGCAGGCCTTCCGTGGCTCGCCGACCTGGCACCCGATCCTCTTGGCGTCGGACGACGAGAAGCTGCGCGCCTATGCCGACCCAGCGGTGCGCGCCAAGCTGCACGAAGAGATGGTGGAGTGGAACGTCGAGATCCCCGGCAATACGATCTCGCGCGAATGGTATAATTACATCTGGGTGGAGGAGCCGAAACTGGCCAAAAACCAGTGGATGAAGGGCAAGACGATCCGCGAGATCGCCGCGGCGCAGGGGAAGGGCATCATCGACGGCTTCCTCGATCTCGTCGTCGACGAGAAGCTCGAAACCGTGTTCATGCAGGCCGAGAACAATGTCGATCCGGAGGCGATGCGGGCGATCCTCAATTACCCCAATGCCCTCATCGGCCTGTCGGACGGCGGCGCGCATGTGCAGTTCCACGGCGGCTACGGGTTCTCGACGCGGCTCCTCGGCGAATGGGTGCGCGAGAAGCACGTCATGAGCTTGGAGCAGGCGGTGCGGCGGCTGACCTTCGATTCGGCTGCGACCTTCGGCCTTTACGACCGCGGCCTGTTGCGCCCCGGCATGGCGGCCGACATCACGATCTTCGATCCCGACACGGTAAGGCCGCTGCCGGAATACATCGTGCACGACTTCCCGGCCGGCGGCTGGCGCTTCAAGGAGCCGGCGGCCGGCGTCTACGCGACCTTCGTCAACGGCAAGATGCTGATGAAGGAGGGCGAGCACACCGGCAACCTGCCCGGCCGCGTGCTGCGCAATTCGCGCTGGCAGGCGGCGCGCGCTTAGGTGCGGCCTTGTTGGCGGCGCGCTACAGCGCCGCCAACATGTCGGCGCTGATCAAGACGACGCCGCCGTCGCTGCGGTAAAAGCGGCGCGCATCGAGTTCGGCGTCTTCGCCGACGACAAGGCCCTCGGGAATGCGGCAGCCGCGGTCGATGACGACGTTACTGAGCCGCGCATAACGGCCGATATCGACTTCGGGCAGCACGACCGCCTCGCGCAGCCGCGCGTAGGAATTGACCCTGACGCTCGAAAACAGCAGCGACCCCGAAACGTGGGCGCCCGATACGATGCAGCCGCCCGACACCATCGAATCGACCGCGACGCCGCGCCGGTCTTCGTCGTCGAACACGAATTTCGCCGGCGGCAGCTGCTGCTGATAGGTCCAGATCGGCCAGTTGCGGTCGTAAATGTCGAGCTGCGGGGTGGGCTGCACGAGATCGAGATTGGCCGCCCAATAGGCGTCGATCGTGCCGACGTCGCGCCAGTAAGGCAGTGCTTCCGGTGTCGTCGTGACGCAGCTGTCCTCGAAGCGATGGGCATAGGCCAGCCCGCGCCCGACGAGGTGCGGGATCACATCCTTGCCGAAATCGTGGCTCGATGATGGGTCGTCATGGTCGCGCTGCAATTCGTCGTACAGGAAATTCGCGGAGAACGCGTAGATCCCCATGCTGGCTAGCGCCACGTCCCGCTTGCCGGGCATGGCCGGCGGCACTTTCGGCTTTTCGAGAAAATCGACGATGCGCATCGACTCGTCGATCGCCATGACGCCAAAATCGGAGGCAAGGCCGATCGGCACCCCGATGCAGCCGACGATGCAATCGGCCCCCTTGGCCCGCATATCGGCCAGCATGTTGGAATAATCCATCTTGTAGATATGATCGCCGGCCAGCACGACAAAGTATTCCGGCCGCGCCGCCTTCAGGATGTCGAAGTTCTGGAACACGGCGTCGGCGGTGCCCTGATACCACGTCGCCTCGTCGATCCGCTGCTGTGCCGGCAACAGGTCGAGAAATTCGTTCATCTCCGGCCGCAGAAACGACCAGCCCATCTGCAGATGGCGCAACAGGCTGTGCGCCTTGTACTGCGTCAGGACGGCGATGCGGCGGATGTTGGAATTGAGGCAGTTGGACAGCGCGAAATCGATGATGCGGAATTTGCCGCCGAAGAACACCGCCGGCTTGGCGCGGCGATCGGTCAGCTGCCTGAGACGGCTGCCGCGGCCGCCGGCCAGCACCAGCGCGATCGTGCGCCGCGCCATTCGCTCCCGCATGCGGGCCGATGACAGCATGGCTCCCCCTTTCGTTGTTTATTCTCAGGCGACGCGGCTCGGCCGCGTGCGCCCACGCATCCCCGGTATGTCGACGAGCGTCGCCGCCGCCTCCGCCAACCCGGCCGCTGCCGCGCCGACCGCTTCCGGCAGGACATCGAAAATCGACTGCACAAAGGCTTCGACATAGCCTCGCTGCCGGAATATGGCGACCTTCTTGCGCAGCCCGGATGTGCCCGGCCGCTGATCGGGAAACGGTGCGAGCGGGACGGTCCTCGTTGTCATCGGCCCTCCGCCACCAGAATGACGCGCAGATTATCGCAAAGGTGGCGAGGGGGCGAGGGCAGCGCGGCCAGGCAAAGCGCATCGAGTGCGGTGAATCGCCCGCTCACTAATGCGCCGCCGCGGCCTGTTGCAACCCGGCGCTGAGACCGACAGAGTCTGATTACAAAATGAACCGCGACAGGTCGGCATTCTGCGCCAAGGTGCCCACCCGCTCGCGGACATAGGCCGCGTCGATGGCGATCGTCGTGCCGCTTGGCTGGTCGGAGGCCGTGAAGCTGATCTCCTCCAGCAGCCGCTCTAAAATTGTGTGCAGCCGGCGGGCGCCGATATTCTCGACCGTCGCGTTGATCCGCTCGGCGAGCAATGCGATCTCTTCGATGGCATCGGGACGGAAATCGAGCTCGATGCCCTCGGTTCCCAGCAAGGCTTTGTATTGCTTGACAAGGCTCGCCTCCGGCTCAATCAGGATGCGGCACAGGTCGTTGCGATCGAGCGCGCTCAATTCGACGCGGATCGGCAGCCTTCCCTGCAGTTCCGGCAACAGGTCGGACGGTTTCGCCAAGTGGAAGGCGCCCGAAGCGATGAACAGGATGTGGTCGGTCTTGATCGCGCCATGCTTGGTCGCGACCGTCGTCCCCTCGATCAGCGGCAGCAGGTCGCGCTGCACCCCCTCGCGGCTGACATCGGCGCCGGTATAGCCGCTACGCTCGCTGCGGCCGCAGATCTTGTCGATCTCGTCGAGAAACACGATGCCGTTCTGCTCGGCCGCCGCGATCGCCTCGCGCACGACTCGGTCCTGGTCCAGGAGTTTGTCGCTTTCCTCCGCCATCAGCACGGCGTGGCTGTCGGCGACGGTCATCTTTTTCGGTTGTTGTCGGCTGCCGAATGCCTTGCCGAAAATATCGCCGAGATTGAGCATGCCCATCTGCGCTCCCGGCATGCCGGGGATTTCGAAGGTCGGCAGGCTCGCCGCCGCGCTTTCCGAGACGCTGACCTCGATCTCGCGGTCGTCGAGCGCGCCCTCGCGCAGCATCTTGCGGAATTTCTGGCGGGTCTCGGCGCTGGCGTGGGCGCCGACTAGCGCATCGAGCACGCGGTCTTCGGCCGCCAGCTCAGCCTTCGCCTCGACCTGCTTGCGCAAGCGTTCCCGCGTCATCGCGATCGCCACCTCGACGAGGTCGCGCGCGATCTGCTCGACATCGCGGCCGACATAGCCGACCTCGGTGAACTTCGTCGCCTCAACCTTCAGGAACGGCGCCTCGGCGAGGCGCGCCAGCCGCCGGGCGATCTCGGTCTTGCCGCAGCCCGTCGGACCGATCATCAGAATGTTTTTCGGCAGCACTTCCTCGCGCAGCTCCGCCGGCAATTGCTGGCGGCGCCAGCGGTTCCTGAGCGCGATCGCGACGGCTCGCTTGGCGTCGTGCTGACCGACGATAAAGCGGTCGAGCTCGGAGACGATCTCGCGCGGGCTGAACGAGTTCATGCTGCCGTCCCGGTAGCCCCGGCGAAGGCCGCGGCCCATGTCCCAGCCACTCGATCGCGGACAGGTGGATCCCGCCTGTCTGCGGGACTGTGGTTTTTTGCGCCAAACATCAGCCGGTCAGCTTTTCGATCGTGATCTTGTCGTTTGTATAGATGCAGATGCCCGACGCGATCGCCATCGCGCGCCGCGCGATTGTCTCGGCATCGATCCCGTCGATCGCGATCAGCGCGCGCGCCGCCGCCAGCGCATAACCGCCGCCCGAGCCGATGCCGATGATGTCGTCTTCCGGTTCCAAGACGTCGCCGGTGCCGGACAGGATCAGCGACACCTCCTTGTCGGCGACCGCCATCATCGCTTCAAGGCGGCGCAGGTAGCGGTCGGTGCGCCAATCTTTCGCAAGTTCGACACAGGCGCGGGTCAACTGTCCGGAATACTGTTCGAGTTTGGCTTCGAGCCGTTCGAACAGCGTCATCGCGTCGGCCGTCGCGCCGGCGAAACCGGCGATGACATGGCCGCCGCCGAGCCGGCGCACCTTGCGGGCATTCGATTTGACGATCGTATTGGCAAGCGAGACCTGGCCGTCGCCGGCGACAACAACCTCGCCGCCCTTGCGCAGCGACAGGATCGTCGTGCCGTGCCACTGCGGCGGATCGGGAGACCGGGTCATCCGTTGCATGTAAGAACGGCCCCGCCGCGGTCAAGCGGAGCGCGGCAGGGCTCACCGACGCACAAGCACCACCCCGGCTTCGACCTTCGTCTCGTAGCTGGGCACGTCGGCCGAGATCGGTCCGTCAACGAGCCTTCCGGTCGTCACATCGAACTGCGCGAAATGCAGCGGACATTCGACGATCGTGCCGATCAGGCGGCCGCGCGACAGCGGCGCGTTGCGATGGCCGCACATGTCGCGCAAGGCATAAAAGCGCCCGGCGACATGCGCCAACAGCACGCGCTCGCGCTCGATCGGGACGCAGCGCATCGTGCCGTCGGGGAGGTCGGCGGCCGCAGCGACCGCAACAAAATTGTCAACTGTGTCCGTCATTACGAGCGAAGCGAAGCAATCCCGGAGCAAAGAGCAAGCGCAGCGGGATTGCTTCGTCGCTGCGCTCCTCGCAATGACAACCTGATGCTCAGTTCAACTCGAAGCCGAACATTTTTGCGGCGTTGTCACAGGTGATCTTGCGCATGTCGGCCGCCGGCACGCCGTCGAACATGCGGCC
>JASIAN010000170.1 GCA_030042035.1 Alphaproteobacteria bacterium | reverse complement strand
GGCTGGTGTTCATGCGTGCGGCAATCTCGGAAAAAGAGCTTCAATGAGGCCCCGGCGTTGTCACCGGGGGGTGGGTGGGCCAGCCGCTCGTGCACGCCTCTGCGCTTGTCGCAGCTTCAATGAGGCCCCGGCGTTGTCACCGGGGGGTGGAGCCGCTGATCTTCGGCAAGCGATCTTCGTCGGTTGTGAAGCAAATTTCGAGCGGTCTCGTTTCAGTAGCATCCTGTTCATAGCATGTTCCGGGCCTACCGTGTGAGGGAGGTCGCAAGCACTTCTTGGACAATGTCAAACAGCGCTGCGAGCGCTCCGCCGGTTTCGCGAACCATCGCACCGCTCGCCGGAGCGCGGCGCCCAATCTACACGATTACCGGGCCGCGATCGACCATGGAAAACGGTTTCCCCAGGCTCTCAATGCGGGGGCGGTTCACGGCGGCGAGACCGACATCGATGATAATGACGTGATCTTCGGCGTGATTGATCACCTCATCAAGCGCCTGCTTCAGCTCGATCTGGCGGCGCCGGGTCAGGCGGCACTGGAATACCGACAGCTGCACCCATTCGCCATAGCCTTCCATGATGCGAAACACCCTCCGCCAACGCCGCGGCGAGGCAATGTCGTAAGCCACGATGTAGAGGTTCTCGTCGCCGGTGTAGCGCGCCGGCTCGCGACGCCGGGGTGCACCTGGGCTGTTCATCGCGGTTCGACCGGTGGCAATTCCGCAATCTCCCCCATCAGATGCCGCCCGAGCAGGCGAGCGTGGACTTCGAGCAAGCGGCGGTAGCTCAGCCGGTAGCCGAACACCGGATGGGTGATTTCGGTCGCCATCCGTCGTTCGAAAGCGGCGATCATCTTCTTGCGGCCAGCCGGAGACAGGGCGCAGGCGCGGCCGGCCCAGACGAAATCGTTGGGCTTGATCTCGCCATTGTTGACCGCGGTGATGACCGCCGAATCGGCGAGGATCGGACGAAACGGCTCCATGATGTCGAGGGCGAGTGCCGGGCGCCCATAGCGGGGCTGGTGGTAGAAGCCGCGATAGGGATCGAAACCCACTGACGACAGCGTCGCCGTCAGCTCGCGGACGAGCATCGCATAGGAGAACGACAGCATCGCGTTGACCGGATCGGTCGCGGGGCGCCGGTTGCGGTTTGCGAAGTCGAAACTCAGCTCTTCGTTGTTTCCGCCGCTCAGCATCGACGCGAAATTGCCGAAATAGATCGCGCCGCCATTGCCCTCGACACCGAGCAATTCGGCCAGGCTCTTCGCCTCGCCGGCGGCCCGCGCCGCCCGCCGCAAGCCGCCGAGCGCCGCGTCGGGCGCACTCTCCTCGCGTGTGTTGCGGCGCAGCAGCGTGCGCGAATTGCGCAGCTTCGATGCGACGAGGCTGCGCGAGAGGCGAAGGCAGAAAGCGGGATCGAAGCTCGCCCGGTATTGCGCCGTGCGCAGCTCGACATTGCGGTGGCCGGTGCCGACCGTGTGGCCGAGAAACCAACCGCCGCTCGAATACCAGCTGACCGGGATCTCGCGGCGCATCAGTTCGTGCAGAACCGGCGCGGTTACATCGACCGCGCCGTGAACGACAAGATGCGACGTATCGATGAGCCGCGCCGTCGTCTCGGCGCCGTCTTCGGTCTGGATCAGCAGGGTCTCGCCGCGCTTGCGCACCCGCGCCGGCTGGGCCTGCACGTAGACCGGCAGTGCGAGGTCGCGGCTTGCCGCCAGCGGTCGCGGCGCAATGCCGTGGCGCAGGAAATTCACTTCCTCCGGCAGGCAGATCGCGTTGAGCGAGCAGCGCGGGCATTTCGGGCTGTCCTCGAGCGGCGGCGGAATATGGCCGCCTGCCGCCACCAAGCGCAGCCCGCTGACCGCCGCCAAGGCCTGCGAGCGCAGTTCGGCATCGAACGCGACGCGGACGCGCTCGCGGCTTTCCCGGAAATACAGCGCCCCTTCGCTGCAGCGATAACCATTGTCCTCAAGGATCAGACCCTGCACGCAGAGCTGCACGCGCTCCGGCTCCCAGGCGCCGGCGGCGACATGCGGGCGGCGGCCGCGCTTGTAATCGACCGGCACGACCGCGCCATCCTCAACCTCGATCAGATCGAGCCTGGCGATCAGGCCAAGCCGGTCGGACGACAGCGTCACCGAGCGGGCATGGATGCGCTCATCCTCGCCAATGCTCTCCGCCTCCGGCAGCGCGCCCGAGCCGCGGTCGACGCGCCGATGAACGCCGCGGCCCTCGACGGTGTCAGCCGATTCCGCCCATTCCCCCTGCACCCATTCGAGATAAGCGAGTCGCGGGCAGTACTGGAACTCGTTGACCATCCGCGCCGGGACGTAAGGCTGGTCCTCGCGTAATGGTGGCGGCGGCAGCGGCAATTCGGGCTGGAGGTCCATCGGTATTGGCCGGCCCCTTCGCCGCTCGGGGGCTGGGCAGTTATTCCGCTGCGCTCGGTGTTGGCTCGGTCTGGTCACCGAGCCCGGCCAGCAGGCCGGCGATTGAAATATCTTCGTCCAGTTCGTCCCAGTGCAGCCCGCGGCTGCTGATGCGGCAGGCCTGTCGCTGTGCCGGCGTGGCATGCAGGAGCCGCGGAAACCAAGCCAGCGGTACGCCGAGCACCCGACCGTCCGACAAGGTCACCCAAAAGCTGTCCGCGTCAAAGCGGACGCCCGCCGGCCTGACCAAAGAAGCGGCGCCATGCCGTCTCGATGCGCTCACGGTTCGCCTCGACCAGTTGCAGCAGCTCCTTCAAGGCCCTGCTGTCGAAGCCATCATTGTAAGCCAGGCGAACCTGAGGCCGAAGCCAGAACTTGGCCTGCTCGTCGCCGGCCTCGGCGTGGACGTGCGGCGGCTCTCGCGGGCTGCCCTCGTTGGAATAGAAGAAGAAGCGATAGCGGCCGGTGCGGAAAACCGTCGGCATCGGCTGATGTCTCGATATTAACGTCCTACCGTGGCGCGACGGTCGATTCCGTCATCGGCGACATCGCCGATGAGGCCCTCGATCCATTCCTCGGCCGTGATCGTCAGCGTCCTCGTCATCCCAGAAGCCCCCAAGCGCACGTATGATACGTATCCACGGCCGATCGTCGAGGGGACCCGGATTATTCCGGTGCTCTCGCTTCAATGGAGCCGGGATCCCCTCGGGACGGGATCATGCTCGAAATGCGCCCCGGATTCACCCCGAACGCGGCGGCCAATAAGTGCTGCGCCTCACCTGCCTGACACCGCCGCCAAATCCGGATGCGCGAGCGATCGCCCTCACCTGCAACTCAGACTTGACGAAGGAACATAGAAAGAACATAAGGGAGCGGGCGCTGCCGCTCGGTGCAGGCGGCGACGGGCGAAACTAAGGGGGCAGGCATGGAATACGCAGCATTGGCCCGGGCTGTGGCCGACGACGCAGCACTGCGGCGGCGGCAGGTGCTGCAGCCGGTTGGCGGCAAGGGCGACAAAATCTTTCCGCCAACCTACCCCGGCGAAGGCGGCCGCAACCCGCCGCCGCGGCATGTTTACGAGCGCCGCCGCGTCGACGGTGGGGAAATCTGGTGCGTGCTGATCGACAGCGTGCAGAGCCAGGCCAACCGGCTCGAAGAGGCGCTGCTCGCCGCGCTACGCGACAAGAGCATCGCGCTGCCTTACGTCACCGTCGATTTCACGGGCAAGGAACTCGCCGGGGTCAGCGAGATCACCTCGCTCGACGCGCCGCACCGCGTCTATGACGCGATTTTGCGCGACAGTCTGCTCGAGGGGCAGCCGTTCATGAAGAGCCCGCTCGGGCTGCGCCTCGCCGAAGCCAAACCCAATGATGCGACCGCGTTATTGGAAACATCGCCGACGGCGCTGCTCTTCGGCGCCTGGCATTCGACCGGCGAAGGCGGCGGCCTCGGCGCCAAATTCCCGCGCTGCCTCGTCTCCGAGATTATCGCCGTCGATACGCCGGTCGACGCGATTACCGACCAGCGCAGCGGCGAAGTCGAGCCCCGGACATCCGGCCGCCGCACCGGCAGCCGCATCGACCCGCTCGGCGTTCTAGGAAGTATCGCGATTTACCAGTCGGCCGCTGATCCTAAAAACTGGACGCCATTCGAAAGGGAAGCGGCGAGGCGACCAGGCGGAAATAAGGAGCCAATGCTATTCGTCCGAAGGAAGGGCGATAAGGCCGGGAAACCGTCGGTGATAAACCATGGCAACGTAACTCCGTCCGTGCAGCCCCTCGGCATTACCTGCGATCATGCCGAGCATGTCGCGGTCCTCAGCTTCGCTGCGCTGCGCCGGCTCGGGTTTGGCGGCGGCGAGCGCGACGCTGCCGGGCGGGCCCTGCTCGCCGCGTTGGGGCTCGTTGCGCTCGCCGAGCGGGATGCCCGCGGCTACGCGCTGCGCTCGCGCTGCGATCTGGTCTGCGACGGGCGCGCGCCGCTCGAACTGGTGCACGCCGACGGCGCCACGGATCCAGTCGAGCTCGACCGTACAGGCGCCAATCGCCTCTACGCCGAGGCGTATGACGCGGCGCGTCATGCCGGCTTTGCGTTGGCGGGCGAACCCGTCCGTCTCGTGCCCCAGGATAAGCTCGTCGAGATTGTACGCCGCAGCCAGCGCTTGGCGTTAGAAGGCGAAGGCGGCGAGGCCCAGGACGAGGACGCATAATGCCCCTCGTCCTCGAAATCGAGCATCTGCTCGGGGTCGCTTTTGCCGCGCAGTCGCCGGCGAGCGACACTCCCGACTG
>JASIAN010000169.1 GCA_030042035.1 Alphaproteobacteria bacterium | reverse complement strand
ATCTCTCGCTTGCGCGAAGCCTGGGGCGAGCCGGCGGACGATCCCGAATTCCGCGACGGCGTCTTTCGCTTCCGCGCCAAACAATACGGCAAGCTATTGGTGGCACTGCCGCCCGATCGCGGATGCTCCTCGCAGCGCCGCGCCGACTATCACGACGCTGTCTTGCCGCCGCGGCATGCGTTGGTCGCGTTCGGTCTATGGCTGCAGCATGTCGCAAGCGTTGACGCGCTGGTTCACATGGGCGCGCACGGCACGCTGGAATGGCTGCCGGGTAAAGCGGTCGCGCTAACAGCGGAATGCTTTCCTGAAATCGTCACCGGAGCGTTGCCGGTCATCTATCCCTTCATCGTCAACAATCCGGGCGAGGCGGCGCAGGCCAAGCGTCGCATCGCGGCGCTGACGATCGGCCACTTGCCGCCGCCGATGGTGACTGGCGGGCTGAGCGGCGAGGCGCGCGAGCTGGAACGCCTGGTGGACGAATACGCGCAGGCCGATGGCCTCGACCGCCGCCGTCGCGAGCGGCTCGCCAAGCTCATCGTCGAGACGGCGCAGCGCAGCGGACTGGCGCGCGAAGCCGGCGTCGGGACCGCGGTCGGCGCCGACCAGGCGCTGCGCCGGATCGATGCCTGGCTGTGCGACCTCAAAGATCTCGCGATCAAGGATGGCCTGCACATTTACGGCCGCGCACCATCCAGCGGCGGCGATCCGCAGTGGCGCGCGAGCGCCGAAGCCGAGCGTGCCGCCCTGATCGACGCGCTCGACGGCCGTCGTGTGAAGCCGGGGCCGGCAGGCTCGCCAACCCGCGGGCGCCGCGACGTGCTGCCAACCGGACGAAATCTGTTCACCGCCGATCCGCGCGCGTTGCCTACTCCGATCGCGATGGACCTTGGCCGCCTCGCGGCAAACGAAGTCCTGCGCGCCCACATGCAGACACACGGCGAAATGGCCCGTTCCGTGATCATCGACCTTTGGGGCAGCGCCACGCTGCGCACCGGGGGCGAGGAGATCGCACAGGGATTATCGCTGCTGGGATGCCGGCCGATCTGGGACAGCGCCAGTGGCCGAATCACCGGCATCGAAGTGCTGCCAACCGCCGCGATAGGACGTCCGCGCGTCGATGTCACTTGGCGCATCTCCGGCCTGTTCCGCGATCTCTTTCCGCTGCAGATCGCGCTCATTGACGCCGCTGTCCAGGCGATTGCGGCACGAGACGAAGACGACGACGAGAACCCGCTCGCGGCGGCGCGTCGTGCGGCCGGCGCCTCGTCCGCAACGCGTATCGACCGCATCTTTGGCACGGCGCCCGGAGCCTACGGCGCCGGTATCGAGGCCCTGCTCGGCAGTGACGCGGACACCGATTCGATCGGCGCCGCCTACCTGGCAGCCACCTCCCATGCCTATGGCGGCGCCGACGGCGAATCCGGCGAAGCAGGCGGAGCCTTTGCGCAGCGTGTCGCCGTCGCCGATCTCCTCGTTCATCCGAGCGACGATCCAAGCCGCGATCTGCTCGAAGGCGCCGAGGACGCCGCCTTCGTCGGCGGCTTTGCCGCGGCCGCCAAGATGCTCGGCCGCGCTGTCGATCTGGTCATGCTGGACGTCACCGAACCGAACCGGCCCCGCGCGCGCGCGCTGTCGGCCGCTCTGGCGCGGATCGTGCGCGCCCGCGCCGTCAATCCGAAATTCATCGCCGGCCAAATGCGCCACGGCCCGCGCGGCGCCGCGGAATTCGCCGAGACAGTGGATCGGCTCGTCGCCTTCGCCGAAATGACGGACGCGGTCGCCGGCGAATTGTTCGATCTCCTGTACGACGCCTATGTCGCCGACGCCGAGGTGCGCGATTTCCTGCTGTGCGAGAATCCGCAAGCCGCGGCTGCGATTGCGCAGCGGCTCGACGCCGCACGGCGGCGAGGCTTTTGGCATCCGCGCCGCAACGACGTCGATGCCGGACTTGTCGCGTTGCGCGCGGAGGCCGCGGCATGAACGCCCCCGCGATCAAACCACCGCTGCGCCGCGGCGCCTGTCCGGGATTGTCATCACCAATGCCGACCGGCGACGGACTATTGGTGCGACTGCTGCCGATCGGGACTATTCCGGTTGCCGCCGTCGCCGAGCTCTGCAAAGCGGCACGCCGCCATGGCAACGGCATTATCGAAGTGACCGCGCGCGGCAGCATTCAGGTTCGCGGTTTGCGTCCGGCTTCCGCACCGCGATTCGCCGCCGTCATCGCACAGCTTGGCATCACGGCGGCCGAGGGTATCGCCGTTCACACGTCTCCGCTCTGCGGCCTCGACCCGGACGAAATTCTCAACGCTGAAAAACTCGCCACCGCGCTGCGGCGCGCGCTGGCCGAGCACGCTTTGGCCGCGAGGCTTGCGCCGAAAATCTCAGTCGTCATCGACGGCGGCGGCGCGCTCGGCCTCGATGCACTTTCAGCCGACGTGCGGCTACGCGCTGAACTGAAGCGCGGCCAAGCCGTGTTCGCGGTGAATATGGGCGGCGACAGCGCCGGCGCGACGCCAATTGGTTTTGTTGCTCCCGAGAATACTGTGTCGGCGGCGACGCGTCTGCTTGAAGTGATTGCACGCCACGGCCGCGATGCTCGCGCGCGCGATATGATCGACAACGAAGGAATCGAGCCGTTTCGCCGACCCATTCACGATTTGCTCTTAACTCCCGGAGGCGGGCACCCAGAACTGGATTCTCGCTTGCGCGTAAATGAGCGGACTTCTGTGTTCGGTGCGCACCGGCTACGCGACGGTTCTTTCGCCTGCGGTGTCGGTCTTGCGTTCGGTCATGCTGACGCGTCGTCACTCGCGCAGTTGGCAAAAGCCGCTGCAGCCGCCGGTGCGCACGGACTGCGCACGGCGCCGGGGCGCGTCGTGCTGGCGATCAGGGTTGCGCCAGGCGCGCTCCAGGCCTTCGCGGCCGAGGCCGAGCGGCTCGGCTTTATCGCGTCCGCCGACGATCCGCGCCGCGTTGTCGTCGCCTGCGCCGGCGCCCCGATTTGCGCATCGGCGCACATCGCCACACGCGCCATGGCGCCGAGCATCGCCGCGATGGTGGCGCCGCATCGCAAGGGCCCACACACGGTCCATCTCTCCGGCTGCGCCAAAGGCTGTGCCCATCCGGCGGCCGCGACTTTAACGATCGTCGGCACGCCCGCTGGCTGTGCGCTTATCGCCGACGGCTCGGCACGCGATGATCCGCGCGCTATCGTACCGGCCGCTGAGTTGCCGGCCGCGATCGCAGGCTTGACGCAGCCGGCACAACGCGGGGACAGTCATGACTGAACACGCGGCCTATCTCCGTGACGGCGCGGCGATCTATCAGCGCTCGTTCGCCATCATCCGCGCCGAGGCCGATCTGTCGCGATTCTCCGCCGACGAAGCCGAGGTCGCGGTGCGCATGATTCACGCCTGTGGGCTGGTCGAGGCGGCGCAGCACATCGTTTTCGGCGGCGGGCCGGTCACGGCGGCACGTTCCGCGCTCGGCGCCGGCGCGCCGATTTTCTGCGACGCCGAGATGGTGGCGCACGGCATCACGCGCTCGCGGCTGCCGGCGAACAACGAGGTGATCTGCACCCTCAACGATCCGCGTGTGGCGGGCATCGCCGTAAAGGGCGGCACGACGCGCTCGGCGGCGGCGCTCGATCTCTGGCTCGATCGTCTCGCCGGCGCGGTCGTCGCCATCGGCAATGCGCCGACGGCATTGTTCCGCCTGCTCGAGCTGATCGACGCGGGAGCGCCCAAGCCGGCTGTGATCCTCGGTATCCCTGTCGGTTTCGTCGGCGCCGCGGAAGCGAAGGCGGCATTGGCCGCCGATTCTCGCCTACCGTTTGTGACCGTGCGCGGTCGCATGGGCGGCAGCGCCATGACGGCTGCCGCAGTCAACACGATGGCGAGGGCCGGATTATGAGCACGGGGCGGCTGATCGGCGTCGGCGTCGGACCGGGCGATCCCGAGCTGATAACGCTCAAGGCGATGCGCGCGTTGAACGAGGCCGATGTGATCGCGCATTTCGCCAAGGCGGGACGCCAAAGTCAGTCGCGCACAATCGTGGCGCCACACCTGCGTGCTGGGGTGACCGAGCTGCCGCTCCAATTTCCGGTGACGACCGAATTGCCGAAATGCAGCAACGACTACCGCGCCGCCATTCGCGATTTCTACGATGGCGCGGCCGCCGCAATTGCCGCGCATCTTTCCGCCGAACGCGCGGTCGCAGTGATATGCGAGGGCGATCCGCTGTTTTACGGCTCCTACATGCATCTGCATGCACGGCTCGCACCACGCTTCGCCACGGAGATCGTCGCCGGCATCACCGGCATGTCGGGATGTTGGTCGGCGGCCGGAATGCCGATCGCTCAAGGCGACGACGTTTTCACCGTGCTGCCGGCCACGCTGCCGGAAGGCGAGCTTGCCCGGCGGCTTGCGGATGCGGATGCGGCGGTGGTGATGAAGATCGGCCGGCATCTGCCGAAGCTGCGTCGCGCCCTGGCGCGCAGCGGGCAGCTCGACCGCGCGATCTACGTGGAGCGCGGCACCATGACAGATGCGAAGATGATTCCACTTGCGACCAAGCGCGACGACGACGCGCCCTATTTTGCCGTCGTGCTGGTACCGGGCTGGGAGCAACGGCCATGACCGGGCGGCTTGCAGTCGTTGGATTGGGGCCGGGCGACACCCGTTATCTGACGCCGGAAGCCGATGAGGTTCTCTCCACCGTGGAAGCGCTCTATGGCTATGGGCCTTATCTCGACCGCGTGGCGCAGCGTGCGGGTCAAAGCCGCCATGCATCCGACAATCGCGAGGAACGCAGGCGCGCCGCCGCCGCGCTCCGCCATGCCGCGCAGGGCGCAAATGTGGCGGTCGTTTCCAGTGGCGATCCCGGCGTCTTCGCCATGGCGGCTGCCGTCTGCGAAGAGATCGAGTCCGGGCCGGAGAGCTGGCGCGCGCTGGACCTCAAGATCGTTCCCGGCATCACCGCGATGCTTGCGGTGGCGGCAAGAATTGGCGCGCCGCTCGGTCATGATTTCTGCGTGCTGTCGTTGTCCGACAATCTCAAGCCTTGGGAGCTGATCGAGCAGAGGCTCGATGCGGCAGCGGGCGCCGGCTTCGTCATCGCGCTCTACAATCCGGTGTCGCGGGCGCGGCCGTGGCAGTTGGGCACGGCGATCGAGAGGTTGCAGCGCCATCTGCCGCGATCGACGCCGGTCGTGTTCGGCCGAGCCATCGGGCGGCCCGGCGAAGAGGTGAACGTCACGACTCTGGACGCCGCCGATGCGAACAGCGCCGACATGACGACCTTGATCATTATCGGCTCGCGCGCGACACGCGTCATCGCGCGGCCGGGGCGCGGCCCGCTTGTCTATACCCCGCGAGCCGCTGCGGAGGTCAGCGCATGATCGAGCCAGGCGATCGCATCATCCACCGTCTCGGCCGCAGGCGCATCGGGTGCGGGCGGACGGCGCGGCATGATCACTTCGATCCCGAGCGCACGCGCCGCAGCGATCTTGCCATAGGCCGCGCTGCCGCCGCTGTTCTTCGAGATGACGACCTCGATCCGATGCGTTGTCATCAACGCACGGTCACTGGCTTCGCTGAACGGGCCGCGCGCGGTGATATAGGTCACGTGCGCAAGCGGCAGCGGCGGGTCGACGGGATCCACGCTGCGGATGAGATAGTGGTGCTGCGGCGCGGTGGAGAATGGCGCAAGCTCGTTGCGGCCGAGCGCGACGAAGACATTGCGGCTGTGGGGTCCAATGGCCTGCACCGCGGCGCGTGTATCGCTGACGTCGACCCAGCGGTCGCCTGCGACGGCTTTCCAGGGCGGCCGGTGCAGCGCCACGAACGGCACGGCGGCTTTGCGCGCTGCGGCGGCGGCATTCGCCGAAATGACGTTCGCGTAGGGGTGCGTGGCGTCGATCAGCGCGTCGATCCGTTCCACAGCGAGATGGCCGGCCAAACCCTCCGCGCCGCCAAAGCCGCCGACGCGAACCGGCACGGCATGGACGACCGGCGACGTCGTGCGGCCGGCAAGCGACAGCGTCACCTCAAGATCGGTGCGTTGAGCGAGCCGTTCCGCCAATTGCCGCGCTTCCGTGGTGCCGCCGAGGATGAGGATTTTTGCCATGCCGCGTCCTGATGCAATCGAGCACGAGACTGCCGCATCGTCGCGCTGGCTGTCCATCGTCGGCATTGGCGAGGATGGCGTCGACGGCTTGAGCACGGTGGCGCGCGGCTTCGTCGGCGCGGCCGAAATCGTGTTCGGCGGCCGGCGGCATCTGGCGCTGGCGGCGCCCCTCATTCGCGGCGCGGCGCGGCCGTGGCCGAGCCCGTTCGACGGCGCAGCGGACGAAGTGCTGGCGCATCGCGGCCGGCCGATCTGCGTGCTGGCCTCGGGCGATCCGTTCCATTACGGCGTTGGCGCCGTGCTGGCGCGAAAGATCGACGCGCGCGAGATGAACGTGGTGTCGGCGCCGTCGGCATTCAGTCTCGCCGCGGCACGGCTCGGTTGGTCTTTGCCGGCGACCGTACTGCTCTCCGTGCACGGCCGCACGCTCGATCTGGTGCGTCCGCATCTGCAGCCCGGCGCGTGCATCTTGGCTTTGACCTGCGATGGAGAAGGGCCGGCCGCGCTCGCCACTCTGTTGGCGGAAAGCGGCTTCGGCGCGTCGCGGCTCACCGTCCTGGAGGCGCTCGGCGGCCCGCGTGAGACAATCAGAACAACAAGGGCAAACGATTACAGCCTTGGTTCCGTGGACGCGCTCAACACGGTCGCGATCGAGGTGGCGGCCGCGCCGGACGCGCGCGTCTTGGCGCGCACGCCGGGCCTTGCCGACAATCTGTTCGAGCACGACGGTCAGATCACCAAGCGCGAAATTCGCGCGCTGACGATATCCGCGCTGGCGCCGCGCCGCGGCGAACTGTTGTGGGACATCGGCGCCGGTTCGGGCTCGATCGCGATCGAGTGGATGCTGGCCGATCCGGCGATGCGAGCCATCGCCGTCGAACGGCGCGCCGACCGCGCAGCGCGCATCCGCTGCAATGCTGCGGCATTCGGCGTGCCGGGATTGGAGATTGTCGAGGAGACGGCGCCAGCCGCGCTCGGCTCGCTGTCTCCTCCAGATGCGATCTTTATCGGCGGCGGCGCCGGCGATGCCGGCGTGCTCGATGCCGCGGCACGCGCATTGCGGCCGGGCGGCCGCCTCGTTGTCAACGCGGTGACGCTCGAAACCGAGGCGCTGCTGCTGGCGCGCCATGCCATGCTGGGCGGCGAACTCATCCGCATCGCGATCGCGCACCCGGATGCGCTCGGCCAGATGAAGACGTGGCGACCCGCCTTACCGGTCACGCAATGGCTATGGACCAGGCCATGACGGTGCATTTCATCGGCGCTGGACCCGGAGCCGCGGACCTCATCACCGTGCGCGGCCGTGATCTCATCGCGCGCTGTCCGGTCTGCCTCTATGCGGGCTCGATTGTGCCGCGCGAACTGCTCGGCCTTTGTCCGGCGGGCGCGCGCATTGTCGATACCGCGCCGCTGTCGCTCGACCAGATCGAAGCCGAGCTTGTCTCCGCGCATGCGGCCGGTCTCGATGTGGCGCGGCTGCATTCCGGCGATTTGTCGATCTACAGCGCGCTGGCCGAGCAGCTTCGCCGGCTCGATCGGCGCGGCATACCCTACACACTCACGCCCGGCGTGCCGGCTTTTGCCGCCGCAGCGGCCGCTTTGGAATGCGAGCTGACCGTGCCCGAGGTGGCGCAAAGCGTGGTGCTCACCCGCGTGTCCGGCCGTGCGTCGTCAATGCCTGCAGCCGAGAAGCTGGAAACATTCGCCGCGAGCGGCGCCACGCTCGTCATCCATCTCGCCACCCACGCCATCGCGCCGATCGTCGCCAAGCTTCTGCCGTTCTACGGCGCGGATTGTCCGGCCGCCGTCGTCGTGCAGGCCAGTACCCCCCAACAGCGCGTGCTGCGCGGCAGCCTCGCCGACATCGTCGCAAAGGTCGACGCGGCAAAGATCGAGCGCACGGCGGTCATTCTGATCGGCCACGCGCTCGCCGCGGAAGATTTTCGCGAAAGTGCGCTTTACGACTCCGGCTATCGCCGCCGCTTCCGGGGAGGCGCGGGATGAGCGGAGGCTGCGCATGACTGTATGGGATGCCATGGCGGCGCGCCGCGCCGGCGTTCCGATCTTTGCGCCGGGACACGTCTGGCTCGCCGGTGCCGGACCCGGTGACCCCGGCCTGCTCACGCTCGACGCGCTCGCCGGCTTGGCGCAAGCCGACGTGGTCGTGCACGATGCGCTGGTCGATCCGCGCGTTTTGGCGCTGGCCGGCCCGCAAGCGCGACTGGAATTTGCCGGCAAACGCGGCGGCAAGCCGTCGGCGACGCAAGCAGACATCAGCCACCGCCTGGTGGCGTTGGCCCGCGCCGGCCAACGGGTGTTGCGGCTCAAAGGCGGCGATCCGTTCGTGTTCGGGCGCGGCGGCGAAGAGGCGATGACACTCGCGGCCGCGGGCGTGCCCTACCGCGTGATCCCCGGCGTGACCGCCGGATTGGCGGCTCTCGCGGCCGCGTTCATTCCGGCAACGCTGCGCGGGACCAACCGTGCCGTGATCTTCGCCGCCGGACACGGCGCCGACGAGAATTTCGACTGGGCGCCGCTGGTGCGCACCGGACAGCCGATCGTGCTCTACATGGTCATGCATAATCTTCATTGGATCAGCGCTGCATTGATGGAGGCCGGACTGTCCGCGGACACTCCCGCCGCGGTGATTGCGTCAGCGACCACCCCAATGGAGCGCATTCTTGTCAGCACACTGGGCAA
>JASIAN010000168.1 GCA_030042035.1 Alphaproteobacteria bacterium | reverse complement strand
AATTTTCGGCAAATGGGCCCAGAAATCGGTTTTGCTGATTTCGAGATGGAAATGGTGGGCGCCCACCGCCCGTGCTGTGCGGTGCGCCTGCTGGTATTCGTCGGCCACGCTGGTTCCGGGAAACGAGGCGGTATAGGCGACGACGGGAGACGAATTGAGCCGAGCCATGCAGGCCAGGATGGTGTTGCTGTCGATGCCGCTCGACAGGAACAGGCCGAAAGGAACATCGCTGCGCTGGTGCACGTAGACGGAATTGATGATCGCCTCGTCCAGCTGTCTCAAGGCCGCCGCCTCACCGATTTCGGAAGGCCTGCTCGCCGGCAGGGCGGCTATGCGTCTGGTTTCGACGACGACACCCTCCTCGATCCGCAGCGCCTGGCCCGGAAGCAGGCGGCGGATGTCTGACAGCACGGTGCGCGCGCCGGTGGTGAACTGCAGCTGCAGCAACTCCTCGACCGCGTGGCGGACAATTTCGGGCTCGACCAGGCCGGCCGCGACGAGCGCCTGCGGCTCCGAGGCGAAGGCGAAGAAACAAGGACCCTCCGTATAGTAGAGCGGCTTGATCCCGAACGGGTCACGCGCGATCACCAGGGAGCGGCGATCAGGGTCGTGGACGGCGAAGGCGTACATGCCGCGCAGCCGGCTGGTGCAATCGATGTCGTGGCGATCATAGAGGTGCAGAATCGACTCGCAATCCAAGCGGGTGGCGAAGCGCTCTGCGGCCAGTTCGCCCGCCCGCAGTTCGGGGTCGTTGTAGATTTCCCCGTTGCAGACGAGCGCGGTGCCGCGCCGCCCGAACAGGGGCTGCTGGCCGCCTTCGAGATCAATGATCGCCAGCCGGGTGTGAACCAGGCCGACATCGTCCCGGATATGGCGACCCGAGCCATCGGGCCCGCGATGGCGTAGGGCCGTCAGGAGGCGATCAAGGACGGCCGGATCCGGCGCCTTGCTCCCTTTCATCATGATGCCGGCTATGCCGCACATGGTCTGCTCACGGAAGAGAAGTATTCGATATAGCGGCCGATAACCGCCTGACGGCTGAAGTCCCGCGCATAAGCCGCGTGGCCATTAGCAGCGAGGGTTTCCGCCAGGGCCTTCTCGCCGAGCACGGCCCTAATAGCGGAAGCCAGGGCGGCCGGATCTTCCGGCGGAACCAGGAGGCCGGTCCGGCCATGGTCGAGCAGACCCGCCGGGCCCGTCGCGGCTGCGGCCACCACCGGCTTGTGATGGGCCCAGGCTTCGAGAATGACATTGCCCAGCGGTTCGACCCGGGACGGGCAGATCAGGCAATCGGCGGCTTCCAGCAATGCCGCCGTATCGGTGCGCCAGCCCAGGAAGGCGACGCGCGACGCGACCCCCAACTCGACGGCCAGGGCCTGAAGGGCGGCGCGCTCGGGCCCCTCTCCGGCCAACCACACATGGACCGAAGGCAGATGCACCAGGGCCAGCAGCAGGACGTCGAAAGCCTTGTCGCGATGCAGGCGGCCAAGCGCGAGCAGCACCGGTACGCCCTGCGGTGTACCAAGCGCCGTGCGCGGAACGGCGCTCGCCGAAGCCTCGTCGGCGAAGTTCGGTAGATAGCACGTCCGTTCGGTCGGCCATCCGCCGCGCCGGCAATATTCGACGATATCTCGGGTGTTGCCGATCAGATGGTCGCAGGCGGCGTAGTATTTCAGATCGTAATAGCCGCCAAGCCGGCCGACATGTACGAACTGTCCGCGTGGGCACAGACGCGTGGCGCGGCTCATCCAGGTCAGCACGATGTCGGGGCGGTATGCCTTGATGACGCGCGATAGCGTCCATCGGGTTGGGGGGGCGAAATTGGCCCAGAAGGGCAATTCCACGGCCCCGAGCCCGCCGGCCCGCAATGACTCCAGACTGGCGGCGCCCCGGCAGACCACCAGCTGCTGGTCGATGCCGGCTTCGGCCAGCCCCAGAGCCAAGCGAGTGAAGAACGCTTCGGCGCCGCCCCGGCTCGCGCTCGCCATCACCTGGATTAGGCGCATGCTCAGTTCCCGCCCCCTGGAGCCATCGGCTCCAGCTTGGCCTTCAGGTGCGACAACAGCGGATACAGGCCGGCACAGATGGCGATCAACAGCCCCCAGCTGCCCTCGCGGTAGCCGTGGTGATAGAGGTAGCACTTGTAGAAGCGGCTGAAGAAGCGGCGGACGTAGGTACGCGTCGGATCGGGGTCGCCGTGTTCGCGCAGGTCGGCGGCGCGGGCGGTGCTATAGCTGTCCAGCCGGCGAATCATGTCCGAGATGTTGCGATCGACCAGATGGTCGATGGCGTTGGCCAGCGGCGGTCCCTCTTTACCGCTGAGATGGATCTTCGGATGGACCCTCCCCTCGCCCCAGCGCTTGGCATGCTTCCGGAACAGTCCCCAGTAGGCGCCCTTGCCGAAGGCCCCGCCCCACCCATGGCGTACCAGCACCGCGCCGATATAGTTGTTGACGGAAATGAGGTGGCGATCGAACGGCGAGCGTCGGATGGTTTCGCGGATTTCCTCCGCCAACTCCGGAGGAACCCGTTCGTCGGCATCGATTTCCAGGATCCAGTTGCTGTGGCACGCGGCAATGCCGGCGTTCCTGCGGTCCGCCTCCAGTTCCCATGCACCTTCAACCAGCCTGGCCGCAAAGCCGCCGGCAATCTGCGCCGATCGGTCGGTAGAGCGGTCGAGCACGACCACGATCTCGTCGGCGAAGCGCAGCCGCTCCAGGCAGGCGGCGAGGCGGTGCTCCTCGTTGCGAACCACGACCAGAGCCGACAGAGTCGCCGCTGCGGAACCGGAATTGACGTGCAAGACATACCACCCAGCGGTTCGGTACCCCGCCACGACCAGTTTGTCGTTAGGCGGATCATGGCGCTCTCCGCCGGCGGGGAACTGGTACTGCACGATCTAGCGTGCGGCGACAGTCTTGTCGACGGGCTGACTGAGACCGGCGCCGAATTCCTGTTCGGCGTGCCGACGCACGCGATCGACCTGCTCGCTACGACGTGCGCATCTGGCCAGGATGATCCCGATGTCGAAGCGCCGCCCGGTGAGATCGGCGAGATCGGCGGCCGCGGCGCCAGCCTGATGCTCGGCTATTCCGACGACCAGGCGGCGATCGAGGCCGCGTTCAATGCGTCGGGCTGGTTCATGACCGGCGATCTCGGCTGGCTGGACGACGCCGGCTATCTGCACATCACCGGCCGCAAGAAGGCACGGCAGCACGAGGACGGCTGCCGGGCCGGCTGCGCAAATCAAGGTGGTTGCGGGGGCAGGAAACCACCGAGAGTACATCCGATGTGTTGAAATTTAGCGAGCCGATGCGCCGAACCGGGTGAGGATGCACTCCTTGGCGCTATCCGGCGGCAGTTTTTCCGTTCCCGGACCTTGCCGCATGAAGAAGTCGCCCTCCGGGCTCGCTTCGGTCCCTTTCTACTTGCGGAAGACCGGCTCTGGGCTCCTATCGCGCGATCCTTCCATGCGCGAAAGCCCGGCTTTCGTCGGGTTCGTTCTTCGGTGGCTTTCGGACGCCGGCCCTCTACACCGGGCCGATCACTCGCGCCGCGCCGGCATCCGAAAGCCTAACCGAAAGCGGACGGCACGTTCGCAGCCATTATCGCCGTTCGATGGCTTGCGCCCATCGAGGTGGATCGCGTCGAGCACAGCCGCCGACAACTGGCCCTGTGGTTCCCTTGGCGGGCGCAGTTCGGATTAGACCGCGACCTGGCGGCCGAGTTCAACGACCTGTTCTGCCGGCAAGCGGAAATAATCGATCAGGTGGGATGCGTTGCGCTGCATCAGAGCGAACAGCGCCTCGACCCAGCGTGGCAGCGCCCTGTCGTCGTCGCCCGACGTTACGGTTTCGTGCCCAATGTAGTAGGTGACGTCGGTGAGATCGATCGCACAGCCCAAATTACGGGCGTGCTGCAGCAGCGCTGGGATATCGGGGCGTTCCATGAAACCGTAATGGGCGGCGGCGCGCCAAAAACGCGGCGCCTGCTCTCCAAACGCAAAGCGGTCGGCCGCGTTGACCCATGGTATCTGCTCCGTGACAATCGTCAAAACCAAGACCCGCTCGTGCAGCGCCCGGTTGTGCTTGACGTGCCACACCATGACCGGTGGCGCGCCCTGTTGCGTGCGCGTCAGAAAAACTGCGGTACCCGGCACGCGTGGGATGCGCCCATCGGTCAGCGTCGCCATGAAGGCATCGACCGGGATCACCTCTTCCTGCAGCCGGGCCAAAACGGCGGCCGCCCCGACGTGCCAGATGACCATGACGCCGTAGACGAGGGCAGCCAGGACGAGCGGGACGTAGCCTCCCTGCAATACCTTCGCGAGGTTTGCCGAAAAGAAGCTCGCGTCGACGACAATAAAGGCGCCGGCAACCGCGCCGGCAGCCCCGAGGCTCCAGTTCCAGATTTCGCGCATCGCAATGAACAACAATGCTGTGGTCATCAGCATCGTCGCCGAAACGGCGATGCCGTAGGCGGCCGCCAGGTTGTCGGACTTGCCGAAGCCGATCGTTAGTCCCAGCGTGACGAGCATCAAGAGCCAGTTGACCGCCCCGACATAGATCTGACCATAACCCGCGGCCGACGTTTGACGAATGCGCAGCGGCGGCAGCCAGCCAAGTCGGATCGCTTGTCGTGTCATCGAAAAGGCGCCGGTGATAATCGACTGGCTGGCGATGATTGTCGCGACTGTCGCCAGCACGACGAGCGGTATCAGCAGCATTGAAGGGCACAGCTGATAGAAGATGTTGTCGGTCGCAGACGCGCCGTCGAGCAGCAGCGCCGATTGCCCCGCATAGCTCAGCAGCAGGCTTGGGAAGACAACGACCGACCAAGCGAGACGGATCGGTCCGGCGCCAAAATGTCCCATGTCGGCGTACAGCGCCTCAGCGCCGGTCACGCAGAGGAAGACTGCGCCGAGCACGAGAAAGCCAGTGAAGCCGCCCGACAACAAGTACGCGAGGCCGTAGCGCGGGTCGATCGCTGCGAGTACCCCGGGGTGGCGGACGATGCCCGATAGGCCGAGCAATGCGATCGTCACGAACCACAATGCCATGAGTGGGCCGAAGGTGCGGCCGAGCCGCGCCGTACCTTGCGGTTGGATCGCGAACAGAGCGACGAGGATCAGCACAGCGATCGGCATGACGTATGTGTCAAAACCGGGAATCGCGGTGTTGAGGCCTTCGAGCGCCGACAGAACCGAAATCGCCGGGGTGATCGCGCCATCGCCGTATATCAGCGCGGCGCCAAACAGCCCGGCCGCGACGATGGCCGGCCGGTGCTGACGCTTGACGCCGAGCAGTGACAACAGCGCCAGGATGCCGCCCTCGCCGTCGTTATCAATGCTCATCGCGACGCAGACATATTTGAGCGTCGTTATGATCGTCAGCGTCCACAGCACGAGAGAGAGCGCACCCAAGGTCATGGCCGGATCGGGGGCCGAACCGGTTGTCCCAACGACGGTCTTCAGCGTGTAGAGCGGACTTGTGCCGATATCGCCGAAAACGACCCCGAGCGCCGACAGACCGAGCGCCGGCACACTGCCAGCTACGGGCGGTCGCGTGATGCCGGCATCGAGTCGCGACACAGTGCCTCCAGCCGTTTCGCCACACTATTGCCGTTGGCGGTCGCGCCGATCAACCACAGCGCGTCGCCAACGCTTGGAGATGTATCGCTTGCACCGGCCGCAGCGCTGCCCCGCACTGGGCTCGTGGTGCCGCGCTCGCTCTCGGCATGCGTGCCGACGAAGGTCACGGAATGATCGTTACTCGGCGAGCGGCCCCGCATGCAACTACCAAGGTGCGTAACGGGGTAGGAAGACTAGTCGCTACCCGCCGAGGCCGAGCGCCGGCTCCCGGCTCGGTCAAACGACCTTCGCCGGGTACGCGAGCGTCGACCAGTGGAGCGCGCGACGCTTCGCCGCCGGCATCTGCCGGCCGGCAGAACAATTCGCCTGTCCACCGCGGCCGGTCAACGCCGGCTGCACACCGTCCTCGACGACTGGGGCCGCTCTTCCAGCAGTGAAGGCCGCGGAACATATTGCCGGGAATGTTGTTGCCAGGTCGGGCGACTGCCGCAAGGGAGCCATGAAGCAGCGACTGCTTGCCTTGATTTTCGTAATAGCAAGTGGGCTCAGCGTCTGCCGAGCGCAGCCTGCGCCACAAGCGGGCGGCGCGCCAGCCACCCCTCCGCTCACCGCCGCAGAGACACAGCGTGTAATCGACACGCTCCAGGATGCGAAGAAGCGGGCAGCGTTGATCGAGGAATTGCAGGCGATCGCCAAGGCTCTGCCGCCTGCGGCCAATCCCGGCAAATCGGCGAACGCCATGGTTCGTCCCGCGCCGCGTGGCCTCGGCGCACAAATTGTCGATGGTCTGTCGCGTTGGCATGGCCAACTGGCCGGGGGTGTGACCGCCGCGTTTCGGACGGCCACCGAAGCACCATTGCTATGGCATTGGGCGAACGGCGTTGTGAAAGATCCGGTGCAGCGACGCGCTGTGCTCTTCGCAGCCGGGCAGGCTGTGCTGGCGATAGTCCTCGCCGCGCTCCTCGAATGGTTGGTGCGGCGTCGGCTCAGGCGGCCTATCCCCGTGCTTGTCCACGACGGTCCCCTCGCAGATAGGGATCACGAGCCCCGCGGCACGGCGAGGGACCCGGATGGCGAGTGGCGACTGCTGCGACGACTGCCGTTTGCACTGTTGCGATTGATGCTGGATCTGGTGCCGATCGGCGTATTCTGGGCCGCCGGCAGCCTGCTTGCGGCGGCGGCCAGATACGAGGTAGCGCAGCAGGCGATTGCAATCATCATCGATGCCTATGCGGCAGCCCGGACGGTTGTTTCCGTGGGCGTGATGCTGATGTCGCCGGAGTTCCCTAGCCTTTGGCTGTTGCGCCTTAGCGGCGAGCAAGCGGCGCGGATTATCGCATGGCTGCGGCGTATTACTGTCGTCGGAGCGTTCGGCGCGGCGATGATCGCATTGGCTCGGCTGTTCGGGCTCTCTCTCAGCGCCGCCGCATCGCTCAGCCGGCTGGTTGCTTTGATAGTTTCGGTTATGGTCGGCATTTTCATACTGCAGAACCGTCGCGCCGTTGCCAGGCGACTGCGCGCCGTCCCGGATGCCATCGGCACATGGGCGCGCTTTCGCAACGGGTTCGCGGGGATCTGGCATTACCTTGCGCTCGTGGCGATCGCGGCGGTTTGGATGCTGTGGGCCGCCGGCAACGCCAATTTCGGCACCGTCGGGGTCAGCCGCCTGAGTTTGCTGCTTGGCAGCGTCGCAATTCTGGTCGCCGGCCGCCTCGTTGCGATCGTCGCCGTCGGCCTAGTTGATAGAACCTTCGACTGGACGCGCAGGCCGATCTCCGCCGGCGGCGAACCCGTACTCGCATCGCGAATAAACCGCTATCGTCCGGTCGCCCGGTTGGTTGCGGTGGCCGTGATCGGCGCGGCGACCGCCGTCGGGTTGCTGCAATTCTGGGGTGCCGACGCGTTTGCCTGGTTTCGTCAAGGGAGGATCGGCGAGCGCCTCGTCTCGGCGTCGGCGACGGTGGCCGTGGCCGCTATCGTCGGTGTCGTTGTGTGGGAGTTCGCACAGGCCCAGCTCGAACGCCGACTCGTCCGGCTGACGACCGCCGGGTCTGCCGCCGACGCGGCGCGGCTGCGCACGCTGCTGCCGCTCCTGCGGGCGGTCTTGTTCGCCATTGTCCTGTCAGTGGTCGGGCTGACCGCGCTGAGCGAGCTCGGGATCAACATCGCCCCGCTTCTTGCCAGCGCCGGTATCGTCGGCATCGCGGTCGGCTTCGGCTCACAAAAGTTGGTGCAGGACGTGATCGGCGGAATATTCGTCCTGTTCGAAAACGCGATCCGGATCGGCGACTGGGTCACGGTCGCCGGGATGTCGGGCTCAGTCGAGCAAATGTCGCTGCGGAATATTTGGCTGCGCGGCGGCGACGGCGCGGTGCACATCATCCCCTTCAGCGCCGTCACCAGTATCAGCAATACCAATCGCGGCGTCGGCAATGCCGCGATCTCGGTAACGGTGGCCCATCGCGAAGACATCGAACGGGTCTTTGCGTTACTGCGCGACATCGCCGCCGAGATGCGCAGCGAGCCGGAATTTGCCGGATTGATGCTCGGCGACGCACAGCTCTGGGTCGATTCAATGAAGGAGTGGGGAGTTGTGATTTCTGGTCAGATCGTTTGCACGGACGCCGGACGTTGGGGAGTGCAACATGAGTTCAACCGCCGCATGCAGAGGCGCTTTCAGGCCGAGGGGGTCGCGCTAAGTGACTGGTATGGCCCCACGACGGCCAGCGACGGCGAGCGGCACCAATGAGCCGCGGTGGACCCGCCTGGCAGGTCGGTGGTCGAGGTCCGAATACCCGCCGCCGGCACCGGCATGCCCCATCTGACGGGTCTTGAAGCTGTATGCACCGGCTCAAATTGACCAAGCCCAAAGTGTGCGTCTGCCCCGATGGTTAATGGAAACTGGACTGACTGGGAAAACTCAATCGTGAAGCTTGTCCCAGCTCGGCGTACAAATCGGTAATGTGGTGAGGCTCCACCCGTTGAACTGCCATAAAGATGGCTAAGCACCGGCACAACCGAAGTCTCAATCCGGTTTGGTGCAATTCCTACGGCCGGCGCTAAGACGTTGAGCAAATGCTCGCGAGGTTGGCAAAGCTCAACGTGACCGGCATCGACGTGCTGAAGTCGCAGGCGTTGTAATTGAGCTTGGTCAGGCCGAGCACATCGGCGAGCACGGTTTCGATCTGCTGTTCTCCACGCACGATCTCGACGCTGATCGGATTGGGCGTTTCCCAGCCCGGATAAGTGTCCAGTCTCGGTATGTAGCCTGTGGTCCAAAGATAGGCGCGCGAGGGCGTAGCCTTGTGTGCAAGGCCACGCATGACGGGAAGCGTTCCCGGCCGAAATAGTTTGAGGTCGGAGGTGCGGCGGATGCGGACGCCGACGAGATTGGTGGCGGCCGGAACCGCGGCGGAGAAGCCCGCCCATTCCTCGGGGCTGAAGGCGGCGCGACCGTGGACGAAGAGTTCGCGGGGCGGGGCTCCGCGCTGCTTGGTGTATTCGGCGACCACGATGCCAGCGAGCTGCTCGGCGGCCTGCCGCGACAGATGATATTCCTTGCGGTCCGGGCTCCACCACGGCCCCATGGCGCCACGGAAGACGACCCCGTCGCCGGAATCGAGGAACCTCTGAGCGCCGCAACAGGCGTTGGCGCCGCCCTGTCCGCTCGGGTCCTGCTTGAACACCAGGCCGATGTAGCAGACGCCGTCCCTCACGGAGGCCAGCTTCCAGGGTTTTCCCTCGCCTTTGAAGAAGGCCGTAGTGCAGAGATTCCACGCGATGGTCGCGGGGTCTTGGGTGCCGCGAAGCGGCCGACCGTCGCTCCTCTTAAAATCCGGGGTCAGAGTCGTTTCCCGCACGATCTGTAGGGCCACCTTGTCGCGCAGGAGCTTCGCTTTGAGCTGATTGTGAAAATTCCGCGCATAGAGCTGCATGTCCGCGACGCCGCGATCCTCAGGGAATAGCAGCGCCTGCCCCGCCCGGACGCTGCGGCGGACCCAGCGGGTGCCTGCCGGGGACTGGCTCGGCTCGCGCTGGTCCCTCGGCACATAAGAATGCGGCCGTCCAAGGAGATAGACCTCTTTCGGAATCACTACGAACCAGAAGGCGGGCTGAGCTTCTTCCCGGGAGCGATAAGCGAGGATCGGGCGCTCGAACAGCTCGACCGCCTTGAAGATCGCTTCGGTACGATCGCCGATCCGGATGGTGCGT
>JASIAN010000167.1 GCA_030042035.1 Alphaproteobacteria bacterium | reverse complement strand
GTGCCGGAGTCGGCCGCCGGCGCGGCGGCTCTGGCGGAGGGGATCCTACGCGCGCCGCGGCGCGGCCGCCGACCGGCGCCGCTGTTGAGCGCCGTACCGCGCCACGGTTCGGCGTCGCCGGACGCCGTTCTGATGCGGCGCGGGTGGGAGAGCCCGGAACTGCTGGTGCGCGCAGCAGCGGCGCGACGGGCGCTTGTCGCAGCCGGCGTCGGCGGCAACTGGTGGCATGATGGCGGTGCACTGCCGCCTGGCGACGGTTATGCGCTCGTTGCGCTCGGTGAGCCCGCGGTTGCGGGCTGCACGCCGGTGACGGGCGGCCGCACCGCGACCGTGATGCTCGATCGTGTCTTCGCCGAGGTTAGGCCTGATCGCGTAGCAATTGCGGCGGCTGGGTGGATCAATCGCCCACTGCGTCGGCGGCTTGGCGAGGCCGCACGGCGCGGCGCCGCGATCATCGACCGGCCGTGCGACCCGTGGCGCTTCTTCACCCGTGCCGGCCGCGTCTACAGCGCGGGCGGCGAACTTGGCTTTCTGGCGCTGCTTGCCGGCGCGCCGGTCACGGCGCTGGCGCCGGCCTTCTACACCGGCTGGGGCGCCACGGACGATGACAGCGCAGTCCCGCAGCGCCCGTTCCGCCGCTCCGTTGATGAGATTTTTGCCGGCGCGTGCCTTGTCGCGACGCGCTGCCGCGATCCGTACCGCAACGCGTCGGCGCGGTTCGAGAAAGTGCTGGAGATCGTCGCCGACTGGCGACGGCTGGAGGAGGCGAACCGCGCGATTGCCGCCTGTGTTGGCATGTCATTCTGGAAGCGCCGGCGGGTCGGCGGCTTTGTTCGCTCGTCATCCGGCACCCCGCCGTTTCGCCGCTCGGCCGCCGCCGCGCTCGCCGATGCGGCCCGAACCGGCGGCGCGATCGCCGGCTGGGCCTCGCGCCTGCCTGCCGGCCTTGCCGACGCGGCCGCCCGCCGCGGCGTGGCGCTGATCCGGGTCGAGGACGGGTTCATCCGCTCGAAGGGGTTGGGCTCGGATTTTATGCCGCCGGCCTCGCTCGTCTTCGATCGCGGCGGCATGTATTACGACCCGTGCGGCGGCAGCGACCTCGACCGCATCCTGCGCGAGACCGAATTCGCGCCATCGCTCCTTGCGCGGGCCGAGCGGCTGCTGGCGCGGCTCGTCGCCCGCGGCATCACGAAATACAATTTTGCCGCACCGGACGCTCTCCCGGCATTCCCACCTGGGCGGCGGCGCATCCTCGTGCCTGGTCAGGTAGAAGATGACCTGTCGATCATTCAGGGCGCCGGTACGGTGCGGGCAAACCTCGCCCTGCTCGCCGAAGTCCGCCGCGCCGATCCGGACGCGTTTGTCCTTTACAAGCCGCATCCCGACGTGCTGGCCGGTCACCGAAAAGGGGCGCTGGCCGAAAGCCGGGCGCTGGGGTTTGCCGACGTCATCGTCGAGAACGGCGCGCTCGCGGCGCTGCTCGCGCAGGTCGACGAAGTGCACACGATGACCTCGCTGGCCGGTTTCGAGGCGCTGCTGCGCGGCCGCCGGGTCGTCGTGTACGGGCGGCCGTTCTACGCCGGCTGGGGATTGACCGACGACCGCCCGCCGTTCGACCGCGGTCGGCGCCTCAGCCTCGCCGAGCTCATCGCCGGTGCGCTCATTCTCTATCCGCGCTACCTCGACCCGTTGACCGAGCTGCCATGCGGGCCGGAGATCATCATCGAGCGGCTCCAACAGCCTAAGTTGTGGCGCCCGGGCCCGCTGGTTGCAGCGCGGCGGCTGCAGGGATTGGCGCTGCGGCGCCTGCGCAAGACGGTCGCGGCCTTGCCCATGCCCGCGACGCAGCCGATCCGTCAATACCACCCGTGAAATGCGGGCGCCTTACCGCTGCATCGTTGTGACGGGCGCGTCGAGCGGGCTCGGCGCACGGCTTGCTGGCGCCTATGCGGCGCCCGAGACGGCCCTCGGCCTGATCGGCCGCAACGAGGCGCGGCTCGCCGCCACCGCGGCGAGTTGCGCTGCGGCCGGTGCGTATGTTGAAAGCGCCGCGCTCGATGTCACCGACGGGGCCGCGCTCGCTAATTGGCTTCGGGATTTTGACGGCGCCCATCCGGTCGAGCTGCTGATCGCCAATGCCGGCATCGAGCTCGGGCCAAAGGGGGATGATTGCGGCGAGCCGGCAGAGACGACGCTGCGCCAGATCGCGGTCAACCTTGCCGGCGCGGTGCAGACGATCGCCCCGCTGGTCGGGCCGATGTGCCGTCGCGGTCGCGGTCGCATCGTCGCGGTCGCGTCGATCGCGGCCTATCGCGGCATGCCGGACAATCCCGGCTATTGCGCGAGCAAGGCGGGGCTGCGCGCCTACGCCGAGGCGCTGCGACCGCGGCTTCGGCGCTGCGGCGTCGGCGTGACCGTCGTCTGCCCCGGGTTCTTCACATCGCCGATGACCGATCGCTGGGACGGACCGACCCCGCTCTTGTGGGACGGCGAGCGCGCCGCCCGAACTATCAAGCGCGGCATCGACCGCGGCCGCGCGCGGATCGATTTTCCGTGGCCGCTCGTACTCGGGATGCGGTTCTGCGATATCGCGCCGGCAATCATTGGCGACGCCATCATGCGCGGCTTCCGCTTTGAGATACGTTCAGCCTGACGTGGCTGGAATGCCTGTCGTATTGCAATTCGCTGCCGGCGCCGCATTGGCGCTTGTGGCGTGGCTTGCGCCGCGCCGCGTCGCCGGGGCGCGCCCCGCCGCGCCCTGCGTGCTGCTGGTTGATGCGGCGCCGATTGCGTTCGCCTTCGGGCTGCTATCGCTCGCGACCGGGCGGCCTGTCTTTGCCGGTTTCGTTGCACTGGCGCTCGGCGCCGCGTTTGCGCTGATCGACCACACGATGCGGCAGACATTGCGCGAACCGGTTGTGTTCTCCGCAGCGGTCGAACTACCGCAGGTTTTCACCCACCCGCATCTCTATCTGCCGTTTGCCGGGTCCGGGTTGGTGATCGGAGGCGCTGGGGCGGCGACGGCGCTGGGGCTGACGCTGCTGATCTTGGAACCGGCGGTGGTGGCGCCGCACCCGCTTGCGGCGGCGGGGACGGCGGCGCTGATCGCAATGGTCGGTTGGCGCGCGGCGCATGAACCGATGCTGGCCGCCGCGGCCACCGTGTTGCGTCGCCTCGGGCCGAGCGGCGAGCCGTTCAACGACGCGGCGAGGCTTGGCCCATTTGCGATGCTGCTGGCGCATACCGTCATTGCCCGAGCCGAACGCGGCGCCCGCTGGCGGGCCCTCGCGGCTCCGCCGGTTGTGCGGAAACCGGGCGACGGCCGGCCGGCCGTCATAATCGTGCAATGCGAATCGTTCTTCGACGCGCGCCGCTTGGGCCCGCGGCTGCCGGCGGCGCTGCTCGGCGGGTTCGACGCCTGCGTCCGCGGCTCGACGATGCACGGACGGTTCTGTGTGCCGGCCTGGGGCGCCAACACGATGCGCGCCGAATTCGGTGTGCTGACCGGCATCCCCGACAGTGAACTCGGCTATGATCGTTTCAACCCGTATTACGCGCTGGCGCGCCGCCCGATCCGATCGCAGGTGTGGCGGCTGCGGCGGGCCGGCTACCGGACGATCTGCCTGCACCCGTTCGACCGCCGTTTCTTTCGCCGCGATCTCGTGATGCCGGCACTCGGGTTCGAGGAATTCCGCGGGCGCGAGAGGTTGGGCGGCAGGCATCGGCCGCCCTACTGCCCGGACCCGGAATTCGCCGGCGCGATCCTCGATGTGCTCGATGAGTCGGGCCCGGACACGTTCATCTTCGCGATCACGATCGGCAATCATGGGCCGTGGCAGGCCGCAGGGCCGCCGCTCGACCCGGCCGTCGCCGATCTGTTCGATCCGGCGGAACTGCCCGAAGGCACCGGGCTGCTGCGTTATCTCGATGGGCTGCGGCGCTCCGACGCAATGCTGCAGCTTCTGCTCGACGGGCTGGAGCGCCGCGGCAAGCCGGCGGTGCTAGCGTTTTATGGCGATCATCTGCCGAGCCTGTCGCGCGCGTTCGCCCATTTCGGCTTCGAGGAGTGGTCGAGCGATTATGCGATCTGGCCCGGCGCCGGCGTGCCGGTACACCGCGACCTGCCGGCTTGCGAGTTGGGGCGGCGCGTCGCCGATCTTGCCCTTGATGACGGCGACGCGGTCGCGCTTATCGGGCCTGACGCTTACCCGGCCGTGCGCGAGGCCGCCAGCGCCGCCGGCCCACGCTTTTCCAGACGCCCCCACTGCCGGTCCCCGCGTTAAATGCCGTTGCTCTTACCTGTGACATCTCGTCAGATCAGGCGGCAACAAGCGAGCGCCACCAGGGGCGGGCCGCGATCATCGCGACGAGGCCGCAGACGCCGGTCGTCGCGATCGCAGCCGGAGCGCCGATCGCGTCGGCCAAGACGCCGATCGTGAAAAATCCGATGAGCCCCGATCCGATGCACACCGAGAGCACGCCATACAGGCGGCTGCGCATCGCCGCCGGGGCGGCGAGATAGATCAGCGTCGCCTGCATGACACTGAACGCGGCGCCCGAAAGGCCCGTCATCAGCAAGGCGCCGCCGGCCAGCGGCACGTCGGGCGCCAACCCGAAGGCAATCAGCATGACGAGGTAGAGAAAGACGCCTCCGACATAGAGCCGGGCGTAGTGCGCCGGACGGGCATAGAGCGCCAGCGCGATCGCGCCGCCGAAGGCGCCAATCCCATTCATGCTGGCCAGCATGCCGATGCCGCCGGCGCCGAGCCTGAGGCTGTCCTGGCCGATGACCGGGACGAGCGACGTGATCGGCCAACCGAACACATTGAAGATCACAGTAACGATAAGCGTGCCGAGGAGCCGCCGGTCGCGACGAACCAGCAGGAAGCCTTCGAGGATCTGCGCCGGCGCGCCGCCGACCCGGGATGGCGTTGCCGCATTGCGGTGCTTGATCGCGAGTGCCGCGGCAAATGCGATGGCGTAGCATCCGACGCTCAGCGTGAACACGCCGCCGATGCCGACGGCGGCAAACAGCAGCCCGCCGACCGTCGGGCCGAGCATGCCGCTCGCGTTGTTGGCGCCGACATCGATCGACATCGCGCTGCCTAGCCGCTCCGGCCCGACGGCTTCGCCGATCATGACCCGTCGCACCGGGTTGTCTGCCGCCCAGGCGATGCCATTGAGAAAGCTGGCAACGGCCAAATGCCAGACTGCGAGTCTTCCAGTGTAGGCGAGGGCGGCGAGACAGCAATCGGTGCCGAGCAGCACGAGAACGACCGTAACGAGCGCGCGCCGCCGCTCGACGCGCTCGGCTACCGCGCCGACCACCGCGCCGAACAATGCCATCGGCGCCATGCGTAATAGCGTCATCAGCGCCACATCGAACGGCGAGCCGGTCGCGCGATAGACATAGACACCGACAACAATCATCTCGAGCCAGCGCACCGCGAAGTTCACGAAGCCGACCAGCCACAGCAGGCGGAAATCGCCGATGCCGAAGACCCCGCGCGGCGCAGGGCGCGATGCGGCGGCGGACAGCGCACCCGCTGGCGCAGGCGGGCGTCCGCGCGCGGCAGAGAGCGATCTACCGGGGCGCATCTCTTCCGGCGTCGGTACGGGCGGTGTTGTTGGCGGGCGACACGGCGGCGTAGTCTATCAACGGCGGGCGGCGGACGGCGGTGTTTTGCGGATCGCGACCGGGAACTTTTGCAGGGTCGCCACCGCGCCACAACGGGAGGGCGGCATGGATCTCGGGCTACGCGGGAGGCGGGCGATCGTGACCGGCGGGACGCGCGGCATCGGCCGGGCGATCGCGTCGCTGCTCGCGGCCGAAGGCTGCGACGTGGCGATCTGCGCCCGCAACCATGCATCGATCGACGACGCGGTTGCCGCGTTGGCGCAGCACGGCGTCAAGGCCATGGGCGATGCGGTCGATGTCGCCGACCTCGCCGCTCAGCGGCGGTGGATCGACGCGGCGGCCGGCGGGCTAGGCGGGCTCGATGTTTTCGTCGCCAATGTCAGCGCGCTCGCCCAGGGGATGGATGAAGAATCGTGGCGGCGCGGCTTCGAGATCGACGTGATGGGCACGGTGTTTGGTATCGAGGCGGCACTGCCGCACCTCGAAAAATCCGATGCCGGGTCGATCGTCGTCGTCGGCAGCACCGCGCTCGCCGAAGTCTATGCGCCGCGCCGCTCTTACGCCTCGATCAAGGCCGCCCTGGTGCCGTACGTCAAAGGCTTGGCGCGCAACCTCGCGCCGCAGAACATTCGCGCCAACATGGTATCGCCCGGCAATGTGTTCTTCGCGGGCGGCGTGTGGGACATCGTGCGGCAGCAGAACCCGGAAGGATTCGCCGGCATGCTGGCGCGCAACCCGACGGGGCGCATGGGCACGCCCGAGGAAGTGGCCAACGCCGTCGTGTTTCTTGCCAGCCCGCGCGCCAGCTTTATCACCGGCACGAACCTGATCGTCGACGGCGCCCTGACCCAGCGCGTGCAGTTCTGACGCTTTGCCGCGTGGCGCATCCTTCGAGACGGCCGCTCCGCGGCCTCCTCAGGATGACGGGTTGGCCGACTCTGGGAGAAATTTTGTCATGTTGAGGAGCGCTGTGGCATGGCCGCGCAGCGTCTCGAAGCACGCTACAGCCGGCGTTCGAGGAAACGCATCATGCGATGCCACGCCTGGTCGGCGGCGGCGAGGTTGTAGGCCGCACTGCGTTCGTTGAAGAACGCGTGCGCCGCATCGTAGCGGTAGATCTCGGGCGAGCGGCCGGCCGCCTTCATCGCGGGTTCCAGCGCATCGACCGCAGCCGGCGTGCACCAGTCGTCCTGGTTGGCGAAATGCCCCTGGAACGGCTGCGCGATCTTCGAGGGGTCGGCGAATTCCTTCGGCGGGATGCCGTAAAAGCAAACGCCGGCGGCGAGGTCCGGGATGTGTACGAGGGCGGCGATCGTCAGCGCGCCGCCCATGCAGAACCCCATCACCGCAACCTTGCTGCTGCTCGCTTTGAGGTACCGCGCCGCGCCGGCCAAGTCCTGGTTTGTCGCGTCGGCGAAATTGAGGCCGGTCATCAGGTGGTTGGCTTCATCCGGCACGGCCGTCAGCCGGCCTTTGTAGAGGTCGGGGGCGAGCGCGTTATAGCCGGCGCGCGCAAAGCGGTCGGCGACGCCGCAGATCTGGTCGTTGAGACCCCACCACTCCTGGATCACGACAACGCCCGGCCGCCCCTGGCCGGCGGTCGCGAGATAGCCCTTGGTGCGGCCCCCGTCGGGCCGCGCAAATTCGATCATGCTGCCCATCTGTCGCCTCCCTCAATCTCGATCGGCCGAGGGTGCCGCAGCCGGCATGGCAATGCAAACGCGACGAACCGATCGTCAGCGCCGGTCGCGATGATGCGCGAGGAACATCGCGACGAGGCGCTCGATGCCGACGCGATCGCCGTCGTCAAAGCGGGCGAGGCGCGGACTATCGAGGTCGAAGACGCCGATAACGCCGCGTTCGGTCAGCAGCGGCACGACCAGCTCGGACCGCGAGGCGGCATCGCAGGCGATGTGGCCAGGGAACGCCTCGACATCCGACACGACGATCGCGGCGCGGCGCGCGGCAGCCGTGCCGCACACGCCGCGGCCCCAGGGAATGCGCACGCAGGCCGGCTTGCCCTGGAACGGCCCGAGCACGAGATCGTCGCCTCGCCTGAAGTAGAAGCCGGCCCAGTTGAGATCGGGCAGCCCGTGATAGACCAGCGCCGCCATGTTGGCGGCGTTGGCGATGAAATCGGGTTCGCCCGCGATCAGCGCGGCGAGCTGTTCGCCGAGCGCGGCATAGAGGGCGGTCTGTTCCGCGGCCACGCAATACCTGCTCCATGACGCCCGGAGAACCGTATAATGCGGCATGAAATGGGGTCAATCGCGCCGCACGGTTCTTGGCGCGGGCGCGATGTTTGCGGCGGGACGGCGGATGCCGCCGGCGATGCGCAGTAGCGCGGTCGATCTGGTGTACGGCGACGGGCGGCTCTCCTGGCCGGGCGGTGCGACGCGCGCCGTCTGCGGCTGGGGCGGCGTACGTCGCGATAAGCGCGAGGGCGACGGCGCCAGTCCGCAAGGTAGATTTCCGCTTGTCCGCGCCTTCTATCGACCCGACCGCATCGTCCCGCCGCCCGAAACCAGTCTGCCGCTGGCGCCGCTCAGGCCGAATGAGGGCTGGGTCGATGACCCGGCCGACCCGCGTTACAACCGCCTCGTGACGCTGCCTTATGGCGCGAACCATGAAAGGATGTGGCGGCGGGATCATCTCTACGATCTCGTTGTCGTCATCGCCTACAATCTGGATCCGGTCGTTCCGGGTCGCGGCAGCGCGATCTTCCTGCATTGCGCGTCGCCCGATTTGGCGCCGACCGAAGGCTGCATCGCGGTCGCCCGCGACGTTCTGCTCGCGCTCTTTCCCTTGCTCGGGCCGCTGAGCCACATCACGATCCGCCCGTGACCGAAAGCCGCTTGCCGCTCGCACGGCTCGACGAGGTGTCGCTGACCCTGGCGAGCGGCGCCGGGCCGGTCGAAATCCTGCGTGGCGTCTCGCTCGCGATCATGCCAGGCGAGGCAGTGGCGCTGGTGGGGCCATCAGGGTCCGGGAAATCGAGCCTCTTGATGGTGCTTGCCGGGCTCGAGCGAGCGACCGCCGGCCGCGTCACCGTGGCCGGGCAGAACCTCGCGACGCTCGACGAGAATGCACTGGCGCGATTGCGGCGGCGTCATATCGGCATCGTGTTTCAGTCGTTTCACCTGCTGCCGACGATGACGGCGTTGGAGAATGTCGCCATTCCCTTGGAACTCGCCGGCCGGCGTGACGCAGCGGCGGCGGCCGAGGCAGCGCTGCGGCGGGTCGGGCTCGGCCATCGTCTGGCGCATTACCCGGCACAGTTGTCGGGCGGCGAGCAGCAGCGGGTCGCGATCGCCCGCGCCTTTGTCGCATCGCCGTCGCTCCTCCTGGCCGACGAGCCGACCGGCAATCTCGACGCAGCGACCGGCAGTGCGGTCATCGATTGCCTGTTCGAGGAGCATACCAGGCTCGGCTCCGGTCTCCTGATAATCACCCACGACGCCGAACTCGCCAACCGCTGCGACCGACGCCTCGATCTCGTCGACGGCCGCATCGTCGGCGACGCGGCCGTCGGCCGCGCGGTTTCCTTGCGTCCCGGCGGCCGGCGCGAGGTCGGATGACATCGCAGTGGCCTATTCGCTGACGCTCGCAAAGCGCGAGCTGCGCGGCGGCATTCGCGGCTTTCGTGTTTTCCTTGCCTGCCTCGTGCTCGGCGTTGCGACGATCGCCGCGGTCGGCTCGCTCGAAGCCTCGGTGGAGGCCGGAATTCGCGGCGACGCCCGCGCGCTGCTCGGCGGCGATGTCAGCGCGCAGCTGGCGCTGCGGCCAGCAAGCACGGCCGAACGGCGGTTCCTCGCTGCGAGCGGCGACATCGCCGAGGTCGTCAGGATGCGCGCGATGGCGCGCTCGATGAGCGGCGGCAGGACGAGCCTCATCGAATTGCAGGCGGTCGACGGCGCCTATCCGTTATACGGCCGGGTCACGCTGGCGCCGGCGCGCGCGCTGCGTGCCGCGCTGGCCGCACGAAACGGCGTCTTCGGCGCGGTCGCCGAAAGGAGCCTCGCCGGCCGGCTCGGCCTCAAACCCGGCGACGAATTCCGCATCGGCGAGGCAACGTTGCGCCTCGCCGCGATCATCGAGCGCCAGCCGGATGCGGCGTCTGCCGGGCTTGCGTTTGGGCCCAGAGTCATCATCGCGCACGCGGCGCTGACCGCTACGCATCTGATCCAGCCGGGCGCGCTGGTCGATTACGTCTATCGGCTGCGCCTCCCGCCTGGCAGCGATGCGGCAAGCTGGATCGCTCGCGCGCGCGCCCGTTTTCCGGAGGCCGGCTGGCGGCTGCGCAGCAGCTCCGACGCGGCGCCCTCGCTGCAGCGTCTGATCGACCGGCTCGGATTTTTTCTGAGCCTCTCCGGTATTACGGCCTTGCTGGTCGGCGGCATCGGCATCGCCAACGCCGTTGCCGGCTACATCGCGAGCAAGCGCGCGGTGATCGCGACGCTGAGGTGCCTCGGCGCCGGCACCGGTCTGGTCTTCGCCGTCTATTTTCTGCAGATCATGGCGCTGGCGCTTGTCGGAATCGGCGCCGGCCTGCTGCTCGGGGCGCTGGCGCCGCCGGCGATCGCACCGCTTCTGCGCGGTCTGTTGCCGACCCCGCTGCCGCTCGGCCTCCATCCGGCGCCGCTCGCGACGGCCGCGCTGTCGGGAATGTTGATCACGCTGCTGTTCGCGCCGTGGCCGCTCGCCGCTATTGGCCGCATAACGCCGGGCGCTTTGTGGCGCGATCGGGTCGCACAGCGTCCCTGCGTCCTGGTACCGCTCGCCGCCGCGACGAGCCTCGCCGCCGGGGCTGCGCTAGCGGGGCTTATTGTGACGACTGCGCCTGACCGCCGCGTCGGGTTGTGGTATGTCGGCGGTGCGGTCGCCGCGTTTCTCGTGTTCCGGCTGGCCGGTGCGCTGGTTGTCGTCGCGGCAGGCGCCGCGCCGCGTTCGCCCTTGACGTTGCTGCGGCTGGCGATCGGCAATCTCCATCGCCCGGGCGCCCCGACCGCCCGCATCGTGCTATCGCTCGGGCTGGGGCTCAGCGTCATGGTCGCAGTGGCGCTCGTCGAGGGCAACCTCACCGCCGAGATTAAAGAGCGCCTCGCCGCCCGCGCGCCTGCCGACTTCTTTCTCGATCTGCAGCCGGCGCAAATGGACGCCTTCGCGCGGATCGTCCGGGCCGCGCCGGATGCGCGCTTCGATGCGGTGCCGATGCTGCGCGGCCGTATCGTTCGGCTGAATGGCGTGGCGGCGGAACAAGCGAGGATCGCACCTGATGCGCGATGGGCGGTGCGCGGCGAGCGCGGGTTGACCTATGCGGCAAGCCTGCCGCAGGGATCGCGGCTCGTCGCCGGCACGTGGTGGCCGGCGAGCTATCACGGGCCGCCGCTCGTCTCCTTTGACGCCGGGTTGGCGCACGACATGGGGCTGGCGGTCGGCGACACGCTGACTGTCAATCTGTTGGGTCGTGACATCACTGCGCACATCGCCAACCTGCGGCAGATCGATTGGGCGGAGCTCGGTATCAATTTCGCGATCGTGTTCGCGCCGGGGACTCTCGACGCGGCGCCGCAGAGCCGTCTCGCCGCGCTTTACGCGCCGGCAAGCACGGCCGAGCGGATCGTGCAACAGGTTGCCGACCGTTTCCCCAATGTCTCGGCGATCCCGGTAGGCGAGGCGCTGGCCGCGGTGGCGCGGATCGTCGCGACGATCGGCGGTGCGGTGCGGATCGTGGCGCTGGCAACGGTCGCGTCCGGCATTCTGGTGCTCGGCGGCGCCGTGGCGGCTGGGCATCGCCGGCGGGTCTACGACGCAATCCTGCTGAAGGTGCTCGGAGCGACGCGCCGCACGATCGCCACAGCTTTCGTGATCGAGTATTTGCTGCTCGGAGTTGCCACCGCTTTGGTCGCCGCCGCAATCGGCACGCTGACCGCCTGGGCGCTCGTTACCGGACCGATGAAAAGCAGCTGGACGTTTTTTCCCTTGCCCCTGCTGGTGACCGCCGCGGCGGCAGTGGTGCTGACGCTGGCGGTCGGCCTCGCCGGGACGTGGTGGGCTTTGGGTGCCAAACCCGCCGGTTACCTGCGCAACGAATAGTGCGGCCGCCGCCACGCTGCTCGCACCTGCGCTGGCGCGCGCCGCCAGCGATGCGCATTAGCCAGCGGCATTTTTCACCTTCGCACGTCGCGCGGTCAACGGCGGTGATCAGCGCGACCGCATTCGCCGTCGCGGGAAACCACGCGACGCCGATGCTGGCGCTGATTGCACCGCCTGCGAGTTCCGGGATCCGCGTCGTGGCGATGAGCCGCCGCAGGCGCAATCACGGCAATCACGTAACGGACCCCTCAACTTCGCTCTCCACCGGTGATACGTGCGCGGGATGGCTTTTTCGCATGACGCGCGAAAGAGCGCCCGGTGCGCCCAAAAAGAAATTGGCCGGAACCAAGGTTCCGGCCAAGTTTGAACAGGGAGGCTTCACGTCTAGGAGACGTAAGGGTCCGAAGACCCTCTTTCCGGGCGCAAGTCCCGGAAACTCGATGGGGTCACATTGACCCGAAAAACTCACCGCGATGCAGTATCGCGTGAGCACAAATATCGTGGTGCCGGCGTTCTACACCAACGGGAATTGGTTCTGGCTCGTCTGCAAAAACCGCAATGCTGTAGCTGGTTGTTTCGCTGGCGCGGCGAACCGCCGCATTGGCATTTCAGCTAAGCCGTCCCTCGGCCACTTTGCGCAAGAGAAAATCGCGGAAAACGCTGATCCGCTTCGACGAACGCAGTTCCTCCGGATAGACGAAATAGGCTTCATTTGGCGGCCCGGCGAGCTCCGGCAACACGCGCGTCAGATCGCCCTGCTCGGTGGCGACGAAATCCGGCAGTGAGGCGAGGCCGAGGCCACTTCTGACCGCCCGCAGCATGCCGTAGGTGTTGTTAACGCTGAGAATCGGCCGACGATCGTGGCCGGGCTTAGCGCCGGCCTCGAGAATCCAGTTGACGCCCGGCACCGGCGGACGGCCGTCATCGCCGTAGACGATCAGGCGATGCTCGTCGAGATCCTCAGGGCGCTGCAGCGTGCCATGCTTTTTCAGGTATTCGGGTGAGCCGTAGATGTGCACCTGCACTGTCGCAAGATGGCGCTGGATCAGATCGGGCTGGCGCGGCGCCGACATCCGGATCGCGACATCTGCCTCGCGCATCGACAAGTCGAGTTCGGAATCGTCGACCAGCAGGCTGACCTGGATTTCGGGATAGAGGTCGAGGAATTCGCTGATCCGCGGCGCCAGCCAGATCGAGCCAAACGAAACATTGGTCGTGATTTTGAGCGGTCCCTTCGGCCGGTCCTTCGACTCGGAGATCAGGCTTTCCGACATTGCGAGCTTCGCAAAGACCTCGCGCGCGGTGCGGAACAACAGTTCCCCCTGCTCGGTCAGAATGAGACCGCGTGCGTGACGGTGAAACAGCGGTACGCTGAGGCTCTCCTCCAGTGCGCTGATCTGCCGGCTGACCGCCGACTGGCTGAGGTTCAGCGCCTCGCCCGCGTGAGTGAAGCTGCCCGCCTCGGCGACCGCGTGAAACACCCGCAATTTGTCCCAATCCATGGCCATTTTCTTGCCTTCCGGGTCGCTTCTCGTGGTGCCGACCGCAGCCGCTATTCGGCGGCGCGCGTGGCGCTGCGATCGTGCTCAGCGGCGAGAAACTTCTCCGCCTCGAGCGCTGCCATGCAGCCGAGCCCGGCCGCCGTCACCGCCTGGCGGTAGACCTTGTCCCGGACGTCGCCGGCGGCAAAGACGCCAGGGATCGCGGTCGCCGTCGAATCGGGGCGGGTAACGATATAGCCATCGGGGTCGAGCGGCAGTTGCCCCTTGACGAGGCCCGTCACCGGCGTATGCCCGATCGCGATGAAAATGCCGTCGCAGGCCATATCGTGGACCGCGCCGGTACGCACGTTGCGTAGCCGGACGCCGGTTACCTGTGGCGGTTCGGCGACGCCGAGGATTTCTTCAACGACGCTGTCCCAGATGACGGCGATCTTGTCGTTGCGGAGCAGGCGATCCTGCAGAATCTTCTCGGCGCGCAGCGCATCACGCCGGTGCACGACCGTCACGCGGCGCGCGTGGTTGGTCAGATACAGCGCCTCCTCAACCGCGGTATTGCCGCCGCCGACGACGACCACCTCCTTGTCCCGGAAGAAAAATCCGTCGCAGGTGGCGCAGGCGGACACGCCGAAGCCGCGAAACGCCGCTTCGCCCGCAACCCCGAGCCAGCGCGCCTGGGCGCCGGTGGCGACGATGACGGTATCGGCGAAATAGCGGTCGCCCGAATCGCCGGTCGCCGCAAACGGCCGGCGGCTGAGATCGAGCGCGGCGATCTCGTCGAGCACGATGCGCGTGCCGACATGCTCGGCCTGGCGCTGCATCTGCTCCATCAGCCACGGCCCCTGGATGACGTCGGCAAAGCCGGGATAGTTCTCAACATCGGTCGTGATGGTCAGCTGACCGCCCGGTTGAATGCCGGTGACGAGGAGGGGCCTCAGATTGGCGCGCGCGGCATAGATCGCCGCGGTATAGCCGGCCGGACCGGCGCCGATAATCAGGACCGCAGCTCTATGTTCTTCCGGCATCCCGCGTTTCCCGCTCGATTGGGGCGGGCAATATAGCATTTTTTACGGCACCGCGACGCACACGCGCAGCGTGCAGCGGAACGCGGCGAGACCGGGGATCAGAAGGTGATCGTCGTGCGCACCCCGACAACCAGTTCGTCGCCGACCTGCTTGCTCGGGTTTTCCGGATCGGCAATGCCGCCGCCGGGGTTGATGACGTACTGCAGATCAGGCTGCACGGTCCACCATCCGGCGATTTGATACCGATAGGTCAGCTCGATGACATGCTCCGAACCGCGCACCGGGTAGGGCATCAGCGTGAACTGGCCGATGTCGCGGTCGAGCGCGCTCGCCCGGCTGCTGACATGGGCCCAGTCGTAGCCGATCGCGAACGTGTCATTGTTGCGTCCCGGCAATGGCGCGGCGAGATTGAGGCCGAAATTGGCGCTCCAATCCACGAGGTTGCGGTCGTCTGGGGCGCCCATCAGGCGGGCGAACACGCCGAGCGAACGCGACTCGTGCGCCGCCCGCCAAACCTGCTGATCGACGATGCCGTAGAGGCTGAAATTGCCGCCGTGCTGCCGCGGCATGCCGGTGCTGGCAGGTGAGGCGAGCGACAGGCCGGCGGTGTCGAAGCGCTGGTCCGGGAACTCGCCGGTATCGACCCACAGGCCGATCTTGTAAGTGCCCGGCAGATCGGCGGCCGTCGCCGCGAATGGCGGTCGGGCCGCCGAATATTGCATCTCGCCGATGAATAGTGCGCCAGTGCCGAGATCGAAACGTGTGCCTGAGGCCTCACCGTCGCGCACTTGCGAATCATCGGAGAATGGGCCGCCGGGCGGGTTGTCGTCAAAGACGCCTGCCAGCACGGTCAAGACCGAACTGGGCTTTGCGCGGACGCGCACGCCGAGCGAGGACAGCGGATAGGCGGGGCCGCCGGCGTACTGGTCAACCGCTGGTAGCGCCGGCCAGCCCATCGCCGCGTTCAGGAAGATTCCTGCATACTGGCTGACGATAAATTCCTGGTCGAGGCTCTGCTGGCCGATTTTCAGGTCGGCCTTGTCGCCGAGCAACGATTGCTGGAACCACAACTCCCAAAGCCGAGTGGCTGGCGTCGCCTCGATATTGGTCAGGGTCTGCAGCACCCCAAGATTGTCGGCGCTGAGATTGCGGCCGTGGATCTGCAGCGCGCTAGCGTAGAGCGTGCCGCCGGACCAGCCGAACGCCTTTCCTGTATCGAGGGTGAGGCTCATCGTCGTCAACCCGTCATAGTCGAAGCCGCGGCGCGTGCCGCCGGTCAGGTTGCCGAAGACCTCGCTCGTTTCCGACAGGCCGAGGGTCAAGCCGTGATCATCGAGGAATGGGCGCAGCCCGCCGATATCGCCAAGCAGGTTCTGCCGCTCCCAGAAGCCAGTAGGCGCCGGCGGCGGCGTCGGAGCAGCGCTCTGGGCCTGCGCCAGCGCCGGCAGCGCCCACAACCATACCCAGGTTGCGCATAGACACAGCATGCGCCGCTGCAGCACGCGGCTGGCGGCGAACGGTTCATGCCGAACCATAATGATCTCCGCATGGGGTGCGAGTGGTTCTCATTTGCAAGAGTGTCACCCTCAAGACATTCGCAATGACGATTAGGATGTTATATCATATCTTTCCAATTGTCCGCCTCTCTCATCAACGTGGAGCCCCGAAATGCGATTGCCCCTGATTGCCGCTATGACACTGCAAATTATGGCTCTGGCTGCTTTGTCGCCTGCTGTGCAAGCCGACGATCGGGTTGCGATCGTCGCGGCGGAAAACTTTTACGGCGATGTCGCACAGCAGATCGGCGGGCCGGACGTCAGAGTGGCCAGCATTCTCAGCAACCCCGACCAGGACCCGCATCTGTTCGAGGCGAGCCCATCGGTCGGCCGGGCTCTCGCCGGCGCCCGGATCGTCATCTACAGCGGCATCGACTACGATCCGTGGATGGTAAAGCTGCTGCACGCGGTCGCCGGCCACCAACGCATCACAATCGATGTGGCGGCGCTCATCGGTCGCAAGCCCGGTGACAATCCGCATATCTGGTATGATCCAGCGACGATGCCGGCACTCGCGAAAATTCTCGCGGCCAATCTCGCACAGGTAGACCCTTCGCACCGATCGGATTATGAGCAGCGCCTCGTGACATTCGAGCAATCGCTGCGGCCGATCGATGCCAAGATCGCGGCGTTGCGGGCGCGGCTTTCCGGCACGCCGGCGACGGCGACCGAGCCGGTGTTCGGCTACATGCTGGCGGCGCTCGGCATGCCGAGCCGCAACCAACGGTTTCAGCTCGCGGTCATGAACAATACGGAGCCGAGCGCCCGCGACGTTGCCGCTTTCGAAGAGGATTTGCGGCGACATCGGGTCGGGCTGCTGGTCTATAATAGCCAGGCGTCGGATCCGGTCGCGCGGCGCATGGTTGACATCGCCAAGGCGGCGCACGTGCCGGTCATCGGCGCCACCGAGACCGAACCGCCCGGACTTGGTTATCAGGCGTGGATGATGCGCGAGCTCGATGCGATCGCCCGCGCGCTGCCGCCGCGATGAGCGCGATCGAATTCCGCGATGTGAGGCTGGCGCTCGGCGGCCGGCTCGTCCTGGCCGACATCGATTTCGCGATTCCGTCCGGCGATTTCGTCGGCGTCCTCGGCCCGAACGGCGCCGGCAAATCGACGCTGATGCGCGCCGTTTTGGGCCTGGTGCCGCCGGCGCGCGGCACGATCCGCGTGCTCGGCCGCGCCGCCACTCGCGGCAACCCGGCGATCGGTTACATGCCGCAGGTGCGCGGCGGGCTGCCGCCGCTGCGGCTTTCCGGCCGCGATTTTGTCGCCAGCGCCGTCGATGGCCACCGCCTCGGGCTGCCGCTCTATAGTCGGGCCGGGCGCGCCGAGATCGACCGCGTGCTCGATCTCATCGCCGTCCGCGATCTCGCACGCCGGCCGATTGCCGAACTGTCCGGCGGCGAGCGTCAGCGCCTCTTATTGGCGCAGGCACTGATCGGCCGGCCGCAGCTTTTGTTGCTCGACGAGCCATTGATCAGCCTCGACCCGCATCACGAGACCGAAGTCATCGATCTCGTCAAGGACCTGCGGCGCGAGCTCGGCGTCACGGTGTTGCTCAGCGCTCACGAGCTGAACCCGCTGTTGGGCGCGATCGACCGCGTGATCTATCTCGGCAATCGCCAGGCGGCGCTTGGCACCGTCGATGAGGTCATTACCGGCCCGGTGCTGTCGCGGCTCTATGGTTCCGACATCGACGTCGTGCACGTCGGCGGCCGCATTTTCGTCATGTCGGGCGGCCGCAGCGTCGAGCGTGATGCGCACCGCCACGACCCGGCGATGGCGGAGCATCGCGAGATGCGCTGAGATACCTCTGCGATGCTGCAATACGACTTCATGCGCAACGCTTTTGCCGCTGCCGGCATCGTTGCGGTCGTCGCCGGCGTGGTCGGCTATTTTCTGGTGCTGCGCGGCCAGACCTTCGCCGGTCATGCGCTGGCGCATGTCGGTTTCACCGGCGCGACCGGGGCGGCGTTGGTCGGCATCGCCCCGTTGTGGGGCCTTGTGGCGATGACTGTGGCAGCCGGGATCGGCATGGGCGCGATCGGCGAACGCGGGCTGGCCCAGCGCGATGTCGCAATCGGCATCGTGCTGGCGCTGTCGCTCGGATTTGGCCTGTTGTTCCTGCATTTCTACACGGCCTATGCGACCCAGGCGACAACGCTGTTGTTCGGCAACGTGCTGGCGGTCGATCGCCGGACGGTTTGGGTGCTCGCCGGGCTCGGCGCAGCGAGTCTTGCGCTGCTCGGAATCATCTCGCGGCCGCTGCTGTTTGCCAGCCTGCAACCCGAGCTTGCCGAAGCGAAAGGCGTGTCGCTGCCGCTCTATTCGGTGCTGTTCCTGGCAATCGTCGCGCTGGCGACGGCCGAATGCGCGCAGATCGTCGGCGTGCTGCTGGTGTTTGCGCTGATGGTCGGGCCGGCGGCGGCAGCGCAGCGCCTGTGCGGTGCGGTTGCCGCCGGGGTCGTCCTGGCGGCGGCGCTGGGACTCGCCGAGGCCTGGGCCGGCATCGCCGCGGCCTATTATAGCGATTGGCCGACGAGCTTTTGGATCACGGCGCTTAGCGCCGCAGCCTATCTCGCTGCCGTCGTGACGGAACGGCTGCGGCGGCCCGGCATGCTTGGGCCGCTATAACCCGATGCGGCGGGCGACCGCCGGCAGCATAGCAATGTCAATGCCGCACTGTTTCGCTCGGGCGATCAATGCCGCCGGATCGTCGCCTGCGCGCAGGCGCACGAGCGCCCACAGCAGCGCCGAGCGCGTGCCGCTGCGGCAGTGCGCGACGATCGGCTCTTCGGCGCCCGCCAGGACGGCGGCGAACGCATCAACATCGGCTTTCGACAGGCCCGGCCCGGTGACCGGAATGTGATGATAGGCGACGCCGTGCGCTGCCGCGACGGCGCCTGCCTCGGCGGCCGGGAACTGGCCGCGCTCTTCGCCGTCGGGGCGGTTGTTGACGATCGTACGCACGCCTTGCGCGGCGAGCGCCTCGATATCATCGCGGTCGAGCGCGCCGGCGGCGCTAACCCCCGGCGCAAGTGGGGCAAGAAAGGACATCGGGCGGCTCCGCTGCTGCGGCCCATAGCGTCGCAGCCGCGGGTCGCTGCGTCACGTGAAAAATGACGCCGCAACCGATCGGACGGGGCGCATTCAGGCGGCGCGTTGTCCCGGACGCTGCGCCAGATCGCTGGCGCGCACCCAAAACCGTTCAAGCCGACGCAGCGTCGTGATGACGACCTCCATGTCGGCTTCCTTGATCGGGGTCTGCGACAACATGTCGATATGGCGGCGATGCATGCCGTTCAGCTGTTCGCACAACGCGCGCCCCTTGTCGGTCAGGCGCACATGGATCGAACGGCGATCGTGCACCGAACGTTCCTGTTCGAGATAGCCGTTCTCGACCATCTTCTTGACGTTGTAGGAGACGTTGGAGCCGAGATAGCAGCCGCGCAGCGTCAGTTCGCCGACCGTCATCTCGGCGTCGCCGATGTTGAACAACATCAGCCCCTGCACGTTGTTGATGTCGTGAATGCCGAGCCCATCCAGCTCCAGCTTGACGACTTCGAGAAAGTGGCGGTGCAGCCGCTCGATCAGCGAAATCGCCTCGAGATAGTTGTTGCTCATGACAGATCAGCCTCGCATGCCCCCCGGGGCGGCGATCTAAACGCGTATTGCGTTAAATTTTCGTTGTCATTGCCCGGATTGCGTGCGGTTGAGGAACTGCATGATGCCGGAAAAATCCGATGCGCCGCCGCCGGCATCGACATAGATCTGATAGAGGTTGGCGGCGGCCGCCCCGAGCGGCGTCGCGGCGCCGGTCGCGCCCGCGGCCTGCTGTGACAGGCGCAGGTCCTTCAGCATGTTGGCGGCGGTGAAGCCGGGCGCGTAGCCGCGGTTGGACGGCGCCGCCGGCACCGGCCCCGGCACTGGGCAATAGCCGGTCATTGCCCAGCACTGGCTTGTCGATGTGCTACAGATGTCGAACAGCGTCTGCGCCGGCAGGCCGAGCTTTTCCGCCAGCGCGAACCCCTCGCACACCGCGATCATCGAGGCGGCGAGGATCATATTGTTGCAGATCTTGGCAGTCTGGCCGGCGCCCGCGGGGCCGGCATGGACGATCGTGCGGCCCATCGCTGCGAGGACCGGGCGGGCACGGGCGAATGTCTCGACCGTGCCGCCGACCATAAAGGTCAACGTCCCTGCGGCGGCACCGATCGTCCCACCCGACACCGGCGCATCGAGCATCGCAAACCCTTTCGCGGCAGCCTGGGCGGCGACGGCGCGCGCGGTTTCGACATCGATCGTCGAGCAGTCGATCAACAGCGCGCCGGGCCGCGCATGCGCCAGGACTCCATCGGGTCCGAGATAGACCTCGCGCACCTGTGGCCCGGCCGGCAGCATCGTGATGACGATGTCGCCGGCGGCCGCCGCTTCGGGAACGCCCGACGCGATGTGTCCGCCGTTCTCGGCCAGCATGTCGCGCGCCGCCGCGACGATGTCAAAGCCGGCAATGTGATGCTGCGCCTTCACCAGATTGGCCGCCATCGGCGCGCCCATATTGCCGAGCCCGATAAAGCCGATCGTCGCCATTTCGTCGTCTCCTGGGATGGGTCATTGCGAGCGCAGCGAAGCAATCCCGCGACGTCGAGATTGCTTCGTCGCTACGCTCCTCGCAATCGCGAGCGCACACTAATCAAACCGCAATTCGCCGTCGCCGAGCGAGGTGAAGTAGCGATCGACCATCGCTTCCGTGACCTCGGAGAGGGTCGCCGGCTCCCAGCGCGGCCGCTGGTCGCGGTCGATGAGAGCGGCGCGTACGCCTTCGTAGAAATCGTGTTTTTGCATGACATGCTGGGTCAGCCGGTATTCGAGCGCCAGCGCCGCCTCGATGGCGAAACCGCGGCCGATCGTCAGCTGGCGCAACGTGATCTTCAGGCTGGTCGGCGATTTTGCCAGCAACTTGGCGCGCGTCTCGGCCGCCCATTGGGCATCTGCACCGCTTCCCGCGGCTTCGGCGGCGAGCGCCTCCAGGATCGCCTCGACCGTCGCGCCGGCAAAGCACCGGTCGATTGCGGCGCGGCGCGCGATGAGCGGCGGCCGACCGGCATCGGCGTGGAACGCGGCGAGCGTCTCCTCGACGCGCGCGGAGGCGGCGAGCGCCGCTACCAGCGCCGGCACCCTCTCGCGCGGTACAAAATGCGTCGCAAAGCCGCAATAGAGCGCGTCGGCGGGACCGATCCGCGCGCCGGTCAGCCCGAGCCAGCGGCCGATCTGCCCGGGGCATAAGTTGAGAAAGCGGCTGGCGCCGACATCGGGAAAGAGGCCGATGCCGGTCTCCGGCATCGCGAGCAGCATGTTCTCGGTGGCGATGCGCCAGCGCCCGTTGACCGACACGCCGACGCCGCCACCCATCGCGATGCCATCAATGATCGCGATATAGGGCTTCGGATAGCGGTGAACGCGGCGGATCAGCTCGTATTCCTCGCGAAAGAATGCGGCGGTCAGCGCGCGCTCGCCGGAAATGCCGCGCCCGGCCTCGTAAATTGCACGGATGTCGCCGCCGGCGCAGAACGCACGCCCCGCGGCACCCAGGATCAGCACGGCATGGATCGTGGGGTCGGCGGCCCACTCTCGCAGCATCGGATCGAACGCGCGGTACATCGCGAGCGTGAAGGCGTTGAGCGCCGCCGGGCGGTTCAATGTGACCGTCGCCAGCCCGCCCTCGCGCCCGAACAGGATGTCGCCATCAGCCATCGGGCTTACAGCGGGATCACCAAGAGCGTGTCGATCTTCTGGCTGTCGAGCACGACGGTGCGCTCGATGAAGCGGAAGGGCTCGCGGCTCACATCGATCCGGTCGAGATAGCGGCCGGTCGCAAACAAAGTCGTCGTGCCGTCATGCATGATGCGGGCGGCGAAAAAATTGGCGCGCGCCTCGGCGATGGCGTCTGCGACGGTGCCGACCCGCGCCGGCCCGATCAGATGGCGGTAGCGATGCGGCTCGAACATGCTGGCGCGCCGGAGCGCCATAACCCGGTCCGTCAGCATGCCGTGCGAGGCGCAATAGATGATGCCGTGGCGCAAGCCCGCCTCATAGCTGTCGCGGCTGGTGATCAGATAGCGGCAGTCCTCGGCGAAGAAATCCGGCCATTCTTCGAGCCGGTCGTCGTCGATGCAGTCGGCATAGGCGGCGTTCAGTTCGTCAATGCCGAGCCGCAGCGCGGTCCTGTCCATGGGGCGCGCCGCCTCAGGCGCCCATCAGCGTGCGGTATTTCTTCCAGAAGCCGCGGATCGCGGCCTCGCTGGCGCGGAAATTCTGCGACTGCGCGTCGTGCCCGCCCATCATGACGACGCCCTCGCCGTCGTCGTTGTATTGCAAGGCCCGCTGTACAAAGCCGCCGACGCAGCCATCTTCCAGCGCGATATAGCCGGCCGGGCCGACGAGGTTGCCCTGGCGCAGGCGACGCTCGGTCATCGCCGCATCGTCGTCGGCAAAGCCGAGATGAATCCATTCGAGTTCGGCGCGATCGACGCCGCGCGGCTTCAACACGCGCACCGCGATCGTGTTGCGAATCTGCTGCAACACCATGTTCGGGAACACGGTCAGGATCTGCACCGAGACTTGATCGCCGTATTCGTCCACTGACTCGACCACCGAATTGTCCTGCAGTTTGAGGTCGGTGTCAGAGCGCAGCGCGGCCGCCTTGTATTCGGCGTCCTCAGCGGCGTAGTCGAGCTTCGCTTGGCTGAAATGATTGCCGCCGCTGTCATCGATGTTGATGCTGCCGGGTTGCGACAGGCGATTGATGCGGAACGTCGTCAGGAACGCGTGCAGGATCGAGGCGTGGTAGGTGTCCTTGACGTTCTCGGCGTAGAGCTTCCAATTGTTGGGCAGGATTTGCGTCGAGCGGCCAATGATCGTCGCCGGCCGATTGAGGACGCGCCGCATGCCGCCCGTGACGAGCGGCCCGAGATAGGTTTCGAGGTCGGGCGTCTCATCACTGAAGGTACCGAACACGAGGCCCGCCAGTTCGGCGACGCGCAGCCGCTGTAAATGGTGCTCCTCTTTGCGGAATTCCGGCGGCATGCCGCCCTGGCGCCGGACGCCCTTTTCAAACGCAACCGCGGTCAGTCGGCCCTCGAGGTCGTAGCTCCAGCCGTGATAGATGCAGGTAATCTCGCGGCCCCGGCCCTTGTTGGTCAGGCACAGGAGGTTGCCGCGATGGGCGCAGCGGTTGACAAAGGCATTGATCCTGCCGTCGGGTCCGCGCGCAACGATGACGGCGACCTCGCCGACCGTCGTTGCGACCCAGTCGCCCGGCTCGGCGATCTCCGTTGCGAGACACAAATAGCTCCACGTCGGTCCCTTGAAGATGCGCTCCTGTTCGAGCCGGTATTGCTCCGGGTCCGTGTAAAGACGGAACGGCACCTCGCTGATGCCGTTCGACGGCCACGCGATGCCGCCGCGGAAATCGACGTCCTGCACAGACATGGCGCGGTGCCTCCAAGGGAAACGGGATGCTGCGACTATGCGCCGGCGGTGGCGGCGCGTCCACGTTCAACCGTCGGCCGGATGGCGGTATTGCGCGGCCGGATGCGGCGGCGCGAGGCGGGCACGGCCGGCGCCGAACAGCTTTTCGCGCAGCGTGCCCGCCGCGTACTGGCGCTTATAGGCGCCGCGGCGCTGCAGTTCCGGCACGACGAGAGCGACAAAATCATCGAAGCTTTCGGGCGTCACGGCATAGGCGAGGTTGAAGCCGTCGATGCCGGTCTTCTCGACCCAATCAATCAGCGTGTCGGCGATCGCGTCGGGCGCGCCGACAAACAGCGGGCCGCGCCCGCCGATCGCGACATGCTCGGCCAATTCGCGCACGGTCCACACGCGGTCGGGGTCGTCCGACGTGAACGAGGCGAGCGAGGAACGCATCGCCTCCGTTTCGATATAGCGCAATTCATCGTCCGGCCGATATTTCGAGAAATCGACGCCGGTCCAGCCGGAAAACAGCGCCAGTGCCGCTTCGGGGTCGGCATAGCGGCGGTATTCTTCTTGCTTGGCTTGCGCTTCTGCCGCGCTGCGGCCGGTGATGACGGTCGCGAGCGTGAAGATGAGAAGATCGTCCGGTCGGCGGCCGTTTGCCGCGGCGCGGCGGCGCAGGTCGGCGACCTGCGGTGCGACGACCTGGGGTGAGGGGCCGTTGATGAACACGCATTCGGCGTGCGCTGCGGCAAAGGCACGGCCGCGGCTCGACGCCCCGGCCTGATAAAGCACCGGCGTGCGCTGTGGCGACGGCTCCGAGAGGTGGATCGCATCGAGCTGGTAGAATTGGCCGTCGTGGCGCACCCGTTGCACCTTCGCCGGATCGGCATAAATGCCGGCTGCGCGGTCGCGCCGGACGGCATCATCGGCCCAGCTGCCCTCCCACAGTTTGTACATCACTTGCATGTATTCATCGGCGATCTCATAACGCCGGTCGTGTCCCGCCTGCGTGCCGAGACCCATGCCCGCGGCGGCGCTGTCGAGATAGCCGGTGACGATGTTCCAACCCGCCCGGCCGTCCGTTAGATGATCGAGCGTCGAGAGCCGGCGGGCCAGCGTATAGGGCGGCTCGTAGGACAACGTGCAGGTGACGCCGAACCCCAAATGCTCGGTCGCCGCCGCCATCGCCGGCACCAGGAGAAGCGGGTCGTTGACCGGTATCTGCACCGCGTGACGCAACGCTGCCGCCGGTGACCCGCCGTAGACATCGTAAATTCCGAGCACGTCGGCGAGAAAGAGGCCGTCGAAGCAGCCGCGTTCCAGGGTTTTCGCGAGATCGATCCAGTAGGCGAGATTGGTGTAATCCGCCGAGCGGTCGCGCGGATGCGCCCACAGCCCGGGCGACTGATGCCCGACGCAGTTCATCGCAAAGGCGTTGAGGCGGAGTTCCTTCATCGCCGATACGCTGTCATTGCGAGGGGCGCGACGCAATCCCAACGCAATCGCGACTGCATCGGGCGCCTGGCAAGGACGGCGATTTCGCAGTAAAGGCTCAGCAGCCGGCGGAAGGACGGGGGACGTGATGTCGAAATTGCGGCGGGCCGCTCTCGCCTTCTCCCTGGCCTTGGCGCTGGCCGCGCCGGTACGGGCGGCCGAGCCCTATCACCTGCGCATCGGCTGGGTCGTTGCCGGCAGCGACATCGCGACGCTGATGTTCGCGCAGCCCGGCCTCGCGCCGCATGCCGGCAAGACGTATGTGCCCGAACTCATTCATTTCCAGGGCACCTCGACCGAGATGACGGCGCTGGCGACCGGCGCGCTCGACGTTTCGCCGCTTGCCTATTCGACCTTCGCGCTCGGCATCGTCAATGCCGGCATGGCCGATCTGCGGGTCATTTCAGACGAGTTCCAGGACGGCGTTCCCGGCTATCACACGAATGCGTTCTTCGTGCGCAAGGATAGCCCGATCCATTCGATCGCCGACCTCAAAGGCAGGGCGCTCGCGACCAACGAGCGCGGCAGCGCCGTCGACATGGCGATGCTGGCGCTGTTGGCGCGCCATCACCTGCAAGACGGCCGCGATTTCAGTACCGTCGAGGTGCGTTTCCCAGACATGCGGGCGATGCTGAAGGAAGGCAAGGTTGCGCTGGTCGCGGCGCCGCTGCCGTTCGGCATGGATCCGCAGCTGCAGACGTTCGCGAGGCCGCTGTTCACCCAGGCCGATGCGATCGGCCCCAGCCAGATGATCATCCGCGTCGCACGCGCGGGCTTCCTTAAGGCGCATCGCGAGGTGATGCTGGACTTCCTCGAGGATTACCTGCACGCGCTGCGCTGGCTGCAGGACCCGGCGAACCACGACGCGGCTGTCGCACTCTTAGCTAAGGTCACCAAGCGGCCGGCAGCACAATTCCACAGCTGGGCCTTCACAAAGAAGGATTATTACCGCGAGCCGAATGGGTTGCCCGACCTCGCCGCGCTGCAGATGAATGTCGATCTGCAGTATAAGTTCGGCTTCGTCCGCCGCTCGATCGACGTAAAGCAATACGCCGATCTGAGCCTCGTCAAGGAAGCCGCGCGCCGCCTCGCCGCCGGGCAATAATCCGGCAGATGCGATCGGCGGCGGGGACCGCCTGGGCTACGCGCGCGGCTGGTAGAGCGGGCCGCGGATGATCTGGCCGGGCAACGCGCCGGTCAGTTCGCCGCCTTCGAGCAGCACCTGGCCATTGACGATGACGTAGTCGATGCCCTCGGCCTCGCGCTTCACCTCGACGCCGCCGGCCGGCAATGTCGCGACCGGCTCGCGCGGCCTTTCGCCGATCCGATCGGGGTCGAAGATCGTGATGTCGGCGGCCTTGCCGGGCGCAATGAAGCCGCGATCGCTAAGATCGTGCATCAGCGCGGTTTTGCCGGTGAGGCGATAGACCGCCTCTTCCAGCGGCATCGCCTGCTGCTCGCGCACCCAATACCCGAGGAGATGCGTGCTCGTCTCGTGCCGGTCGGCGGTATGCGGCCGGCCGCCGCCGTCGCTGGTACCGATGACCGTGTATTGCGAGCCGAGGATGTGCTTCTGCGTCGCCGGATCGTTGTTGCGGTCGATCGCGATAAAGCAGGTCTTCAAATCCTCATCGAGCGACAGGTCGAGGAAGGCGTCCATGATGCCCTTCCCCTGCTCCTGGGCGATCTGCTCGATGCTCTTGCCCTCGAGGTGGCGGTTCTGCCCCTTCTCGGTCATGAAGACTTCGACGAGGTCCCAGCGCCGGTTGAAGAGGCCGCGGGCGCGGCCGCGCCGGTCGGTCATGCCGCCCTGCTGCGTCACCGTGCCCTCGACCGCCTCGGCCGACATCCTCTTGCGGATTTCGGGATCGCGGAACGCCTGCATGCGCTCCCGGTAGGGCCGCGCCATGACGTCGTCCCAGGTCGGCATGCCGCGGAAGAAGCCCTCGGGGTTCGTTATGTCCTCGTCCTGTGGCACATTGAGGCCGCGCTCGAGGTTGAAGATTGCGCCAGCGACGGTCGCCAGGCACGAGCCATAGCAGCGCGCACCGCTCTTGAACCCGTCTTCCAGCCACTTCAGGTGCTCGACCCATTCGTCGGGGTTGACGACCGGATCTGAGACGAGGTTGTAGATCGACGGCCGCCCGGTGCGGGCCGCCAGTTCGCGGGCGACGCGGCGGGTTTCCTTGGTGCCGCCGGGCGCGCCGCCCGCCACCTGCATGACGCCGGTGCCGAGTTCGCCGAGCACGCTGGCGAGCGCCCAGCGCTCGGCGTCGTCGGCGACGCCGGCCGGGTCGCCGCGGTCTTTCGGCGCGGTCGAGAAGCCGAGCGCGCCGTCCTGCATCGCCTCGCGGATGAGGCGCTGCATCGCCGCCATTTCTTCCGGCGTCGCCTGCCGCTCGGAGGCCGCCTCGCCCATTACATAGCGGCGGACGCCGGAATGGCCGATCAGCGTGCCGACGTTGATGCCGCGCCGCTTGCCCAGCGCGGCGAGATATTGCCCGATCGTCTCCCAGCTGACATCGACGCCCGCCTGGAGGACGGGCAACGGGATCTGCTCGGCATCGGAGAAGAATTCGAGATACCACTGGGCGTCGCCCGGCCGCACCGGCGCGATGACCTGGCCGCATTGGCCGACGATGACCGTCGTGTGGCCGTTATGCACCCACGAGCCGCAATAGGGGTCCCAGACGGCTTGCGGGTCGAAATGCGTGTGATGGTCGATAAAGCCCGGCGCGACGACGCGGCCGGCGGCGTCGATCGTACGCGTCGCGGCGCCGAGCGCCTTGCCGACCCCGACGATGCGCCCCTGGTGCACCGCGACATCGGCCTGAAACGCCGGCTCGCCCGAACCGTCGATGACGCGGCCGTTCTTGATCAACAGGTCGTAACTCATCGCAGCTCCTCCCGTCCGCCGGCGTTTGCGGGCAGAGTAGGCCGCGGTGCCGGGCACGACAAGATGCGCCGGACGGGCGTCTGCCCATTGCATTGGGCATGGCGCGACACGCTCGGCGGTTGTGCCGGCGGCACCTCAGCCGAGGCGCCAGCCCGCGTCGCGCGCGAATTCCTCGAAGAAGTCGAGATCGTAGGCGCGCTCCGGCGCCGCGCGCACTTTCCGATCGAGCTGTTCGGCGTCGCGTCCGACGATGATGCGCCAGCGCTCTTCCTTGACGCCGTCGAGGATGATTTTGGCGGCTGCGGCGGCGCTGGTCGGCGCCTCGTCGCGGAAGCGGCGTTCGCGCTCGGCGATCAGCGCGCGAATCTGGTCGTCCGACAGCGGCGAGACATCATGGCCCATCGAGGCGATGCGCGCCCGCGCCTGGGCGATCTGTCTCGGGTCGATCGTGTCGGCCTCAGGGTTGCCGCCCTGGATTTTGCGCGAGTTGGCGGCGATGCCGGTGCCGATATGGCCGGGCATGACGACCGAGCATTTGACGTGCGGCGCATTGATCCTCAGATCGGTGATCAGCGCCTCGGTGAACCCCTTGACGGCAAATTTCGCCGCCGAATAGGCGGTGTGCGGCGTCCGCGGCCCGATCGACGCCCAGAAACCGTTGACGCTGCTGGTATTGACGATGTGGCCTTCGTCGGCTTTCAGCAGCATCGGCAGGAAGGCGCGGGTGCAATGGTAGACGCCGCCCCAGCAGATGTTGAACGTGCGTTCCCATTCCTCGCGGGCGTGCGCGATCATGCTGCCGCCGCCGCCGATCCCGGCATTGTTGAACAGGAGATGGATTTTGTCGGCGGCGTGGCGCTCGGCGACCTCGTCGCGGAAGCGCCCGACCTGCGCCTCGTCCGACACATCGGCGAAGTGCGTCGTCAGGCGCAGACCCTGCGGCAGTCCGGCGGCTTGGCACCGCGCCACGGTTTCCGCCATGCCGGCGGCCGACACGTCGCACATCGCGACATCGCAGTTTTCGGCGACGAGCTGGCGCACCAATTCGCGCCCCATGCCGCTGCCGCCCCCGGTGACGACTGCGATCCTGCCCGAAAAATTCTGCATCTGCCGCCTCCGGCTGCGTCTGCGTAGGGTATAAGCTAATACGGTATAAGCTAATGGCTCCGTTTGCGTGAGGGAAGCGAAGCGATGCTGACCGTGACCCGCGACATGATGCTGCCGACCGCGATCACCGGCTCCTATCCGCGCCCGTTATGGTTCAACGCCAATCTCGACGGCCGCTCGTTCAAGACAATGATGGGCGATTCGCTGTTCCGCGAGCAGTATCTCGATGCGGTCGCGGCGATCATCAACGCGCAGGAAGCGGCCGGTCTCGATATCGTCACCGACGGCGACAGCCGCTTTGATCTCGCGGTCGGCGGCAAGTCGTGGTTCTTTTATCCGATCGAGCGGCTCACCGGCATCACCGGCCATCGCGACACCTCGCCCGGCTGGTCGCAGCGCCCCGGCATCCGGCCGGGCAAGATTCTGTACGAGGTGGCGGAAGCCTATCAGCCCGGCGTCGTGACCGGGAAGCTCGGCCGCGGCCCGCTCGAATACGCCGCGATCTGGCAGGTCGCGCAGCGCCTCTCCAACAAGCCGGTCAAGTTCGGCGCGATCGCCGGCCCGACCCTCGCGAGCATGCTGTGGGACGAGCATTACCGCGACGACAAGGCGATGATCCTCGATCTGTGCGACATCATGAACGCGGAGTTCAAGGAACTCGCGGCTGCCGGCTGCCGGCTGATTCAGGTCGAGGAGCCGCGCCACCACGGCATGACGATGCAGCCCGGCTGCACCGATGCCGACCTCGAATTCCAGACCGAAGCCTTCAACCGGCAGCTCGCCGGTGTCGATGCCGAGATCTGGGTGCACACCTGCTGGGGCAACCCCAACCAGCAGCGCATCTACTGGGATGTGCCGAGCTACGAGCGCGCCCTGCCGCACCTCTTACAATTGCACTGCGACGTCATCACCTTCGAATGCGCCTCCAGCGGCGGCCGCGACCTGCCGCTGTTCGGCAAATACAAGACCGACAAGAAGGTTGGCATCGGCGTCGTCAACCACTGCAACACGGTCGTTGAGCCGGCCGAGCATGTGGCCGAGCTGATCAGGAAGGCGCTCCAATACATCCCGCCCGAGCGGCTCGTCATCACGACCGATTGCGGCTTCGGGCGCGAGGGGTTGAGCCGCCGCATCGCCTACTACAAATGCGTCGCGCTGGTCGAAGGCACCAATCTCGTGCGCCGCGAGTTGGGCCTGCCGGAAGCCCATATCCGCGCCGCCGATCCGCGGCTCTATTTCGCCGGCGCCGCGGGCTGAGATTCGCCCGGTGGCGCGGCGGCGGCGCTGGTCGCTTCCGCCAACGCCGCTTTCAGCGCCGCATCATCCGGTTTCAGCTTGAGCGCATGGGCATAGGCCTCGCGCGCCTTGGCCGGCTCGCCGAGCACCATGTAAGAGCGCCCGAGGCGCGTCCAGCCGGCGAGATTGTCCGGCTCTTGTTCGAGGCGCGCGGCAAGCCGCGCGACCATCAGGTCGATCATCGCCCGGCGCTGTTCGGGGGTGGCGCCGGCCGTCGCCTTGTCGATCGCCGCGACTGTCGCGGCCGACGGCATACCGGCCTCTGCGTTCGCCGCGGCACCGCCGACATCTGCCGCGGCAGGCGGCGGCGTCGAAGCGAGGCCGAGGCGGGCCGCGGCCTCTTTGATGCGCTGGCGCACCACCGGCCGCCACGCGGCGTCAGACGGCGAATCCCGCAGCAGCGCTTGCCAAGCAGCGAGCGCGCCCTTTACATCGCCGTGCTGCATCTGCGCCAGCGCCAGGTAATAGCGTGCCTTGGGCGCCGTCTCCGGGTTCATCAGGGCCGCTTTGAATGCCGCCGCGGCGGCTGGCGTCACGGTGCCGTCATCTGCCAGCACCTGCGCCTCGCCCCAATCGCCCATCACGTCGGCGCGATCGCCGGACAGCGCCGCGGCGCGGGCGTAAGCCTCGGCACCGGCTTCATAATTCCCGAGTCCGACCTCGGTGCGGGCGAGCAGCACCCAAGCGGTCATGTCGTCCGGCGCGGCCTTGAGATGCGCCCGCAACCGGTCCAACGCCGTCTTAATATCGATGTGGCCGGCCGGCGTGTCGGCGGATGCGACGTTGGCGTTGGCGTTGGCGTTGCCGCGATCGGCGAACGGCGCATCGGGCAGCCATGGCGAGCCGAGCGCGGCGTAGATCAGGAGCGCCGCGACCGGCATGGCCAGGATGCCGACGACGGTCGCCGCGATCGGTTTCGGATGCGCGAGCACCTCGTTGCTGACGGGGCCGAGCGCGATGATGCGGCGGCCGATCTCGGCGCGCGCCGCTTCGGCCTGTTCGGGGCTGAGGACGCCGCGGCCGATGTCGCGCTCAACCTCGGCGAGCTGGTCGCGATAGACCGCGAGGTTGTAGGCGTCGCGGGCAAACGGCTGGCCGCGCCCGAGCAGCAGCGGCAGGAGCAGCGCGCCGACGGCCAGCGAGGTCATCGCGACGAGGGCGATGGCGAGGGCGAGGCTCATGCGTCGCCTGCCTTGCCGAGCGCGGCGGCCAGCCGCTGCTGCTCGTCGGCGTTGAGCGGCGGCGGCTCGGCATTGCTGCGGCGCCGGTATAAAAAGCGGGCGATGCCGAGCGCGCCGAACGCCAGAACGAGCCCCGGCCCGCCCCACAAGAGCCAGGTGCTGACCTCGAAGGGCGGCTTCAACAGCACATAATCGCCGTAGCGCGAGCGGATATAGGCAATGACCTGCGCGTCGGTGTCGCCGGCCAGCAGCCGGCGGCGCACGAGCATGCGCAAGTCGTGCGCAAGGTCGGCCTGCGACTCCTCGATCGACTGGTCGCGGCACACGAGGCAGCGCAGCTCAAAACCGATATGCTCGGCGCGCGCCTCCAGCGCCGGGTTTGCCAGCATCTCGCTCGGCAGCACGGCAAACGCCGGCGGCGACGCAAAGAACCAGGTGCAGGCGACCAACAACACCGTCCACAGGTCATTGCGAGCGTAGCGAAGCAATCCGGTGTGGGAGTGCTTCACCGGATCGGGATTGCTTCGGCGCCGTTGGGGCGCCTCGCAATGACGGTCATTCCTACGCGTGATCATTGTTCGAGGCGGGCGACGAGCGGCAGGATGGTGCGCGCGACATCGGCTTCGCTGAGCGGGCCGACATGCTTGTAGCGGATGCGTCCGGTGCGATCGACGAGGAATGTCTCGGGGACGCCGTACATCCCCCAGTCGATTGCGACGCCCCCGCTGTCGGCGCCGATGCGCGTATAGGGATCGCCGAGCGCCGTGATCCAGGCGCGAGCGGCATCGGGCGTATCCTTGTAGTCGATGCCGTAAATCGGCACGCCGCTGCGGGCGAGGGCGACCAGCGCCGGAACCTCGTCGCGACACGGCGCACACCACGACGCGAACGAATTCACGAGGCTGACATGGCCTTTAAGATCGCCGGTCGAAAAGCCGGGCTGGCCCTTGATCAGCGGCGGCAGCGAGAACTCCGGCGCCGGCTTGTCGATGAGCGCCGACGGCAGCACGTCCGAGTGCACCTCGAGCCCGACATAAAACCCGACGATCAGCAGCGCGAACAGCGCAACGGGCAGCACAAACAGCCAGCGGTGCAGCATTATTCGGCGGCCTGCACCTGAGCTGCAGCAGCCGCGGCTCGCGCCCGCCGCGCCGGCGCGCCGACCCGATGCCGCCGGTCGGACAGCGATACCAGCCCGCCCAGCGCCATCGCGGCGGCGCCGAGCCAGATCCACGGCACCAGCGGGTTGTAATAAAGCCGCAGCACATAGCCGCCCTTGCCATCAGGCGCGCCGATCACGGCATAGACATCGGCGAGCAGATCGGTGTGGATCGCGACGCCGGTCTGGTCGCCGTCTTCAGAGGTGTAGAAGCGCCGGAAGGGGTGCAGCGCGGCGATCTCGCGGCTGCCGTCGAACAGGCGCATGTCGGCGCGGGTTTCGGTCCAGTCGGGGCCGCGGATCGTCTTGACCGAGTTGAATGCTACCCTGTAGCCGGCGATGTCGACGGACTGCCCAGGGCGGCCGGTCAGGAATTTGTGTTCGCTCCACGCGTTGGAGCCGGTAATGCCGACGAGAACGATGGCCATGCCGGCATGCGCCAACGTCATGCCCCAGGCGGCGCGCGGCATATGCAGCGCGCGGCGCATGACGACCGACGGCTTCTCGCCGAACAGATGCAGCCGTTCGGCCAATTCGCTCGCCGTCGCGGCGAACAGCCAGGCGGCGAGCGCCAGACCGCAGGCGGCGTAGACCGAGCGCACGCCCTCCGCCGCCAGCGTCACGACCGCCGCGGCGAGGGTCGCGACAAACGCCCATTTGAGCCGCACCAGCGCCGCCACGAGATCGGCGCGCTTCCACGCCAGCATCGGCCCAACGCCCATCGCCGCGAGCAGCGGCACCATGATCGGCACAAAGGTCATCTCGTAGAACGGCGGCCCGACCGACACCCGCTGCCCGGTCAACACATCGAGAAACAATGGATACAGCGTGCCGATCAGCACCGTCGCCGCGGCCGTCGTCAACAGCAGGTTGTTGAGGAGGAGGCCGCCTTCGCGCGAGATCGGGGCAAACAATCCGCCGCCCTGGAGCTGCGGCGCCCGCCATGCGAACAGCGCCAGCGCGCCACCGGTATAGAGGCAAATCAAGAGCAGGATGAAGACGCCGCGGCGCGGATCGACGGCGAACGCGTGCACCGAGGTCAGGATGCCAGAGCGCACCAGGAAGGTGCCGATGAGGCTCAGCGAGAAGGTCAGGATGGCTAGGAGAATCGTCCAGGTTTTCAGCGCTTCGCGCTTTTCGACGACAATCGCCGAATGTAAGAGCGCGGTGCCGATCAGCCACGGCATGAACGATGCGTTTTCTACCGGATCCCAGTACCACCAGCCACCCCAGCCGAGCGTGTAATACGACCACCAGCTGCCGCCCGCGATGCCGGCGGTCAGCGCGCACCACGCCGCCAGCGTCCACGGCCGCACCCAGCGCGCCCAGGCGGGGTCGACGCGGCCCTCGATCAGCGCCGCGATCGCAAAGCAGAACGCGATCGAAAACCCGACATAGCCGAGGTAGAGCATCGGCGGGTGAAACGCGAGGCCGCGGTCCTGCAGCAGCGGGTTGAGGCCGGCGCCGTCGGCCGGGACCGGCGACAGCCGCAAAAACGGGTTCGAAGTCAACAAGATGAAAACGAGAAACCCGACCCCGATCATCGCCTGCACCGACAAGACGCGGGCTCTGAGGGCGGGCGGCAGGTTGCGGCCAAAGATCGCGACCGCCGCGCCGAACAGCGCCAGGATGAACACCCACAAGAGCATCGAGCCCGGGTGGTTGCTCCACACGCCGGTCAGCTTGTAGAGCAGCGGCTTCAGGCTGTTCGAGTTGTCGGCGACGTTGGCCAGCGAAAAGTCGCTGACCGCATAGGCGTGCATCAGCGCGACGAACGCGAAGGCGACAAACGCGAACTGCATGAGCGCCGCCGGCCGCGCCCAGGCGGTCATGACCGCATCGCGCCGCGCCGCGCCGATGAGCGGCACGACGGCCTGCAATGCCGCAACGCACAGCGCCAGGATCAGCGCGAAATGGCCGGCTTCGTCGAACATGGCGCCATCCGTCCGTATGCAGAAGCGCGGTTTGCGCCGCGCCGCAATGCGACGTTCTTTGCGGCTCTGCAGTATCGCTGCCGCCAGCAGGCACACAAGGGCCGCTTTCGGCCGCGGCGGCAATATATCACGCCCGCCGGTGCCGCGGCGCAAAGCGCCGCGCCGCACGGCGCAGGGTCATCCAGAGGCCGCGCGCAGCCGGAGGTCGGCCAGCGGCAACAGGCGCGCCAGACGCTCCGCCCAGGCGGCCTGGCCATGTGCGTCGCCGAGCAGGTCCTGGCGAATCTCGATCTCGACATGCGCAAGGCTCCGCCCCTCGCCGTGCACCGGCACAGTATAGTCGCTGTTGGACGTGATCGCGTAGGGCTCGTTGTCGCCGACCGCGAGGTCGCGCTCCGCCCGCAGCAGATCGAGCATGATGTGCGGCAGGAGGAGATCGCGGCCGGCGGCGTTGTACAGCACACCGACCTCAACCCGGCGCACATCGCCCTTGAACACCGGCGTAAAGGAATGCATCGCGGCCAGCACCGTGCGCCGGCCGGCAGCGGCGCGGCGGTCGATCAGAGCGGCGATGCGGTCGTGATAGGGGACAAAGATCGCGCGGCGGCGCGCCTCGCGCTCTACCGCCGTCAGGCCCGCGTTACCGGGCACCCTCGTCAGCTCGCTGATGAGCGGGATCGCGCTCGGCCATTCCGGCCGCCGGTTGCAATCGATGACGAGCCGCGAATAAGTCTGCAGCACGGCGGTCGCGTCGAGCCGTTCGGACAGCCGCTCGGTGACGCCGGCGATGCCGATGTCCCACGCGATGTGGCGCGCCCGCTCGGCCTCCGGCAGACCGAGATCGCCCAGCCTTTTGGGGATCGCGCAGCCGGCGTGGTCTGCGGTCAGCAGAAAGTCAGAGCCGCCGTCCGGGTGGAGCACGCGCACCGGCGGCGGATCGTCCGGCCCGAGCAGCGACGGTGCGCACGCCGGCATCAATAAATCTCGGCGTAGCGGGCGCACAGATCGGCTTCGCTCAGCCCCTCGACCGCGTTCAGTTCGGCGCGTTTGAAGCGCAGGTAGACATGAAGAAAGGCGGCGCCAAACCATTCGCGCGCCGCATCGCTGGCCGCCAGGAGATCGAGCGCCTCGGCCAGCGAGCGCGGCAGGCCGCGCCCACCCGCCGCCGCGCGTTCGTCGTCGCTCATGTCCCAGAAGCTCTTGACCGGCATCGGCGGCAGCGCGCGGCGGTTGCGGATGCCGTCGGCGCCTGCCCAGATAAGCGCCCCGAGCGCCAGGTACGGGCTCGCCGCAGCATCGGCGACACGGTACTCGACATTGAATTGCTGCGCCGCAGCGTCATGGCCGAAAATAGGACAGATGCGGATCGCCGCGCCGCGGTCCTGCACGCCGACATTGGCCCAGGTCGGCGCCCAGCGGTTGGGCCGCAGCCGGATATAGGAGACCGGCGACGGCGCGGTGACCGCGGCCAGCGCCGGCAGGTGGTGCAGTACGCCCGCGACAAACTGCTCGCCGAGGGCCGACAGGCGGTAGGGGCGGGCGGCATCGTACATGACCGGCGCGTCGTCGCCGTCGCGCAGGCTGAAATGGATGTGCGTGCCGTTGCCGATGCCGGCGGGATCGAGAATTGGCGCAAAGATTGCGCGATGGCCCAGGCGGTGCGCCGTCGCGCGAGCCATCTCGCGCTGGATGACCGCCGCGTCGGCGGCGCGCAGGCCGCGCTCGGGCGCCAGCGTCACCTCATACTGGCAACTCCCGTATTCCGGCAGAAAGCTGTCCGGCGCGACGCCGGCCGCGCGCAGCGCCGCCATGTAGATTTCGCCGAAGCTCCCCTGGCGGCGCCAAGCGTCAAGCGCGTAGGTCGCGCCCGGCCGGGGCTCGGCGCCGGTATAGGCAAATTCCTGCTCGAACGCGGCGAGGAGGGCAATGCCGCGCTGTCCGGTTGCCTGGTCGAGCGCCGCCAGGGCGCGGCGCAGGAAGTCGCGCGGGCAGCATTCCCACACCGCGCCGTCGGTCGTCAGGATGTCGCCGAGATAGAAGCGCTCGGCGGCGGCGCCGTCCTGGAAATCGACCTCGACCTTCGTGCTCTCGTCGGGCGCCAGCATCAGGTCGCCCAACGTGCCGAATGGCGTGTCGTAGATCGGCCCCTGCGGCGACATCATGATGTTGCTGTGCGTGAGGCCGATGCCTTTTGTCAGCCGCGCCGGCAAGTCGGCCGCCGGAAACCCCTTGCCGCGCACCAGCCCCGCCAGATCGCAGGTGCCGATAAAGACGAGCGGTTCGCTGATCACGGCATTCTGACCCGCTTGGCGCCGCCGCTATCGCCGCTCCTCGCGCGGCATCGCCTCTTGGCCCTGCGTACCCTTGACATTCGTCCATTCCGGGCGCTGCACGTTGACAAGCTCGCCGAGCGCCGCATAGCCGGAGCCGGCGAGGCGGCAGGCGGGGTCGAGCAGCTTCGGATCGACCCTGCCGTTGCGCCAGACCGAGGGATCGACATGCGCGTGCAGGATGCGCGCCAGCACGATGTTGGCGTTGCCGTCGCTGTGGATGTGCGCGACTTCGCATTCGAGATGCGCCTTCGCTTCGCCGACGCGGAAGGGGCGCACGGTCGCAGCCGGCACCGGGGTCAGCCCGGCCCAGCCAAATTCCTCTTCCTCGGGCGGGAAATCGCACGCCGTGAAGTTCATCCGCTCCAAGAGCTCGAGGCTGACGATGTTGGCGACGAACTGTGGTACTTCGCGCAGGTTCCGCAGGCTGTCCTTCACGCCGGTCGAGGCAAACGCGCAGTAAAACGGGTTGCTGCCCATCAGATTGAAGTGCGAGTACGGCGCCAGATTTTTGACGCCGCGCGCCGAAAGCGTGGAAATCCAGCCGATCGGCCGCGGGATCACCAGTGCGTTCATCAGGAAATAAAAGGCCCGGCCCTGCCAGTCGTCGGGGCCGACTTCGAGGTCGCCGTCGAGGATGGCGGGCGGGCCATTGTGAGACATCAGCGTCATTGCAGCCGATCCGGGGTTGTCGCTTCTCCGCCGATCACGATAGCAGCGGCCGCGCCGCAAACCAAACGATCACGCCCGCAGCGAGGCGAGCGCAGCCGTGTGCTGCTCGATCGCGACATCGTCGCGGAAGCCGCCCGATTGCCGCCGCCACAACGCGGCGTAATGGCCGTGCGCTGCGAGCAGGCGCTCGTGCGTGCCCTCCTCGACGATGCGGCCACGGTCCAAGACGACGAGCCGGTCCATGCGGCAGAGTGTCGACAACCGATGGGCGATCGCGATGACCGTGCGGCCCTCCATCAATGTGGTGAGCTGCTCCTGGATTGCCGCTTCGACCTCGGAATCGAGCGCCGATGTCGCCTCGTCAAGCACAAGGATCGGCGCGTCTTTCAGGATCACGCGCGCCAGTGCGACGCGCTGGCGCTGGCCGCCCGACAGTTTGACGCCGCGCTCGCCGACATGCGCGTCGAAGCCCTGGCGGCCGTGCCAATCTTCCAACCCTTCAATGAATTCGAACGCATGGGCGCGGCGCGCGGCATCGACGATCTCGGCCTCGCTCGCCTCCGGGCGGCCGTAGCGGATATTGTCGCGGATCGAACGGTGCAACAGCGAGGTATCTTGCGTCACCATGCCGATCTGCGCGCGCAAGCTCTCCTGCGTCAGCTGCGCGATGTCGCGGCCGTCGATCAGGATGCGGCCCTGTTCCGGCCGGTAGAAGCCCAAGAGCAGATGCACGAGGGTCGATTTGCCGGCGCCGGAACGGCCAACGAGGCCGACACGCTCGCCGGGCGCGACTGCGAGATCGAGGCCGCGCAAGACGCCGCCGCGGCGCGGCGCGCGGCCGTAGTCGAAATGCACGTGATCGAAGCGAATCGCGCCGGCGACCGGCGGCAGTTCAACCGCGCCCGGCGGGTCCGCCATCTGGCGCGGCTGCGCGATCGAGCGCATGCCGTCCTGCACCTGGCCGATATCGTCGAAGATAGTGGCGATCTGCTGCGCCAGCCAGCCGGAGATATTGTTGATCTGCCACGCCATCGGGATCGCCGTCGCGACCGTGCCGACGGCGATGTGCCCGCCATGCCACAAGCCGATCGCAAGGCCGCCGGTGCCGACGATCAACAGCGCGTTCATCAATTGCAGCGACAGGCCCCACAGCGTGCCGAGGCGCTGCTGCGAGCGCCACGCATCGGTGTGCTCGTCGACCCCCTCGCGCACGAATTCGTCCTCGTCGCGGGAGCGGGCGAAGAGCTTGACGGTCAGGATGTTGGTATAGCTGTCGACGATCTTGCCGGTCAGGATCGAGCGCACCTCCGACATGCGCCGCGACCGCTCGCGCATATGCGGCAGAAAGCGCGTCAAGACGGTAAGATAAAGGGCGAACCACAGGACGATCGGCAGCGCCAGCCGCCAATCGGCTGCCGACAGCAGGCCGATTGCGCTCGTCCCGTAGACGACGATGTACCAGATGCCGACGATCGATAAGACGACGCTCTCGCGCAGCGCCGGTCCCGTCTGCATGACGCGCGAGGCGATGCGGCCGGCGAAATCGTTCTGAAAAAAGGTCCAGCCCTGGCGCACGACGTGCCAATGATTCTGCCAGCGCACCAGATTCGTCAGGCCCGGCGTCATGATCTGGTTGGCGACGAGCATCTGCGCGACATGCACGACGGGGCGGACGGCGAGGAACAGCGCCGCCATCAGCAAGAGTTCGGTGCCGGCGTCGCGCCAGATCGTCGCCGGCGTCTGCGACGTGACCAAGGAGACGACGCGGCCGATGCACACCGGGATCAGCGAGTCGGTGACGGCGACCAGCAGGCCCGTCACAAACAGCGCTGCCAAAGGCTTCGGGACCTGGCGGATGAAGTGCCAGTAGAATCGCGGCAGCGCGTAGGGCTCGCCGAGCGCCGGTGGCGCCAAGTCAGGCGGTTCGCCGGTCGGCTCAAGCAGGCGTTCGATCCGTCGCAGCATCGATGCTACATGCGCGCGTCGTGCCTTCGGGTCAACCGTGCCGGCCGCTTGGGCAGCCCCGCAGCCAGCGCAGTTCGGGGAAATCCTCTTCCCGAAACCTCGGCCGGGCCGCGCCTGCCGGCGCCCTCCGAAATTCGCTCAGAACAGGGAATTTTTCGCGATTTAGCAGGGAATTTCGGCCGGGGCATGCGGAGGGTCCGGAGGCGGTCGGTCAGGTTTCTCGAAAATGGGGCCGTGCCCATCAAGTTCAAGAACAAATTATGAACACAATGCGAGCGGATAAGCGGGCGAACGCGGTTAGAAGCCGATCGCGGCTATAATGCGCGCCGGGGGCAACCGATGGTCAGCCGCTATCGGCGCGCAAAGCTGCCGGGATAACCGGGTGTGCCGGGAGCGTTGTCAGCGCAGCTCCGGAAAATCGTCTTCCCAGAATTCGGCGGTGCTGCGCGTGCCGGCGCGGCGGCGCTCGGCTTCACCGGCGCGCAATTCGACGCGGCGGATCTTGCCGGAGATCGTCTTTGGCAGATCGGCGAATTCCAATCGGCGCACGCGCTTGAACGGTGCCAGGTGTTCGCGCAGGTGGCGGAAGATCGCCAATGCCGTGGCGCCGTCGGGCGCGTGCCCCTGCGCCAGCGCGATGAACGCCTTGGGCACGATCGTGCGGCGCGGGTCGGGCGACGGCACGACGGCAGCCTCGGCGACCGCCGGGTGCTCGATCAGCGCGCTTTCCAGTTCGAACGGGCTGATCCGGTAGTCGGAGGATTTGAACACATCATCGGCGCGGCCGACATAGGTGAAATGCCCTTGCGTGTCGCGCAGCGCGACATCGCCGGTGCGATAAACCGAGCCGGCGAGCGGCTGCACGCCGCCGTCGTCCTGCTGATAGCCCTGCATGAGGCCCAAGGGCGGCGGGTCGAGCGCCAGCGCGATTTCGCCTTCTTCCTGCTCGACGCCGGCTTCGTCGAGGAGGCGCACCCGGTAGCCCGGCGCCGGCCGGCCCATCGCACCCGGTTTTAACGCCTGGCCCGGGAAATTGCCGATCTGCAGCGTCGTCTCGGTCTGGCCATAACCGTCGCGGATCGTCAGGCCCCAGGCGGCGCGCACCTGCTCGATGACCTCGGGGTTCAATGGTTCGCCGGCGCTGACGACTTCGCGCAGGCTGACCTTGCGGGCTTTCAGGTCCTCCTGGATCAGCATGCGCCAGACGGTCGGTGGGGCGCAGAATGTCGTGACGCGGTAGCGCGCCAGCGCGTCGAGCAATGCCGGCGCGTGGAAGCGCGGTTGGTTCAGCATGAAGATTCCGGCGCCGGCATTCCACGGCGCGAAAAAGCAGCTCCAGGCGTGCTTCGCCCAGCCGGGCGAGGAAATATTGAGGTGGATGTCGCCCGGCTGCAGGCCGATCCAGTACATCGCGGTCAACAGGCCAACCGGATAGCTCTGATGGCTGTGCAGCACGAGTTTGGGTTTTGCGGTCGTGCCGGAGGTAAAATAGAGCAGCAGCGGATCGG
>JASIAN010000166.1 GCA_030042035.1 Alphaproteobacteria bacterium | reverse complement strand
ACCGAGTTGCCGCCAATATGGTCGGGCGCCTTCGCGACGAACTCGACGCCGTGCGCGAGCAGCCACTCGAAGCAAGGGGCGCTGTTGTCGGCGAAGGCGCGAATGATCTCGCGGTCGTTGTAACGGTAGTCAGGGAAACCGTTCGGCCCGACCACCGACCAATCGGTCAAGTCGCGGTAGAGCAGGTCAGGCGAATCCGCGATGCCGTACTGCTTCTGCACGCTCGTGCCGCCGCCCAACGGCACATTGCCGCCGCTGATGATTGCGTGGCCGCCGATGTCAGCTTCGGCCTCGACAAGGATCGCCGAGCAGCCGGCTTCGCGCGCGACGATCGCGGCCGGGAGCCCGGTCGCGCCGGCGCCGATCACGACGACGTCGGCCGCGATATTCCATTTCTCCGGAGCGTCCATGTTGCTTTCTCCAAGCTCGCTGCCCCCGAGGCTATGCCAGCTTGCCGCGGTGGCTCAAGCACGGCCACTCGCTTGAAGGGGCGATCCGGAAAATCAAGTGTCGTCGCGACCTAAAAAGCCTTCTTCTCGCTGGAGAGTTCGATCTGACGCCAGGTGCACGCGACCATCACAGCTGGTACCATGCTGGCGTGCACGACGTTTGAGGCCATAGATGTGCGGGCAGAGGAAAGAGGGAGTCGAGCACGTTCAAAGAGATAGTAGAAGCTGGTCCCGTCGAATGCACGGCAGACTATTTGGTCTTGAAGCATCGTAAATTGTTTCCGTTCGATCACGTGAAAAAGGTCGAACGCCGCTTGCGGGCGGCGGGGCACATCTTTAACTAGGGAGAGTTACCCCGTGTGCCACCGGGAAGAAGCGGCAGGTCGCCAGAGAGATCGGTTCGGCCGGGCACGAGCGATGGGCACCGATGCGGCGCAGGCTGAAGAGGCAGGTCGAATGAGGCAGAGGCGATCGCCCGTGAAAGTTCGCGCGGAATGGGATGACGAGGCTGGGGTTTGGGTTGCCGAAGCCGCCAACTTGCCGGGGCTGGTAACCGAGGCCGAAACGGTTGAGCTGTTGCTCGAAAAATTGCGCGGTATGGTGCCGGAGTTGCTTTCGTACAGCCCCGACTTGGCTGCCGGGTTTCTCCCAGAGATACGCGTCACCCTGGTTCGGCGGGACTCGATCGACTTCGTCGCTGCTTGATGGCCGGTTACGCCGATCCGGTGCGTGAGATCTTGCGTCGGGCCGGCTGCCGCTTCGACCGTTACGGCAAGGGCGACCACGAGATTTGGTTATGCCCGAACGCGCGGCGACCCATCATCGTCGATAACCGCATCAAGTCCAGGCACACCGCGAACGGCATCCTGAAGCAGGCAGGTTTACCGAAGGCGTTCTGATCCCGACGCAGTTGTCGAAACGGTGGCTCGCAGCTTAATCTTTGCAGCAAGGATGACCGAAGAGATTGTGAGGCGTCATGGCCAATCGGAACTTTCGCGTCGTCGTCGCCGGGGCCGGCGTGTCGGGGCTGTTCATGGCCGAGACGCTGAAGCAGGCGCAGATCGATTTTACGGTCTACGAAAAGGCTGGCGAGGTCGGCGGCACGTGGCGCGACAACACATTTCCCGGGCTCTTTGTCGACGTCTTGTCGCGGCAATACGAGTTTCCGTTTCAGCCCAATTACAACTGGTCGCGCAAATACGCGCCAGCAACCGAAATCTGGGAATACGTCAAGAAGGTCGCGCGCGACCGCGGCCTCGCCCGCTTCATCCGCTTCAACGAGGAGATCACATCGGCGCGCTTCACCGACGGGCACTGGCAGATCGAGACGGCCGCCGGCACGAAAGACAGCGCCAACGTCTTCGTTTGCGCTACCGGCTTTCTGCACAAGCCGGTCTATCCCGATATTCCCGGTCGCGATGAGTTCGCCGGTCACTCATTTCATTCGGCGCGCTGGGACCACAGCGTGCCTTATGAAGATAAGCGCTGGGGCGTCATCGGCAGCGGCGCGAGCGGCGTGCAGATCACCGAGGCGCTGGCCTGGGCCGGCTGCGACGTGACGCAGTTCATTCGCCGCGCGCAATGGGTGCATATCCGCGAGAACCCATACGCAACCTGGCGCGAGCGCCTCAAGCTGCGGCTGCCGGGCGGCTATGCCCGCGAGCAGCGGAAGCTCTGGCAATTCATCAACGAATTCGACCGCTGGCGATTGAAGCCGGGGCCGCAGCGCGAGGCGATGGAGGCGGAATACCGCGCCTATCTCGACTGCATCCGCGACCCTGAGCTGAGGGCAAAGCTGACACCCGACTATAATCTCGGCTGCACCCGCATCCCGAAATCCGACAAGAATTATTACGAGGCGGTGCAATTGCCGAACGCGCATATCGTGAAGGGCCATATCGCGCGTGTCGCACCGGACGGTATCGTCATGGAAGACGGCACGCACGTGCCGCTCGATGTCTTGGTTTATGCCACCGGTTTCGACCCGCACGCCTATATGCGACCGATGCAGGTAACGGGGCTCAACGGCATGACGATCGACGAGGCGTGGCGGGAGCGGATCTTTTCCTACGGCGGCATTGCGCTGCCGGGCTTCCCGAACCTGTTCATGCTTTACGGGCCGTTCGCGCCGGTCAACAATGTGCCGGTGCCGCTGGGGCTCGATCAGGAGATCGGCTGCATCATGCGGCTCATCAACGAGGCGCGCGCCCGCGGCGCCGCCGTCGCGCCGACCGCCGCGGCGACGGAGCGCTTCCTGGCACGGCTGGACAAGCATTTTCCCGGCACGGTGTGGGTCGGCGGCTGCAAGAACTGGTACACGAGCGACCAGCCGACCCCGGTCTTGTGGCCGCTGCCGCAAAACGAGCACCAGGCGTTTTTCGCCGATGCGCCGCTCGCGGATTTCCAGTTCACCGCGACCGGCGCCCGACCGCAGCCTTGACCGCGGCGAAAACCGGCGCATCTTTGCACCGTCTGCGATGATCGGCGGGCGAACCAATGGTCGACGAATTTCAGGCGTATTTGCTGCTGGTGGTGACCGCGCTGTTCGTCATCATCGTGTTTCGCGCGGTGCGGACCGATCGAGAGGCCGCCGAGGCGGCGCGGCGCCGGCGTCTGGTCGCGGCGTATCGGCGGCCGCCGGTGCCGTGAGGTCAGTGCACCGCTTCTGTCGTCCTCGCCCGGACCCCGGCGCGCTGAGCCTCCAGGCAAATCTCTTCGAACCGGCGCGCGACCTGGCGCCATGAGAAGCGCTCTTCGAGCCGCGCCCGGGCCGCGGCGGCCAGGCGCTCGCGCAAGCCGGCGTCGCCCAGCAGGCGAAGCATTGCGTCGGCAAAGTCGTCGGCTCGATCGGCCGCCAGATAGTGTGCTCCGGCTTCGATATCGAGACCTTCGACCCCGACCGTCGTCGATACCACCGGCCGCCCCAGCGCCATCGCCTCAAAAGCTTTGATACGCGTACCGCTGCCGACGCGCATCGGGATGACGGCGATATGGCTTTGGCGGATATACGGCCGCGTATCATCGACATAGCCGGTCAATTCGCAGCTTGCGGACAGCTGGCGTGCCCGCGCGACGAGCGATGCTGGCGGGTTGCGGCCAACAATCACGAGCCGCGCCTGCGGACGTGCGGCAAGGACGCGCGGCCATACTTGATCGAGGAGAAACTGTACCGCATCGATATTGGCTGGCGAGTTCATCGCGCCGACGAACACGATCGTGCCGCCGGTCGCCGGCGGATCGGGCGTGGATCGGGGCGAAGAGAAAGAATAAAAATGAAGGTCGATCCCGGTATCGATGGTCTGGACAACGGAAAGCTGATATTCTTCCCGCAGGAGTTGCGCATCGCGCGCCGACACGGCAATGGCACAATCGAAACGCCGCAGAGCTACGGACTCGAATCTCCGCATTTTGCGCGCCTGACTGATCCAAATACTTCGCCAGAGGCCGTTGGCGACGGCGGCATGCCGTTCCAGAATTTCCGCCTCGACGTTATGCGTGAAAATCACCGAGGGACAGCAAAGCCGCTGCGGCAGCAGGACGGCAGCGTGGGGAAAATCCGCCAGGAGCAGGTCTGTCCCGCATTCGAGCGCTCTGCTGATGACCCCGCGGCCGGACGACGAGCGATCGCCGGCGACTGAAATTGGCAATTCGCTGGCAAGGGCTGAGATTCTCCGTACTTGTGAGACCTTTGTCTGTTCCCACGAAAGGAAGACATCGCAGATCGATGCGATCTCGCCATCAAACCTTTTCACATCCCGGGGTGCCGGCGATGCCAGCAAAAGTTCGAAGTTGCCGCCCTTCATGTGGCGCAGAATATTACTTGTTCGAATCTTACCGCCTTCGTCAAGCGGGAACAGGAACCGTGGACTGACAACCAGCAGCTTGGGCCGGGCCATCACCAGCAGATTCCTTGATACGAAATGCCGTTACGGCCCCTGAGTTGCGGAAGCCCGACCAGATCGATAACCCTCTGGTCTGTCAGCCCGGCAAGCAGGTCGGGCAAATCCCGCTTGCCGATATGGCCGATGACCACGACGCGACTGTCCCGCAGCGCATCCGCCGGGCTTGCAGCCAACAGCCGACCGAGGTGGGGAATCTCGGCCTCTATATAGAGACGGTTCTTGCCCATCAGACGCGCCATCTCCACCGAGCGGTCGAATATTCTTACATCGAAGCCTTTGCCTAGCAACCGCTCTGCAAGCATTACAAACGGCGACTCGCGGAGGTCATCGGTTCCCTCCTTGAAGGCGAGTCCGAACAAACTGATCCTCTGCCGCCCGTGTTCGGCAATTGCAGCATAAGCGCGCTCGATGATTGTTTCGTTGCTGGGCAGGATCTGGTGAATGAGAGGCGCACTTACCTGCCTTGTGCGGGCGAGTGAGAGCAGACCGCGGACATCCTTGGGCAGGCACGAGCCGCCAAACGCAAAGCCCGGCCTCAGATAGGCCGGCGAGATGTTGAGTTGGCGGTCCTCGCAAAAAATTTCAAAGGCATCCGGCGCGTTGACGCCCCAGGCAGCCAGAATGGCTCCGGCTTCATTGGCGAATGCCAGCTTCAGCGCGTGGTAGGCATTCGAAAGGTATTTAACGCTTTCGGCAATCCGATAGTCGCAGACATGAAACGGCGCGGTTACCGAAGAATAGAGCTCCCGCATCAATCCGGCATCGTCGCCCGCCGGCGCACCGACCAACGTAAACGCCGGTGAGGCGAAATCCCGAACCGCGCTCCCCTCGCGCATAAATTCCGGATTGGCGTAATACTTTAAGCCGTCGCCATGATGCCGTCCGGATGTCTCCTCCAGCATCGGGACAAATAATGACTCTGCCGTTCCAGGGGGGACGGTCGAGCGCATTACGACCGTGTGCGGCGCCGACTTCTTGCGGATTGCCTCGCCGATCGCGGCCACGACGGATTGCGCGGCGGCCAGCGAGGGTGCGCCATCCGCCCCACTTGGCGTGCCGACCGAGACAAACGAGACATCACTTCGCAAAACCGCTTCGCGGGCATCCGTTGTTGCGTCCAGCCTGCCGCTCTTCACACCGTCGGCGACCATGCGGTCCAGATCGGGCTCGACCACTGGCGACTGGCCGGCCTTCAGCATCTCGACCTTTTCCGGGATGACATCGACGCCAATGACCTTGTGACCGACATTCGCCAAGCAGGCACCGGAAACCACCCCGACATAGCCGACGCCAAAAATCGAGATTTGCATTTTCCTATTTCTCGTTTGAGCGAAGAGATCGGGATGGTCGCACCAGCACCGACGGTCGAACGGTGTAGCAATGCCTTGATTAATTTTCCATAGCTGCGAATGGTGCCGCGCGCCGTCGGTGACCGCGGGGTCTCAATCGAAAAAGTCGGGGCGCAGCGCCCCCTCTCCAACAAAGCTCATCTCGCCGCGCAGCACATTGACGAGTTGCGGCAGATCGACGATGCGGGTGTAGCAGACAAATCGGCCGACCGAGCTTGGCGGCTCCGGCGACCGGCCCGGGTTGTCGCGATGCGGCCGGCGGCTGGTACAGAATTTGAACACCATCAGACGACGGCCGCCCGCCCGGCGTTCTTCGCGCAACAACACCGGGCTGACGCCGTCCAGCTTGAGCACAAGCGCGACGACTGCCAGCAACGGCAGGGTCAACGCGATCAGGGCGCTGGCGATCGCCAGATCGCCGATCCGTCTCATAGCACTCCTGGTTTCGCGAGTTCCAAGTCTGTCGCGATTGGCGGCTGGCGGTGCACTCGCGGTCGCATGCATCGGCGCTCGAGCGGTCTTTGCGCTGCCGCCGCGCGTATAACTCGAGCCCGCAACAAAATCGAGAGGGATTTAAGGTTAATTCATCCGACTGGCGGTTCAACCGCCCGACACGCCCTGCGTCTCGACATAGAGCGCATAGACCGATTGGCTCGCCGCCATGAACAGGCGGTTGCGCTTCCTGCCGCCGAAACAGACGTTGGCGCAGCGCTCGGGCAACAGAATGCGGCCGATCAGCGCCCCGTCCGGCGCGAAAATCGCGACCCCGTCCTCGCCCTCGCCGCCCGAAAAGCCGCACCACACATTGCCATCGGTATCGACGCGGATGCCGTCGGCCCAGCCCGGCATCGCGTTGAAAAAGAGCCGACCGTTGGCGAGCCGCGTCCCGTCATCGACAACGTCGTAGATATAAGTCGTTTTGTCGCCGCCCGGCGTGTCGACAACGTAGAGCCGCGATTCGTCGGGCGAGAAGGCGAGGCCGTTCGGCCGCTGCTGCTGTGCCTGATCGACAACGACCGTCATTGCGCCCGAGTGCGGCTCGATGCGATAGACGCGGAACGGCAATTCCGCTTCGCCCTTATCTCCGAGGTAATTGCCGCGGATGCCGGCGCCGTTGTCGCTGAACCAGATCGAGCCGTCCGATTTGACGACGACGTCATTCGGGCCGGTCAGCCTTTTCCCGTCGAACCGCTCGGCCAGCACCGTGACCGCGCCGTCATATTCGGTGCGGACGAGGCGCTGCGACCCCATCCCGCAGGTGATGAGCCTCCCCTGGCGGTCGCGAGTGTTGCCGTTGGCATAGTGCGACGGCCGCCGCCAGACGCTGACCGCGCCGGTATCCTCTTCCCATTTCAGGATGCGGTCGTTCGGGATATCGCTCCATAAGAGATAGCGCCCATCGCCGAACCACACCGGCCCTTCGGTAAAGCGGCAGCCGCCGGCGATGCGCTCGATCGCCGCCATCTGCAGCACGTATTTCTCAAAGCGCCGATCGAGCACCCGGATATCCGGGTCAGGATAGCGGATCGGCAGCGCCCCCGGCGTCCAGCGATCGGTCACCACAGCGAGACCTGTTTTCCGATCCGGCTTCGCCGCACCGGGCTTGTCGGCTGTCGAGCGATGCGCCTCATTTGATCTCCTCTCCGGTTGTTTTGGCCACGTGCCGAGCCACGACCGCTTGTTCCATCGCCGTCAACTGCGCAAATGGTTTTTGATAGAGCTGCATAGCGATCGGCTCTGCAATGATCAGGAATGCATCGATTTTAGCGCCGAATTGTTGCCAATATTCACGTTCTTCTTCCGATGTCATCGATCCCAAGTCGAAACCATAGCGGACTCTGAGGTATCCCGTAACGGCAGCTTTAGCTGCTGCGGTCATCCATTGATCGAGCCGAGACCGCCTTTCCCGATCAGCGCGGATGTAAGCGACAATCATGCTTATGCCGACGCCGCTGACGATTAACCCCGCTATTGGAAAGAGAAAGGGCATGTGAGCCACCCATCGACGCCGCCTTACGAATTCGGGCCGCGCTCCATCGAGACCGGCTGCCAGCGCCGCAGGCTGCTCGACGCCAGCACCGACGGGTTGACGCACGACATCGGCCAGCGGCCGGTCAGCACCAGCGACAATTCCTGCCCGACGCGGCGCCGACGCGCAGGGTCGAAGCGCGCCGTGGCGGACGCGACATGCGCGGTCAGGATCACATTGTCCATCTTGAGGAGCGGGTTGTTGCCGCCGGGCGGCTCCCTCTCCAGCACGTCGAGGCCGGCGGCGGCGATCATGCCTTCGTCCAGTGCCTTGATCAGCGCCGCCTCGTCGGTGGTCGGACCGCGCCCGGTCGAAATGTAGATCGCGCTCTTCTTCATCTGGCGGAAATGCTCTTCCCGGATCATCCGGTTGGCGCTTTCGGTGGCGGGCGAGTGCATCGAGATGATGTCGGCGCGCGCCAGCAGTTCGGGCAGGCTGACGGGCTCGACGCCGCGCTCGACCATGACGATCTCCTCGATGAAGGGATCGTAGGCGATGATGTGGAGGCCGAACGGCTTGGCGCGCTCGGCGACGGCGCGCGCGACATGGCCGAACGCGATAAGGCCCAAGGTCATCCCGCGCAACCGCGGAAACTGCTGCAGCATCGGCCGGCCCTCGCTCCAGCGGCCGTCGCGCACGAGGCGATCCTGCACGACGAGGCGGCGATGCGTCGCCAGAATCAAGGTCATCGCGTGGTCGGCGACTTCCTCGATAAACGTGTCCGGGCAATTCGTGACCGGGATGCCCTTGGCGGTCGCCGCCGCGACATCAACCGAATCGACCCCGACCGACCCCAATGAGATGATCTTGCAGCGGCCGAGCCCGTCAATCATCTTCTTCGTGATCGGGCGGCCCTTGGCGTAGAGTGCGTCGGCATCCTTGGCGGCCGCGACGAAATCGTCCTCCGAGCCGGGTGGTATCTCGTAGATCTCGGCGTCGATAGGCTGGAGCGCCTCCATCTCGTAGCTGTAGCCGCCCGTCGTCGTAAAGCTGGTGCCCGCCGGCGTCGCGATCCTGAACTTTGCCACGCTCTCCTCCCGTATGCGAAGCTCTCGCCGGATCACACCGTCGCCGTCACGTGATGTCAACCGCCGACGCCCGCGCCGCGCCGCCTCGTGCGATTCAAGCGCATCACCTGCCGATATCACCTGCCGATCTCGCACGTAGTTGCCCGGCGAGCGCATCGCGGCGCATCATCATGGACACGATCAGCCGTTCGACGCCAGCACCGCGGCCCAGGCGGTGGTCACGGCCGGACAGGAGCCTGCGATGAGTGACGAATTGTGGCGGATGTCGGCCGTCGAGGCCGTGGCGCGGCTGAAGAAGCGTGAGGTCTCGCCACTTGAGCTGGTCGAAGCCTCGGCCAATCGCATCGCCGCGGTCGAGCCATCAGTCAACGCGCTGCCGACCCTCTGCCTCGACCGCGCCCGCGACCATGCCCGGCGCATCATGCAGGGCGGCGCCGCAACCGAAGCCACCGGCGAGGCCGGCTGGCTCGCCGGGCTGCCGGTATCGATAAAGGATCTCGTCGATGTCGCCGGCGTGCGCACCACCTACGGCTCGCCGCTCTTTGCCGATCACGTGCCCGCCACATCACACCCGCTTGTCGAGAAGATCGAGCGCAAGGGCGGCATCGTGATCGGCAAATCCAACACGCCCGAATTCGGCGCCGGCGGCAGCACCTTCAACGAGGTCTTCGGCCGCACGCGCAATCCCTGGAACACGTCGCTGACTTCGGGCGGCTCGACCGGCGGCGGCGCGGTGTCGGTCGCGACCGGCGAAGTCTGGCTGGCGCAGGGCAGCGACCACGGCGGCTCGCTGCGCGGACCGGCGAGCCACTGTTCAGTTGTCGGGTTGCGGCCGTCGCCCGGGCGGGTGACCCGCGGCACGGTCGGCAATCTCTGGAGCCCGCTTTCCGTGCAGGGGCCGATGGCGCGCAGCGTCGCCGACCTGGCGCTGTTTCTCGATGCGATGGCGGGGTTTTGTCCGCGCGATCCGATGACGTTCGACGCGCCGGCGGTTTCGTTCAGCGATGGCTTGGCCCGCCCCGTCACCCCCAAGCGCGTGGCGTTCACGGCGGATTACAACGGCCGCATGCCGATCGATCGCGAGGTGCGCGAGATCTGCGCCAGGGCGGCGCAGCGTTTTGCGGGCCTGGGCTGCATCGTCGAAGACGCGTCGCCTGACATCGGGGCTGCGGACGAGGCCTTCCATATCCTGCGGGGCCAGCATTTCGTCGTCGATCGCGAACTGCAGTTGCGGAACAGCCGCGACAAACTGAAACCCGACATCATCTGGAACACCGAGCGCGGCCTCGGCCAGACGCCGACGGACATCGCGCGCGCCGAGCGCGAGCGCGCCGCCTTCTACCGCCGCATCGTCGAATTTTTCGGCACGTACGACCTGCTGGTGACGCCGGGCGCGCTGACGCCGGCGTTCGACGTCAATCTGCGCAACGCCCCTTCGATTGGCGGACAGAAACTCGCCAATTACATGGGCGGCTCGACCGTCACGGCGGTCATCACGCTGTCGGCCTGTCCGGCCATGGTCGTGCCTTGCGGCTTTGATCAATTCGGCCGGCCGGTCGGGCTGCAGCTCGTCGGCAAGCCGCGCGGCGAGGCCGCCCTGCTGCAGGCGGCCGCCTTGTTCGAGGAACTGCTCGGTCTCAATCGGCTCCTGCCGATCGATCCGCGACCCGGCTCCGTGCCGGCGACAGGCTGAACCAGATCGGGCGGCGGTGGCGGCGCTTTTCCTTGCCGCTCTTGCGAGGCGGCCGTAGAACGCCGCGGAGCGATGTTTGCGCCGTCAATTGGCGGAGGCTGCGATGGCAGAACCCGAACGCGTCGATCGGCGCCGGACCGCGCTGATCGCTTACGATGTCTGCCGGCGCGCGCTAGCGCCCTCCGACCCCGTACGGAGGGCGGCGATGCGCCCCGTGCTCGACGCGTGGGTCCGGCTGATCGGGGTGGCGCGGGCGAGCAGCCTGCCGATCATCTACACGACCCCGGTCAGCCGCGCCGACGGTGCCGATGTCGTGCTGCTGCCGACCGATCTGTCGGCGGAGACCGGCGCGCCGCCGCTGACCAACGCGATCGAGGGCACGCCGGACGCGGCGTTCCCTGACGAGATCGCGCCGCGGCCCGAGGATTTCGTGTTTCTCAAGCGCCGGCCGAGCGCGTTCTACGGCACCGGCGTCGCCGAGCTCTTACGCATGCTGCGGCGCGATATGATCATCATCGGCGGCGGCGCCACCAATCGCGGCGTCGAGACCAGTGTGCGCGAAGCCTTCAATCTCGACATCGCCGCCGTCGTCGTGCGCGAATGCTGCTGGAGCAGCGATGCCGCCGCGCATGCCTACAGTCTCGACAAGGCGATGAAGATGTACGCGCGCATCCGAACCCTGGATCAGGTCGCAGCGATGCTGCCGGGATGACTGATCGCGCAAGGGCTCACCGCGGGTCTTTTCTGAAATCTCCATCGTTGAGATTGCCGGCCCGCCGCCATGGGCGGTTGCCGTCAACAGGCGCGAGGCCGGCCCGCACCGAGACGCTCCTGTCTTAGCTTGCGAGGCCGCCGGGTCGCTTGCGGTACCCGATGTGCACGGGCTAATATATCGTATAACGATATACGCAATGGGAGGAGCGTTCGATGACGGGATCGCGAAACGCCTGGGGCGAACTGTTCGATGATCCCACTCGGCATTGGGAGCACGAAGCGGAAAGGGCCCGGCACATCGCCAGGATGGCGACTGACCGCAACGTTCAGCGCATGATGCTTGAGGCCGCAGCGGACTATGATCGGTTCGCCAGCCACGCGCGAAACGGCTCGTCAAAGAGCATCTGGTCAACTCTTGCGAGATTCTGGACGCGGTGGTGGCTGCGGCTCATTGTCGGTTGAGCGGAGGAGGCGCATAGACGACTGACCAGGCGCGCGAAAGAGCGAGCGCAAGGCGGCTTCAATTCGCTCGTGAGCGCGGTCTAGCCTTCGCCGGTAATTGCGTCGTCAGCCAGGCGTGTAGGTCTGCTAGCGGCACGCCACCGCAACCAATGCCAAGGGAAAAATGCGGTGCGATTGCTATCCTCGTGCTGCACCTGCGTCCGCACGCGCAGCAGGTCTCGCCAACTCAGATAGCCGACGAGCGTCGCGTCACCTCGCGACAGGACCGCGAGGTGGGCCACGTTGAGGCGCGACATCCGCTCGATGACGCTTTCCAGATATTCGTCGGGATAGGCCGTCGGCACCGTTGTCCGATCGAGCAGCGCAGCGAGCGTCGTGCGCCGGTGGCGACCGGAGCGGCGCCATGCCAGCAGGGTCGGCGGATCGACGATGCCGACGACGTGGCGCTCGGCATCGACGACCGGAAAACTCGGGTGCGTCGTCGTCGGCTGCGTCAGAAAAGCGGTGGCTTGGTGCAGCGTCGTTGCGACAGGCAGCGTTTCGACGTCGCGGGTCATGATGTCGCCGACGCGCGTCAGCGCAAACGGATCGACTCGATATTCGCGCAGCAGGTGATGGCCGCGGCGGGCAATCTTCTCGGTCAGGATCGAGCGCCGCATCAGCAGCACCGTGACGAGATGCGCAGTCACGCAGGCTGCCGTGAGTGGCAGCAGCACATGCGTGTTGCCGGTCACCTCGGTTGCGAAAAAGATCGCCGTAAGCGGCGAGCGCATCGTGCCGCCCATCGTCGCCGCCATGCCAAGCAATGCCCAGAAACCCGGGCTGGCGGCCGGCATCACATGCGCCAACGCCACGCCCATCCCGCCGCCAAAGATCAGGAGCGGCGCCAGCACGCCGCCCGACGTGCCGGAGCCGAGCGAGACCGCCCAGATCACAGACTTGACTGCCAGCAGCAGCAACCCCGCCGTCGGCACCATGTCGCCGCGCAACATCTGTGCGATGCTGCTATAGCCGACGCCGAGCGCGGCCGGATCAATGAGCCCGCCGATGCCGACGACGAGGCCGCCCAGCATCGGCCACCACATCCAATGGATCGGCAGCTTCAGAAACAGGTCTTCGCAGCCATAGACAAATTGGGTCAAGAGGCCGGACAGAAGGCCCGACAGCAAGCCGATCAAAATCCAGCAGCCGAGCCCGGCTGCCGACACCGCCATGCCGCCGTGAAACGGGAACAAGGGCAGCGGCAGTTGCATCCAGGCGCGTTCGATCGCAGCCGTGATCGACGCGGCCGCGACCGGCACGAAGCTGCGCGGCGTCCATTCGAACAGCAGCAGTTCGACAGCCAGCATGATCGCGGCAATCGGCGTGCCGAACACGGTCGTCATTCCGGCCGCGGCGCCGGCGACCAGCAACGTCTTGCGCTCGGCGTCGCTAACCGGCAGCATTTGCGCGATCAGCGAGCCGAGCGCGCCGCCGGTCATGATGATCGGACCCTCGGCGCCGAATGGCCCGCCGGTGCCGATCGAAATCGCCGAGGACAGCGGCTTCAGGATCGCGACCTTGAGGTCGAGGCGGCTGCGCCCGAGCAGGATTGCCTCGATCGCCTCGGGGATGCCGTGCCCGCGGATTTTGTCGCTGCCAAAGCGGGCCATCAGGCCGATGACGAGGGCTCCGATCACCGGCACGGCGACCGTGCCGTAACCGAGCGGCGATAGACCAAGATCACGCGTCGCCAAACTGACTTGCTGGAAATACGACAGATTGGTGAACAGTCGAATCAGGTCGAGCAGCAATACGCCCGAGATGAACCCGGCTGTGCCGACAACCACCGCAATACCGGCGACGAACAACACCCGTGGCCCAGTCGTAAAGTCGCGGAGATGCTCGGCCGCTTGCGGATGCGCGTCAGCGAGATGGGTGGTCTTCGGTCGCTTTGCGCTGTTCAATGTTTCCTCCGGGACTGGGGCAAAAACGTCAGGCAGGTGAGGCGACCGGGCGCGTCATCGCATGGGACAAATATCGTGGAACGACCTAAAATGACAAGGATGCGGCGAGCACCTCCGGTCCCAGCGCGGTTCGGCCCTGCCGGACGCGCAACGGCAAGGCGTGCGGTTTGATCACAATGTGTGCCGCGCCCCGCCGATTTCCGTTGCCTGATTCGCCGCTCTGACGTTCAGCCAGGATGCCGCTCGGGCCACCGGGGTTTCCACGAAGAGACGCCCCGACGACGGTCGCACCGGCCCCGACTCGCCCCGCAATTAGGCGCTTTCCATCGAGATGTCGCGCCCGGTTGTAATCCTGCATCAGTGCCGTCGCGATGAGGCTGATGACAGCGCACTCCGCTGTATCGGGCATCACATAGCCCAAGCCGTCGGCCGCCGATCGACCCCATAAACGTTCATTCGAATGGGTAATGGTGATGCGGCGGGCGTTACCGTGCCGGCGAGAACGTCGGCTGCTCGTCACCGACCCGACCGCGCAGCGCCAGCAGCGCTGTTGCAATCGCGGCAACGATCGCCAGAACCACGCCACACAGAAAAATGAATTTGGGCGGCAGTCCACGCGCCAAAAGGAAGCCGCCAAGCGGCGCCGCCGCGATCCCACCCAACCGGCCGATGCCAAGCGCCCAGCCGATGCCGCTCGTCCGCATGCGCGCCGGATAGAGCACGCCGCACGCCGCATTGGCGCCGGTCTGGCTGCCGATGACGGTCATGCCCGACAGGAAAACCACAGCGAGCAGCCCCAGATAGGGCAGTGTCGCCAGCGCTATGACGGCCGTGAACACGGCGGCCGCGATGTAGTGCAGCGTCAGCGCCCGGTGCGCGCCGAAACGGTCAATCAGATAGCCGAGATAAAGCACGGCGACGATGCCGCCCAGCGCGTGCAGGCTGGTCGCGAACACCGCCTGCGCCGGCGTCATGCCGATCAGGTGCAGGATTTCCGGCATCCAGAAGATGTAGAGATAAAGGGTCAGCAGGCTGCAGAAGAACATAATCCACAGCAGCGTCGTTGCCAGCGCAAAGCCGTTGCCAAACAGCATCCGGATCGGATTGCCTTGCGCGACGTCGACGGCGTGCGCGGTGCCCTCGGCATGCGCGATGTCGAGCTGCTGCAAGAGCGCCCGATCACGCGGCGAAAGCTTCGCGCGAGCAGCAAGAAACCGGGGCGACTCTGGCATCCACAGCGCGGTGATCAGCAGCAGGACCAGAGGGAAGGCGCCGCCGATGACGAAGATGATCGGCCAGGCAAAGCCTTCATGCAGCAACAACGCGATGACCTGCCCGCCCAGAAACCCGCCGAGCGGTGCGCCCGTGAACGTCACCATGATCATTGTGCCACGCAGCCGCTGCGGTGTGTAATCGCCGGTCAGTGCGGTGCAGCCGGCAAAACCGCCGGCGATCCCCAGCCCGGTGAAGAAGCGCAGACCGGCCAGCACCCAGATCGCCCAGGCCGCTGCCGACAGAAGCGATGCCAAGCCGAAAATCGCGATGCTGCCGAGCAGCAGCGGCTTGCGCCCAAAGCGGTCGCCGATGGGACCCGCCAACAGGGCCCCCGCCATGACGCCGATGTTCGACCACAAAAACGCCAGCGCGAATGCGGACGGTGCAATATGCCAGGCGTGGGTCAGCGACGGCACTGCCCAGCCGATTGAGCCGACATCGTAACCGTCGCACATTTGAATAAGGCTGCAGAGCACCGCCACGCGGATTTGCAGCCCGCCAAGCCGCTGGTTTTCCAGCGCGTGCTCGGTCACTGAGAGCGTCTGCGCCATGGTTTCCCCTTCGCTCCGTCGCAAGCCATGACTGTAATTTTGCTAATTTGGCGCGAGGCCATGCCGTCGCGGTTCTCGACCTTCTTTGCTCGAGGCGATCGAGTAGCGACCCGGGCGGCTGGCCTTTCTTTAGCATCGGTATTGGCTAAATTATCGCGATCAACGATCCCCTGTCTTTAATGGTGGTATGTAATCCACATTAAAGCGGGTTGTTCATCGAGAATTGCCGCTCGAAACCAAATAGAGCGGCCGGGCCGCCCGCCCGGCCGACCGTTTAACGCGATTTGGCAAGGTGTGATTTGAATTGTTGATATACATCATTGATGGCGAGCAATGACCGCGACGTGCCCCTCGTGCTAAGCGGCTCGACCGAACATTCGAGAAAGTCGGCGGACGACCGAGAAGGTCGGCGGACGACGCAAAGGAGGATGTAATGGTGGTGCGACCGAGCGACGCCGGAGCGATGCCCGCAAGCCATATCATTGGCCGCAAACTCGATAGCATCCCATTCAGCGCCTACCATGTCGTTATCATCCTGGTGCTGGGCTTCGTCGGCTTTATCGAGGGCTATGACCTGGCGTTGACGGGATCGCTGCTGGTGCTGGCCAAAGGCCCGTTGCACCTGGACGCCGACCAGATCCGCGCGCTTGCTACCTGGCCCACGTTTATGGTCGTGATCGGCGGGTTCACGGCAGCCGCCATGTCCGATCGCATCAGCCGGCTGTCCGTGATGCAGGCCGGCGTCATCATCAGCACGCTGTGCACGTTATTGATCCTGCTGGTGCACAGTTTTGACGAACTCTTCATCCTCCGGCTGATCACTGGCTTTGGGCTGGGATTTACGATCTCGGCACCGTTTCCGATCGCCGCCGAGCTGATGCCGGCGCACCACCGCCGCACCTATGGCGCGATCTACGAAACCATGCTGGCGATGGCATTCACGCTCCTGCCGTTTGTCGGTTTTGTGCTGGCGCATGAACCGAGCGCCTTCCAGCTCGTCGGATTGCCGGGCGGGGTTACCTTGTTCGTCGCGCCGCCGCTGATCTATTACTTGATCCCGGAGAGCCCGCGGTGGCTGCTGCGACGCGGCCGGCCGCAAGCGGCAGTCGACAACGTAAACTTGATCATCCGGCGTTGCGGCAGCCGGGTCGCGCCGATGACGGTCGACCAGTTGGCCACGACCGCCGGCATTGTGCAGGAGCAGCTACCGGCGTTCTGGAAGCTATTTGCTCGCGGCCAATTCCGCTGGACCGCCACGGGCATCCTGTGCGGTTTATGCGGCGGCACGGTCTATTACCTGATCGCTATCCTGCTGCCGAAGGCGCTGGTCGATCAGGGCGCCGCCGTCGCGCTGAGCTTCGGGCTGAGTTCTTTGGTGTTCTCGGCGAGTATCCCGGGCAAGCTGTTCAACGGTTATATCATGGAGGTGATTGGCCGTCGGTGGACGATCACCGCCGCGTTCCTGTTGGCGATCCCCGGCTTGGCGCTGATGGTCGTAGCACATCGCACGGGATCGGCCGGAACGCTGATTTTCTCGATCGGGGCGCTGATCACCGGGTTTACCGTCTTGTCCTGCTTCCCCGCCGTGCGGGTCTACCTGTCGGAGCAGTTCCCGACGGCGTTGCGCGGGCGCGGGCATTTCTTTAGCGAATCCTTCGGTCGGGTGTTCGCCGGCGTCATAGCGCCGTTCGTGATGGCCTCGCACACTGGCTCGCCGACAATCTTTTTCGGCACGATGATCGCGATGGTGCTGATCGGCGCCTGCGTGCCGTTCGCGCTTGGACGAGAGACGCTGGGCAACCTCGAAGCCTTTACCGAGAGCGTGCCGCAGATCGCCTAGTGCACCGACTAAGTCAGATGGTACATGCACTCTACTGTTCGTCATGCCCGGACTTGATCCGGGCATCCACGGAAACCGGCACGCCTGCGCGGCTCGGCGTGGATGGCCGGGACAAGCCCGGCCATGACGATGAATCTTGGGTCTGTGTCTGAGCCCTAGGAGCACAACTGCGTGGGTTGATTACGGGATTTCCGCGCCCGCTTAGGCGCCCGTCAACGCCAGTCGACCTACCTCGTCTGGGGCGAGAGCGTCGTTCATCCTGAAGTGGCTCAGATAGGTTCGCTCGAAATCGGCGAGGGCGGATATCGCGTCGAGGTCCTTTATCGTCAGGACCTGGCCCTCGGCGATCACGAAGCCGTCATCGCGCAGCTGACGCATGGTTCGGCTGACATGAACCCCGGTCAGACCGAGGATGTCCCCGATCTGCTCCTGGGTCAGCGGCATGCGAAACGAACGCTCATCAGCCAATCCGATAACCTGCAGCCGGGTCAGCAATTCGAGCAGCAAATGCGCCAGGCGTTCGACCGCCGAGCGCTGACCGATGCCGACCAGGCGCTCGGCGTACATTGCCGCCTCGTGGGAAAACAGCCAGAAAATTGCCGCTCCAATTCGTGGATATTCGCCAAACAACTGAAACAGACGCGAGAACGGAATTGACGACACAGTAGTGCTGGTTAGCGCGGTAATCGAATAGAGTGCAGTCTCGAAGAAGCAGCCTGGAAAACCAATGACATCACCGGGCAGTACGACGTTGAGGATCTGGCGCCGCCCATCGCGCAACACGCGGTAGCGGATGGCGAAGCCCTCGCGCATGACGGCAAGCGCGTCGTATTTGTAGCCTTCAGTCACAATATCGCGATTGGCGGCGATCGACCTGGTGTCGTCACACAGCATGTCGAGGATGTCGAGTTCGCCGGACGACAGCGGGGTACGCGCGGCCAGCTTGCGCGTCAGCGCAGAAACGGTCGGCGACTGCGGCGCGAATGCGATCGGCTGTCCACGGACCCGTCCCGCCTCCTCGCCGCGCGGTCCGGCGGGAGCCCGCAATGGCGCAGACCGCAATCGCGCAATGGCCAGCTCCCCTCGATCGTTCTGCTTCGCCATGGCAGGCCTCCGCTGTTCGCCGCGCTGGGTTTTTATTGTTGTCGACCAGTAGACTGGCATGGAGCGACGCGGTTGCACTGCCGAGCAAGAGTTCGGCAAGACATTGAACGCATCGCACGCAAGCGATCACCCGGTCGAAGCCGGGGATATGGTGATTTGTGTCATGACCTCGGTCGCGCGGGCGATGTTGGTCTCGTGCGAGCGCAGCATCTCGGCGAAATCGGCATGCAGCGCGTCGGCGCGGACGCGCGGCAGCGCCTCGCGTAACTTGCGAACGACCCAGCCCTGGCCACGGTTGAGGAAGGCGATCCGCTCGCCGAGATCGGCAATCGCCATCGCCTTGCCGTAGAACGCACCGACATTGTCGGAGGGGGTCACGCCGAGCGCCCACAGATGCCGCGTCAGCATTCCGCACCAATGCGCCTCATCGCGCTGTACCGCGCGCATCAATTCGGCAATCGGCGGGTTGTCGGCAGCGCGGGCGGTCTCAAGCGTGACCCGCGCGCCGGCGCGCTCCGCTTCGAGGAGCTCGGTGAGGAAGTTAATCAACTCATCCCTGCTGAGATAGCCCATATAGGCGTCGTCGGCTTCGTGCATCATGCACGCGGGCGAACTCAATTCCGCGCGCGCGGCATCGGCTGATCTATCCGCCATGTCACGGTTCCTCCTGCTGTCAGCCGGCACCGGCCATTTCCTGCGCCAGCACGTCGCGCACCTCGTCGAGGTCGAGCCGGTGCGCCGCCATCAGGTCGGCGCTGTCGGCGATGATTGCGTCGATGTCGCCGATCAAGCGCAGCCGCTTATAGAGGTCGGGGATTTCGGCGCCCATGCTCTCGCCGATCAATTCCATGAAATTGATCAGCTCGAATGATACCTGCGGCTGATAGGTCACGAGTTCGCGGTGGCAGGCGTGGAAGATCGACGCAAAGGTCGTGACGCCGGCGTCCGCGGCGGCGCGGAATTCGCGCTCGCGCAGTTCCGCCTTGAACTGTGGCAGCACGGAGAGATGGTTGGCCTGGGTGCTGACGATCGGCACATCGAGTTCGACGAGTTCGAGGCCCGGGATGGCGCCGAGCACCTCTTTCACCGCCGCCATGACCCGCGGCAAGGCGGCGCGCTCCTGCAGCGCGACCCGCTTCTCGACCGGACGCACGAACAGCTTGCGCAGATCATCGAGCCGCTCGGCAAAGAATTCGGCCATCGGGCTGATGTCGAACGGCGCCGCACCGTACGACTCCCGATAAGCCGGTAACGCCACCTCGCCGATCTGGATCTGGCAGCTCGGGCACCAGGCAACGACCCGCGCGGCGCCTGGACGGGCGAGCCGCTCGATCGTGTTGTAGGAGACGCGGCCGGCGGTCTTCGCGTCGCCGCGTTTGAACTGCTGGATGCCGCAGCACGCCGCGGTGCCGCCCATGACCTCGTAGCGGACACCGAGCGCGTCGAGCACCTCCAGCACGAGCAGCGCGATATGCGGCGTTTTGATGACGTTGCAGCCGGTGTAAAAGACGATCTCCGGCGGCTCGCCATATTCGTCAGCGGCGCGCAGCGGCGGAGCGACGCGCGCCAACACCTCCGGCGGCAATTGCAGCCGCGAGATGACGCGGATGCCGCGCCCCATCTGCGTGAAATACTGCTGTCCGGCGCGCCGCACCGATGCATCGCCGAGTTTAGCCTTGGCCGCGACGCGCCCCATATTGACCATGAAGCGCGGGTTGATGCCGTGTTCGCAGGCCGGGATGCATCGGCCGCTGTTGGTGCAGACCTGCGTCCAGCGCTCGGCCTCGGGCGTGCCGGGACCGCCCGCCAGCAGGTCGAGAATGCCGCCGGCGATCGCCGGGGCGTTGGCGGCATCCTCGCCCAAATCGATCCCCGCCGGCGCCACCATCGGGCAGGCGGCGACGCATTTGCCGCAGCGCGTGCAGGCATCGAGAATATCGGCAACCCGGCCGTGCAGCGCGTCGAGAAAAGAGGGGCCGCCCACTTCCGCCATCGCTTAGCCTTTCGTATCGCAGTACGATAGGTCTAGCCTATCATCGGCCCGAGCGAGAATATAGTCGCGAGGTTGCGCCACCGCACGCGGCAAACCAGCGAGGCCGAATATGCCGGCGCCAGATGAAGCTCTTCCTGCCCCGGTGGCCGATGCGCGCGAACGCGCCGCCCGGTTCTGCCGCCGCTACGGTCTGGATGTGCCGATCCTGCAAGCGCCGATGGCTGGCGCCTGTCCCGTGAGCCTTGCCGTTGCGGTCGCCAATGCCGGCGGCATGGGCGGCATGGGCGCGTTGACGACGGCGCCGCACGGCATCGCCGCCTGGGCGCGCGAATTCCGCGACCAGAGCAACGGCGGATTTCAGATCAATTTATGGATCCCGGACCCTCCGCCGCCCCGCGATCTCGAGCACGAGCGGCGAGTGCGCGATTTTCTCGCACAGTGGGGGCCGGCGGTGGCCCCCGAGGCAGCCGATGCTGTGCCGCTCGATTTTGCGGCGCAATGCGAAGCATTGCTCGCCGCCGCGCCGCGTGTCGTTTCGTCGATCATGGGGCTGTTTCCGGAAAAAATCGTCGCCGAGTTGAAGGCGCGCGGCATCGCCTGGTTCGCCTGCGCGACGACGCTTGCCGAGGCGCGCGCCGCCGTCAAGGCCGGCGCCGACGCAATCGTCGCCCAGGGCGCCGAGGCGGGAGGCCATCGCGGCGCGTTCGATGCTGCTGCGGCCGAGCGGCAGAATGTCGGCCTGTTCGCGCTGCTGCCGCGCCTGGCCGATAACCTGTCGGTGCCGATCATCGCGACAGGCGGCATCGCCGACGGGCGCGGCATCGCCGCGGCGCTGACCTTGGGCGCCAGCGCGGTGCAGATCGGCACCGGCTTTCTGCGCTGCCCGGAGGCAAAGACGAACCCCGCCTGGGCCGACGCGCTGGCCGAACTCGAACCGGAGGCGACGATGTTGACGCGCGCCTTTTCCGGCCGGCTCGGCCGCGCCGTCGCGACCCGGTACGCGCGCGCGGCCGCCGTGCCCGATGCGCCGGCGCCGGCCCCCTATCCGGTG
>JASIAN010000165.1 GCA_030042035.1 Alphaproteobacteria bacterium | reverse complement strand
CGCTGGCGCGCGACGTGCTCTATCTCGGCCGCGGTACCGCCTTCCCGCTGGCCCTGGAAGGCGCGCTGAAGCTCAAGGAAATCTCCTATATCCACGCCGAGGGCTATGCCGCGGGCGAGATGAAGCACGGGCCGATCGCGCTGATCGACGAACATGTTCCGATCATCGTGCTGGCGCCGCCCGACGATCTCTTCCCGAAGACGCTGTCGAACGTCGAGGAGGTCATGGCGCGCGGCGGCCGCGTCGTCATGATTTCCGATGCCGAGGGCGTCGCGCACCTCGCCGGCCGCATGTTCTCGGGCATCGCGGTGCCGCATTGCGCACCGTTTGTCGCACCTCTGCTCTACGCGATCCCGATCCAGCTGCTCGCCTACCACGTCGCGGTGCACAAGGGCACCGATGTCGACCAGCCGCGCAACCTCGCGAAGAGCGTAACGGTGGAATGAAGCGCGGCGGTACCGCGCAGCGAATTGCAGCTGTCACAATTGCGTCATCGGCGCCGGGGTAGACGGAGGGACCGCAACCCTCCCGCAGGTACGGTCATGCGCGCGCTGCCGATCGCCGCTTTCGTTGGTCTTGTCGCGCTTATCGGCGCGCCCCCTCTCGCGGCGGCGCAATCGGCGGGGGCGGTCGCGCCGGTCGAGGCTTCGGGCGGGGCGCAGGAAGCCGCGGCGACCGCGACGCCGATTAAGCATCTCGTTGTGATCTTTCAGGAAAACGTGTCGTTCGACCATTATTTCGCGACATACCCGAAGGCGGCGAACCCGCCCGGCGAGCCAGCCTTCACGGCGACGCCCGGCACCCCGGCGGTCAACAACCTCGTCGCGGCGCATCTGCTGACGGGCAACCCCAATTTCACGAACAAGGACAACGGCGCCGATGCGGCCGAGCCGTTCCGCCTCGATCGCGCGCAGGCCGCGACGGCTGACCAGGACCACGCCTATACCGCCGAGCAACAGGCCTATGACGGTGGCCGCGCCGATCTCTTTCCGAAAAATACCGGCAGGGCGACGCCGGGCGGGGTCGGCGCTTTCGGTACCAAGGGCCAAGTCATGGGCTACTATGATGGCAACACAGCCACCGCGATGTGGGAATACGCGCAGCATTTCGCGATGAGCGACAATGCGTATACCGATACGTATGGCCCCTCGACGCCGGGTGCGCTCGAAGTGGTCTCCGGCCAGACCAACGGCACGCAGATCGTCAAGACGACGCAGCGGCCGTCCACGGTGACCAAGGTATCCTTTTACATCAAGGACGGGCAGGGCGGCTTCACGACGATCAACGATGTCGATCCCGGCTACGATGTCTGCTCGAGCCCGAAAGACCAGGCGATGATGGCAGGCCGCAACATCGGCGATCTGTTGAACGCCGCCGGCCTCACCTGGGGCGGCTTCATGGGCGGCTTCGACCTCGCGACGACGAACCCCAACGGCACGACGGGCTGCCAGCGCAGCACGCATTCGCCGGTCGTCGGCGCCAATATTACCGACTATATCCCGCACCACGACTGGTTCCAGTATTATGCCTCAACCGCCAATCCGCGGCACCTGCGGCCGAGTTCTGTGGCGGCGATCGGCTACAGTTTGGAACACGACGGCAAGACCCGCGATCCGGCCAATCACGAATACGATTTGAGCGACTTCTATGATGCCGTGAAGGCCGGCAACTTCCCGTCGGTGTCGTACATCAAGATGGCGGCCTATCAGGACGGCCACGCCGCCTATTCCGACCCGCTCGACGAGCAGGCGGGCGTCGTCGCGCTGATCGATTTCCTCGAACATCAGCCGGCGTGGAAAGACACCGCGGTCATCATCACCTGGGATGATTCCGACGGCTGGTACGATCATGCGTTTGCCCAAGTGACGCGCCCGTCTTTCGATCGCGAGGCCGACCAGCTCGACGGCCCGGGCAAATGCGGCACCGGCACGCCGCCCGCCGGCATCCGCGGCAAGCCGGTGAACGGCCGCTGCGGCCCCGGCACGCGCCTGCCGTTTTTTGTCATCTCGCCGTGGGCGCGGGTCAATTTCGTCAGCCATACGCAGATCTCGCTGGCCTCGGTCGTCCGCTTCATCGAGGATAATTGGCTGAAGGGCGAGCGGCTCGGCGGCGGCTCGTTCGATGCGACGGCCGGCTCGGTGATGGACATGTTCGATGTCGCCGGCGGCGGCAAAAACCCAGCGCTTTATCTCGCAGCGGCGACTGGCCTGCCGACCGGCGCCGCGCCGCCAACCCACTGACCCTCGCGGCATGCCGGCTCGCGCGGCGCGGCTTCTCGGCATCGTCGCGCTCACTGTCGCGACCGCGTGCGCTGCCGCCGCAGCTCTGCAAATCTTCTTGCCGTCATCCGGCGATCGCGCCCGGTCGCCGGCGAACGTTCTGCTCGCGCGCGGCCTTTATCCCCACCCGGTGCATCTTCTTCGGCCTCAGAGGGCGCCGCTGTCGGCGATGGCGCAGCTCGGGCGGTTGTTGTTCTTCGATCCCGGCCTGTCGTCGTCGGGCCGGCTCGCCTGCGCCACCTGCCACAATCCGCAGCATGCTTACGGCCCGCCCAACGCCGCGCCGGCAATGTTCGGCGGCCCAGCGCTGACGCGCCAGGGCGTGCGCGCGGTGCCGTCGCTGATGTATCTCGAACGGCAGCCCAATTTCGCGATCGGCCCCGACAACGAGGAGAATGAGAACGTCAGCCTGGCGCAGTCGGCGGCGGCCGCGCAGGGTGCGGCGCGGGTGCAGAAAACCGCGCTCGACACCGCCGCGACGGACGCCAACCTCGTACCGCAGGGCGGCCTGTTCTGGGACGGTCGGGCCGACACGCTGCAGCAACAGGCGGTCTTTCCTCTGCTCAATCCGCTGGAGATGGACGGCGGCAGCGTCGCCGTCATTGCCGCCAAATTGCGCCAGGGACCCTATCGCGATCGCTTCGTGCAGCTGTTTGGCGCTACGATCCTTGATGCGTCGCAGCTGCTGGTGGCGGAGGCGCTCTCCGCGATCGGCCGTTACGAGATCGAGGACGCCAGCTTTCACCCGTACACGAGCAAATTCGATTATTGGCTCGAAGGCCGCGCGCGCTTGCGCCCGGCTGAGGTGCGCGGCTACGTGCTCTACAACGATCCCTCGAAGGCTGATTGCGGCGGCTGCCATGTCGATGTGCCCGGCCCCGACGGCACGCCGCCCTTGTTCACCGACCATCAATTCGAGGCGCTCGGCGTGCCGCGCAACCCCGCGCTCGCCGTCAATCGCGATCCCGCCTATTACGACCTCGGCATTTGCGGCCCCTACCGCGCCGACATGGCAAAACAGACCCAGTATTGCGGCATGTTCGCGACGCCGACATTGCGCAATGTCGCGACCCGCCGCGTGTTCATGCACAACGGCGTCTATCATTCGCTGCAGCAGGTGCTCGATTTCTACAATTTTCGCGACACCGCGCCGCAAAAAATCTATCCGCGCCGCGCGGACAGCACGATCGCCCAATTCGATGATCTGCCGCGGCATTACCGCGCCAACATCGACGAGACCGATCCGCCGTTCGGCCGCAAGCTCGGCGCGGCGCCGGCGATGACGCCGCAGGACGAAGCCGACATCATCGCCTTTGTAAAGACGCTGACCGACGGCTATCGGCCGAGGCCATGATGGCGGCGAGCCGTGACCCGCGGCCCGCGCGGCGGTATGCTGCAGCGGCAGCAACGCGGCGAGGGAATTTGAGATGCCGGCAGTGACGAGCGAATTGAAAGTCCGCGGTGTTCGGATCAGGCTGCAGCGCGCCGGGCAGGGCGCGCCAGTGCTGTTCCTGCACGGCGCCGGCGGCGTGCCGCAATGGCTGCCGTTTTTCGACCTGCTGGCCGAGCGTTACGAGGTTTTGGTGCCGGAGCATCCCGGCTTCGGCGCCTCCGATGATCCGCCGTGGATCCGTTCGATCGGCGACCTCGCGCTGTTTTACCTCGATCTCTTGGAAGAAGCGGGGCTCGACCATATCCACCTGATCGGCAATTCGCTCGGCGGCTGGCTCGCTGCCGAAATCCTGATCCGCGACCGTTCGCGTTGCCGCAGCCTCGTGCAATTGGCGCCGGCCGGCCTTCGCGCAGCGGGCGTGCCGCCGGGCGACAATTTCATCTGGGGGCCGGAAGAGGCGGTGCGCAACCTCTACCACGACCAGTCTTTCGCCGACCGCATCCTCGGGCTGAACCTCGACGAGGCGCAGCTCGATCTGATGCTGAAAAACCGCTTTTCGGCGGCGAAATTCGGCTGGCAGCCGCGCTGGCACAACCCCGATCTCGAAAAATGGCTGCACCGCATCAAATTGCCGGCGCTCATCATGTGGGGTGGTGCCGACAAGCTGCTGCCGCCGGCCTATGCGCCCTTATGGCGCGACCGCCTGCCGGACGCGCGGCTCGTCATCATCAACGATTGCGGCCACCTGCCGCATGTCGAGCAGGCGCCGCTCGTCGCCCGCCATATCCGCCAGTTCCTGGAAGGAGTTGCGTGATGAAACTCGTCTCCTTCCACCTGATGCCGTATCGGCCGCTCGATCTTGCAGAGGCGGCAAAGCACCGCTCGCCGTGGGTCGTGCTGCCCAATCACCTCTACGATCCGGTGAGGGGCGCCGAGGAATACGAACGCCACATCGACGCGCTGGTTTATTCCGAGCAGCTCGGCTTCGACGCAATCGGCGTCAACGAGCATCACCAGACCGCCTACGGCCTGATGCCGGCGCCCAACCTGATCGCCAGCGCGCTGATCCAGCGCACGAAACGGGTGCAGATCGCGGTGCTGGGGCGCGCCTTGCCGCTCGTCAACAACCCGATCTACATCGCCGAAGAATTCGCGATGCTCGATGTCATGTCGAAGGGCCGCCTGATTGCCGGCTTCGTGCGCGGCATCGGCTCAGAATACCATTCCTCGGGCACCAATCCGTATTTCTCGCACGAGCGCTTTCACGAAGCGCACGATCTGATCGTGCGGGCGTGGAGCGAAGAGGGCCCGTTTGCGTTCGACGGCCGGCATTTCAGCCTGCAATACGTCAATTTATGGCCGCGCCCCTATCAGCGGCCGCACCCGCCGATCTGGATCCCGTCGCAGGGATCGAGCGAGACCGTCGCCTGGGCGGCCGATCCCGCCCGCAAATATCCGTTCCTCGTGACGTTCTCGTCGGCCGATCTCGTCGCGCGCTATCACGCAAGCTACCGCGAGAAGGCGCGGGAATACGGCTACGAGGCATCCGGGGATCAGCTCGGCTGGGCCTGCCCGATCTATGTCGCTGACAGCGACGAGCGGGCGCGCGCCGAGGCGGGCCGTGCGGTCGAGACCTTGTTCAACGATTTTCTGCGCCAGACCTTCGAGATGCTGATGCCGCCCGGCTACACCTCGATGAACTCGATGAAGAATTTCATCGCGAACCGCGCCGCGCTGCGCAATGCCGGCAGGATGACGGCCGACGCGCTGATCGACAGCGGCACCGCGCTGATCGGCAGTCCGAAGACCGTGCTCGCCGGCATCGAGCGGATGCGCGAGCGCACCGGCTTTGGCATCCTCGTCACACTCTTGCAGTTCGGCATCCTCGACGACGCGCTGACGCGCCGCAACATGGACATGTTCGCCGCCGAGGTCATGCCGCATCTGCGCGATTAGGAGCCATGCCATGCCCTTCAAGCGGTTCCGTCGAGATTGCTTCGTCCCCGCGGATCAGGTCCGCGGGACCTCGCAATGACACCTCGTGTCGTCGTCATTGCGAGCGCAGCGACGCAATCCCGGTGACCGGTCTGCGCCCGCCGGTGGCGATCGATGCGGCGCTCATCGAGGCCTGGGCGCTGTCCTATCTCGCGCGCTACGCGAGTTCGGCTGCCAATCTGCGGCATGTGCTGCTGCGCCGCGCGCGGCGGCTTCTCGGCGCCGATCGCGACGTGTTGCGCGCCGTCGATGCGCTGATCGAGGGACTGGTCACGCGCTATGAGGCGGCGCAGTTGCTCGACGATAGAGCCTATGCCGCAGCGCGGGCGCGGCGCGATCTCGTGCGCGGCCGCTCAGTGCGTCGCATCGCGGCCGGTCTCGCGGCGAAAGGGGTCGGCGCGACCGAGGCCGCGGCGGCAATCGCTGCGTTGCGCGACGGCGCCACCGATCCCGACCTCATTGCCGCCGTCGCATTTGCCCGCCGCCGCCGGCTCGGGCCGTTCCGCGTGCAGGCGCGCGACCGGGACCATGAGTTGGCGGCCTTTGCTCGCGCCGGGTTCGCACCGCCGATCGCCGAAGCCGTGCTCGCCTGCGCCGACCCTACTGCAGTCGAAGCAATGCTCGCCGGAAATCGATGATTTTTACGATGAGACAGTGAGACAACGAGGTCGGTTTTTTGCGGACCCTGAATGCCTCACCGTCTCATTGTGAATTTTATGCGAGCAGTCGGCCGAGGCCGGGGAAGGGGTCGCTGCTGCCGAGGCGGCGGCGGATCGCCCACAGCGCCGCCTGGTTGGTCGTGACGACCGGCTTTTTGAATTCCCGCTCCCAGCCGGCAATCGACGCCATCGTCGGGAAGTTGCCGCCCGGCACGACAAACGCCTCGATATCGGGCTTGTCGATGCGCGCGAAGGCGTCGCGCGCGTTCTCCGGACCGAGCTGGCCGATCGCGTAGGAATCGGTCGCGGCAAAGCCTTCGATCGCGGCGACCCTGAGGCCGTACTTGCTTTCGTAATAATGCCGGGCGCGGGCATTGACGTCGGGCGAATAGGGCGAGACGAGCGCGACGCGGCGCGTCCCGAGCGCGCCCAACGCCTCGCCGATCGCCATCGCCGAGGTCAGCGCCGGCGCGCCGGCGCCTTCCATCAGCCGCATCGCCTTGGCGTCGTAATCGTCGGCGAAAAGGCTCGCCGAAGTCTGGATCAACACAACGATCTCGACCCGCGCGCTGCCGAGGAGTCGCGCCTGGTACTCGACATCCGCGTCCCTCGGCGGCGAAAACGGCGTGCGGCTCGCGCTGCTCGTCATGACCCGCGCGTAATGCGCCTGCCATTCGGCGGGCAAGAGCCGCGTGTATTCGATCTCGACGGTCGTGTTCGTCGCGGGGATCAGGACGCCGAAATGGCGCATGGCGGGCTCCTTTTTTCGCGCGCGGAAGGAGCAGACTAACAGGGAACGGCGCCGGCGCCAGCACCGATCGATCGGGTCGTTCAGGCCCAATAGCGCGGCGCGCCGCGCGGCACGATTTCCTTGCCGAGCGGCGCGAGGCCGGCGGCGGCCAGCTTCAGATGCGCCCACGCGAACGGCAGGCCGATGATCGTGACCGCCAGCCCGATCGCCAGAACCAGGTGCACGATCGCCAGCCACCAGCCGGCCAACAGGAACCAGATGACGTTGCCGAGCACCGTCAACTCGCCGGCGTCCGGCCGCGCCCGCATTTCGTTGCCGAACGGCAAGAGCGTGTAAAGCCCGATGCGAAAGGCGGCAAAGCACCACGGCAGCCCGATGATCGTCATTGCCATGATGACGCCGGCGATGAACCAGGCGGCCGCCGCCGCCAGACCGCCGCAGATCAGCCAGAGCACGTTGAGCACGACCGCCAGCGGCGACATCGGCGCGCCGTGCCGCGGCATCGTTCGGTTCGCGTGCGGCATGTACATGTGCGCGACTCTCCATTGCCGATGTTAATACCTGTAACATGAAAACGTCTGAGGGCCTACTGCGTTCGGTCGATCCGCCCCAAACGACGGACCGCCGCTCCGGCCGCATCACGCAACAGGCGTTGACAATCCGGCGCAGTTTTCTGATGGGATTTCTGTTTTACGCGATGCTCGAACGGCTGGGCATCGGGGCTTACGGTCGGCTCGCGGTGCTGAGTAGGTTTCTCGGCGGGTTTACGACGTTTTCGACCTTCTCGATCGAGGCATTGACGCTCGCTCAGCGCGGCAACCCCGGCCTGAACGCGCTCGATGTGGCCCTGTCGGTCGGGTGGCCCTTCTGGCGGCGTACGCGGCACCCACCTCGCGCGCCACTGTAGCCGGGCGCGGCTCGGGATTACGGGATTTTCTTGAAGAAGCTGCGGTAGCGCTCGGTCGTCAGCGGCCGGATCTTGGGCGCCCACTGGCCCCATTCGCCGGCTTCCTGCCACGCCCTGCTGTGGACAACATCGGGCGAATCGATCTCGTAGATCGCGAGATACTTTTGCATCCGCGCGTCTTCGCTCGACTCGAGGCGATAACGCGTCACTTTGTTGACGCCCGGCACTTTCGACAGCATCGGCACGTGCTCGCTGTCGTAGACGCGGTTGAACTCGGCTTCATGTTCGGCCGGAATGTTCATCTGCACGAGGTAGATGTACGACATGGGCGGCTCTCCTGCTGAATCCGAATTTGCCCGTCATGCCCGGACTTGATCCGGGCATCTTCAGATGGTGTAGAGATGGCCGGGTCAAGCCCGGCCATGACGAGACTTCCGGCCAGCTTGCTCCGCAGCGCTGAGCGCCGCAAGTCGTGGCGCTTCGCGCTTGAGATATGCCAGCCGCGCGCGTCTACTGCCGCGAGCGTCAAGCGTTCTGCTGGAACGGGAGGAAACGATGCGCGGGCTGATGGCGGACTGGCCCCTGTTGATATCGCGGCTCATCGAGCATGCCGCGCGGTTTCACGGCGATACCGAGATCGTGTCGCGGCTCGTCGACGGCTCGATCCACCGCTACACCTATGCCGATGCGGAGCGCCGCTCGCGCCGCCTTGCCCGCGCGCTGCACCGGCTCGGTGTGCAGCCGGGCGACCGGGTCGGCACGCTCGCCTGGAACACGTACCGCCATTTCGAACTCTATTACGGCATCTCCGGCATCGGCGCGGTGTGCCACACGATCAACCCGCGCCTCTTCGACGAGCAGATCGTCTACATCGTCAACCACGCGCAGGACCGGCTCCTGTTTATCGACACCAGCTTCATCCCGCTGGTCGAGCGGCTGCGGCCGCAACTGCCGGCGCAGTGCCGCATCGTGCTGCTCGAACCGGCCGACACCAACCTGTCGGTCGCCGGCATCTACGACGATCTGATCGCAGCCGAGAGCGAAGCGGGCTTCGCGTGGCCGGACTTCGACGAGCGCGAGGCCGCCGCGCTGTGCTACACGTCAGGCACGACCGGCAACCCGAAGGGCGTCCTCTACAGCCATCGCTCGACGCTGCTGCACACGCTTGGCGCCTCGGTGCCGAGCGCGATCGCGATGACCGCCTCCGATGCCGTCTGCCCGATCGTGCCGCTGTTCCACGCCTGCGGCTGGGGCACCGCCTATACCGCGCCGATGAACGGCGCCAAGCTGGTCTATCCCGGGCCGCGGCTTGACGGCGCCAGCCTCTTCGACTTGTTCGAGGCGGAGCGGGTGACAATCAGCCTCGGCGTGCCGACGGTCTGGCTCGGATTCGAGGCCTATCTGCGCGAGAAGGGCGTCCGCCCGTCGACGCTGCGCTATGTGCTGTCGGGCGGCTCGGCGGTGCCGCCGTCGCTGATCGAAGCCTTCGAAAACCGCGGCATCTCTGTGCTGCAGGGCTGGGGCATGACCGAGATGAGCCCGCTCGGCACAGTCTCGGCGCTGAAGGCAAAGCACCAGAAGCTCGACGCTGCCGGCAAGCGGGCGATCGTTGCCAAGGCCGGGCGGCCGGTGTTTGGCGTCGAGATGAAGATCGTCAACGATGACGGCCAGGAGATGCCGTGCGACGGCCAAGCGGTCGGTGAACTCCTCGTGCGCGGCCCGTGGATCGTCAGCGGCTATTTCGAAAACCCGGAGGCGAGCCGCGCCGGCGTCGAGCATGATGGCTGGTTTCATACCGGCGATGTCGCGAGCATCGACCCCGACGGCTATCTGACAATCGCCGACCGCCGGAAGGACGTGATCAAATCGGGCGGCGAGTGGATCAGCTCGATCGATCTCGAAGTCGCGGCGATGGCGCATCCCGATGTCGCCGAGGCCGCCGCGATTGCGGTGCCGCATCAGCGCTGGGGCGAGCGGCCCTTGCTGATCGTGACGCCGCGCGGCGGCCAACGCCCCGAGCGCGACGCGCTGATTGCATTTTTGGGCGAACGTTTCCCGCGCTGGATGCTGCCCGACGATGTCGTCGTGCTCGACGAACTGCCGCACACCGCGACCGGCAAGGTCATGAAGACCCGCCTGCGCGAACAATACGGCTCGCGCAAACTGCCCGACGCGGCGGGGTGATCAGTTCAACTGATGGAGCTGATCACCGATACAGGCGCGCTTGCCGGGTTCTGCGCGCGGCAGAGGCAGGCCGATTTCATCGCCGTCGATACCGAGTTCATGCGCGAGCGCACGTACTGGCCGGTGCTGTGCGTCGTGCAGGTAGCGGGGCCGCACGAGGCAGCAGCAGTCGATGCGCTCGCCCCCGGCCTCGATGTCGCGCCGCTGCTCGCGCTGATGGCCGATCCCTTGGTGCTGAAGGTATTGCACGCGGCGCGGCAGGACCTCGAAATCTTTGTTCAGTTGTCGGGCGCAGTGCCGCATCCGGTGTTCGACACGCAGATCGCCGCGATGGTGTGCGGCTTCGGCGATGCCGTGAGCTACGAGACGTTGGTGCGCAAGCTCGCGGGCGCGCATCTCGACAAGGCCTCGCGCTACACGGATTGGGCGCAGCGGCCCTTGACCGAGCGACAGATCGACTACGCGCTGGCGGATGTCGTGCACCTGCGCACGGTCTACGAGCGGCTGCAGCAGATCCTCGCGAAAAACGGTCGCGCCGAATGGTTTGCCGAGGAGATGGCGGCGCTCGTCGATCCGGCGATCTATCGCAATGACCCGGATGAGGCGTGGCGGCGGTTTCGCATCCGCGGCCGCGCCGATCGCCGCTTCCTCGGTGTCGTGAAGGCGCTCGCGGCGTGGCGCGAGCGGGCGGCGCAGCAGCGCGACCTGCCGCGCGGCCGCATCATGAAGGACGAAGCGGTCCTGGAGATCGCCGCGCATGCGCCGAAGACGACCGAGGGGCTGGCGCGCACCCGCAGCCTCGGCAGGGGCATCGCCGAAGGCAAGCTCGGCCAGGAGATCCTCGATGCCGTCGCGAGGGGCCTCACCGACCCGAACCCGCCGGCGGCGATCCCGGCGAAGGCCGAGCCGCCGCCCGGCATCCGGCCGCTCATCGAATTGCTGCGCGTTTTGCTGAAGCAGCGCTGCGAGGATTTTCAGGTGGCGCAGAAGCTGATCGCGTCGGCCGACGATCTCGAAGCCATCGCCGCCGCCGACGACGCGCCGGTGCCGGCGCTCGCCGGCTGGCGGCGCCAGGTGTTCGGCGAGGACGCGCTGGCCTTGAAGCACGGCCGCCTTGCGCTGACCGCCGGCAAGGGCGGCATCGATCTCGTGCCGCTGCCCGACCGCCAACCGACGTAACCCGTAGGGAGAGCCTCATGCCGCCGCGCATCGGATATCTCGTGCCGACCCGCGAACGGGTCATGGAAGGCCGCCCGGAGGCGGCGCCGCTGTTGGCGCTCGCCGAGCGCGCCGAAGCGCTCGGCTTCGACTCGATCTGGGTCGGCGATTCGATCACGGCGCGGCCGCGCCATGAGCCGCTGACATTGCTGTCGGCGATTGCCGCGCGCACGAAGCGCGCCGAACTCGGCACGGCGGTTCTGTTGCCGGCGCTGCGCAACCCGGTCGTCTTGGCGCACGGCATCGCGACGTTGGACCAGATCAGCGAAGGGCGCTTCATCCTCGGCGTCGGCATCGCCAGCGACCAGGCCAATATCCGGGCCGAGTTTGTCGCTTGCGGCGTGCCGTTCGAGAAGCGCGTCGGTCGCATGCTCGAAGGATTGCGCCTCGCGCGGGAATTGTGGAGCGGCAAGCCGGTCACGTGGAACGGCCGCTGGGTCCTCGACGATGTCACGCTGGGACCGGTGCCGCACCGGCCGGGCGGGCCGCCGATCTGGATCGGCGGCATGGTGCGCGCGAGCCTCGAACGGGTCGGCCGGCTTTATGACGGCTGGTTCCCGAATGCGCCCGACCCCGACCGGTGGCGCCGGCAATGGGCGGAGATCGCCGACATCGCGCGCGACGCCGGCCGCGATCCGGCGCGGCTCACCGGCGCGGTCTACCTGACGATGACGATCGACGACGACAAGCCGCGCGCCGAACAGCGCATGAACGCCTTCATGGAGAATTATTACGGCAGGCCGGCGGCTGAGATGCGGGCGCGCCAGGCGACCTATGCCGGCCCGGCCGCCGGCGCGGCCGAATGGCTGGCGTCATGGGCCAGCGCCGGCGCCAGCCACCTCGTGCTGCGCTTTGCCGGCGAGGCCGAGCGCCATCTCGATGCGGTGGCGCAGTTGCGTCCGCAGATCGCGCGGGTTTGAACGCACCAGTCGCTCCGCGCCGGATTTGTTCGACAGACTTGCACGACGGGTTGCCGCTGCCGACATCTTGCATCCGCCCTCACCCATCGGTGCGAGGCTTCTGCAATGAGTGCCACCTTGACGAGCGAGACGCGTGCCGAGTTCGCGGCACTGCTCCAGGCGGCCGACCGCGAGGCGGCCGGCGCGATCGAGCAGTTCGTCGCCGAGGCGCGCGATCGCGACCTGTGCCGCATCAACGCGCTCGATTTCGCCGCCAAGCGGCATCTCGACGAGGAGCGCGTCATCGCCGCGTTTCTGCACGCCGCGCGGCTCGGCATCTTTGAATTGTCGTGGAACGTCATCTGCCCCGGTTGCGCCGGCGTGCTCGACGCCAACCCGACGCTGAAGACGATCACGCGCAGCGAGTATACTTGCGCCTGGTGCGCCGCGAGCTATGGGCCTGACCTCGACGGCATTGTCGAGGTCACGTTCACGGTCAGCCCGCGGGTCCGCCGCATCGCGGCGCATGATCCCGACGCGCTGTCGTTTTTCGAGTACATGCGACAGGCGTTCTGGTCGTCGGCCATCGACCTGCCCGACAATCTCGAAGAGATCGGGCAGGAAATTACGCTCGACACGCTGGAATTGCCGCCCGGCGAGAAGGCGCAGCTGCTGCTGCAGCTGACCGGCGAAACACTGATCCTGTTCGAACCGGTCAGCCACGCCGCCCATTTCATCGAGGTGAGCGGCGAACCAACGCGCGAGCGCCAGAACATCGGCTTCGTCTTCAACGATGCGACGACGGCGCCGGGAACGAGCGTGCTGCGTCCGGGACCGCTGCGGCTGTCGCTGGAAAACCGCACCGCCCGCCGCGTGCTGCCCGGCATCTGGGTCGCCTGCGACAAGGCGCATGAACTTTTGGCGCGACGGCGGCCCTTTCTAACCGCAAAGCGTCTTCTGACGAATCAGACCTTCCGCGACATCTACCGCACCGACACGATCGACCCCGAGCAGCGGCTGAAGATCACCAGCTTGACCTTTCTATTCACCGATCTGCAGGGTTCGACCGAACTTTATGAGCGGGTCGGCGATCTCGCTGCCTTCGATCTCGTCAGGAAGCATTTCAGCGCGCTGAACGACATCGTCGCCGCCGAGGCGGGAGCCGTGGTCAAGACCAATGGCGACGCGGTGATGGCAACGTTTCCGACGCCCGATCGCGCGATGGCGGCAGCCTTGCGGATGCGCGAAGCGATGCGGGCGCTCACCGCCGAACGCGGCGGCCAGGACCTGCTCCTGAAGATCGGCATACACGAGGGGCCGTGCCTCGCGGTCGTCTTGAACGATCGCCAGGACTATTTCGGCCAAACCGTCAATATCGCCTCGCGGGTGCAGGGCCTCGCCGCGTCCCGCGCAATCTTTGCAACAGGACCGGTCGTGACCCACCCGAAGACAACCGACCTGCTCGCCGCCAGCGGCCTCCAGCCCGTCGCGCAACAGCGGCAGCTGCGCGGCATCCCGCAAGAAATTGCCGTCTACGAAATCCCCTGACGGCGCGGTGCTGCCGGCGCCGGGACGCCGCGCCGCAGCGCGTGCCGTCGGGCGGCCGGGGGCCGTTTATCTGTGGCTCGGCATCATCGTTCTGTCGTGGTCGCTGAATTGGCCGTTGATGAAGCTGGCGCTGGCAGACGCGCCGCCGTTTGCGTTTGTGCTGCTGCGCCTGGTCGGGACGCTGGCGCTGTTGGTCCCGGCGATGCTGGCGATGCGCGCGCCGCTTGCCCCGGCGGCGGGCGAGCGCCTCTGGCTGTTCTGGGTCGGGCAGTTGCAGGTCGCCGCGTTTCTGCTTTGCGCGATCGTCGGCCTGTCGATCCTGCCGGCGGGCCGCGCGATCGTGCTCGCCTATACGATGCCGCTGTGGGCGATCCCGTTCGAATTGGCGCTCGAAGCGCAGCGGCTCCGCCCGCGGCAATTGGCCGGCGCGGTTGTCGGCTTTGCCGGTCTGCTGCTGTTTATGAGCCCGGCGGAGGTCGATTGGACGAGCGCGCGTGCGCTTGGCGGCAATGCGATGCTGATCCTCGCCGCGATCTCATGGGCGGCCGGGTCGATCCTCTATCGCCGCCGTTCCTGGCGGTCGGGGTTCTGGGCGCAGACTCTGTGGCAGATCGCCGTCAGCACCCCGGTCGTCGCGGTCATCGCGCTGCCGAGCCTATTGACCGAGCCGATCCGCTGGACCCCGGCGCTGGTTGCGATCCTCGCCTATAATTGCGTCGTCACGACGGCGCTCGGCTATTTTTTGTGGAACAAGGTGTTGTCGGTAATGCCGGCCGGGATCGCCGGGCAGGTTGTCGCGCTGACCCCGGTCGGCGGGTTTCTGATATCGACCGCGATCTTCGGTGGCAACGTCACGGCCGACGTGATCGTCAGCATCGTGCTGATCGTCGGCGGCATTATGCTGACGCTGCGCGGGTAGCGAGAGGAGAAGAGCGCATGGAGCGGCGCAGGCTGGGCGAACTGGAGGTGTCGGCGCTGGGTCTCGGTTGCGGCACGATGACGCCGTTCTACGGCGAGCCGGATGCGGCCGAGGCGATCGCGACGATCCGCCGGGCGCGCGAACTCGGCATCGATTTTCTCGACACTGCAGACGGTTACGGTCGCGGCCGCAACGAGGAACTCGTTGCCGAGGCCGTCGCCGGGCATCGCGGCGCCTATGTGATCGCCAGCAAGTTTGGCAATCTCGGCCTCCTGGGTGATCCGCGTTTTGCCGATGGCCGCCCGGAATACGTGCGCGAAGCGTGCGAAAAAAGCCTTCGCCGCCTCAACATCGATGTGATCGATCTCTATTACGTCCACCGCATCGACCCGACCGTGCCGATCGAAGAGACGGTCGGCGCGATGGCCGACCTCGTGCGCCAGGGCAAGGTCCGCCATCTCGGCCTCTGCGAAGCCGGCGCGGCGACGATCCGGCGGGCGCATGCAACCCATCCGCTGACCGCGGTGCAGATCGAATATTCGCTATGGACGCGCGATGTCGAGGCCGAAATCCTGCCCTTATGCGAGGAGCTCGGCATCGGCTTTGTCGCCTACAGCCCTCTGGGGCGCGGTTTCCTGACCGGCGCGGTCACCAATAGCGCGGCGCTGCGCGACGGCGATGCACGCCGCAACATGCCGCGGTTTCAGCCCGAAAACCTTGAGCGCAATCTGGCGCTCGTCGAGGAGCTGAAGGCGCATGCCGCGGCCGAAGGCTGCGCGCCGGCGCAGTTGGCGCTCGCGTGGCTGTTGGCGCGCCGGCCGTTTGTCGTGCCGATCGCCGGCACCAGCCATCTGCGCTGGCTCGAGCAGAACGCCGCGGCGGCAGGGCTGCGCCCGTCGGCCGACACGCTCGACGCGCTCGACCACGTGTTTCGCCCCGGCGCCGCCGCCGGCGCGCGCTACCCGGCGGCACATCTGGCGCGGCTGATGATCTGAACGGCGCGCCGTCGGTCAGGCAAAGAGGCCGTACTCGACCTGCAGGATTTGGCCTGTGGTCGTGTTGACGAGCAACGCGTCGGCGCCGTATCTGACCCATTCGTAGCCGATCGGCGGTATTTCGAGGCCGAACAGCCAGTAGTCGGCGATGATATATTGCGGCGCCCAAAACGCCCGCGGCAGGATCTGGCCGTACGCCCAGCGGCGTGCAACCCACCCGGCGGGCGGCCGATAGGGGCCGATCCGGAAGTTCCGTGGCGCCTGAAAATTGTGCTGATAGGCGGACCGGTTAAACGTCTGCGGCCGTGTGTTCCAGCCTTGCGGCGCGGCGACGCCTTTATAGCGCTGCGGGCCGGGATAGCGCTCGCCGCGCGGCGCTGCGGCCGCTTGTGCCGGCGGCCGCGCAGCGGGATGTGGTGCGGCGGCATGCGGCGCGGCACCGCCGCGCTGATGCTCTTCCCGCTGTTGCTGTTGCTGCGCTATTGCCACTGTGGCGCCGCCGCACAATAGCGCGAAAGCCACGGCCAGGAGCGCGATGCTGCCGACGCGGTACATCATGGGCTCTTCCTTTTTGCGTTTGAGCTTCCGGCAGGCCGCCTCAGCGCGATTGCTGCCAACGGGCGACAATTTCATGCGCCCGCGACCGTGCCGGATCGAAGGCCGCGGCGGCCTTCGGCGTCGTCAGCTCGATGACATAGCCGTTGGGGTCGCGGAAATAAATCGAGCGAATAAAGCCGTGATCGACCGGACCGCGCACCTCACGCCCCTCGGCGCGGCCCTTTTGCAGCATCGCCTCCTGCTCCTCGGGCGTCACTTCGAGCGCGATGTGCAGGTCGAAATCGTGCTGCGCCTTGAACTCGAACGGCATGTCGGGGGCGTCGAAAAACGCCAGGAACGAACCGTCGCCCATGCGGAAAAACGTATGCAGCACATGCGTTTTGCGGCCGGTCCGGGTCTCGTTGATCTCCAGCGCCTGGGCCAGCGGCAGACCGAGGAAATCCTCGTAGAATGCGCGGGTTTCCTCGGAATCGCGGCAGCGATAAGCGTTGTGGTGCAGTCCTTTGATCATGGCGGCCTCCGCTCGTCGCGCCTCACACGGTGACGTAAGCTGGCCCGCGCGCCATTGCCGCCCAGCCGTCGATCGCTGCGTTGGTCGCCTGCCAGTTCGGCAGGGAGCGCATCGTCTGATACCAGCGCTGCACGTTGGGATAGCCGGCAAACCTGCAGCCGATCACATCGCCCAAGGACAAGATGCCCGAGGCGAGATAATCGGCGATTGTCAGCTTGTCGCCGCACAGAAAACGGTGCGAGCCGATAATGTGGTCGTTGAGGATTTTGAGGAAACGCTCGGCGGCCTTCTTGTTTAATTCGATCGCCTGCTGCTGGCCGGTGGCGTCGGCAAGCTTGTAGGGATCGAGCACCTGGGCATAGCAGAAGCCGTAACCGAACGTCCGGTAGAAGCCGGTATTGAACCAGTCCATCGCTTCGTTGATGCGGGCGCGCTCCCGCAAATCCTTCGGATAGGTCGGCGAATTCACCTTGTCTGCGAGGTATTTGAGGATGGCCGAGGCCTCGGTCAGGCGGAAGCCGTCATCCTCCAGAACGGGCACGAAATTGTTGGGGTTGATGGCGGTGAATGCCGGCCCATACTGCTCGCCGGTGAACAGGTCGACGACCTGCTGATCGACCGAGAGATTGTGATCGGCGATGAACATCATGACTGGGCGGCACATTGTCGAAACCGGGTGCGTGTAGAGCTTCATGGCCATTGTGAACCCTCCCTCTATAGGCCCGACGCAGGCCGCGCCAGCCTTGCGGGCGAGATTAGCGCGTCTCGCGGTTGGTGGCGAGGCGCCACGGGATTGCGCCGCTTGCCGTGCGATGACAGGGTAGCTGAGGACGCGCCGTCGGGCGTCGCGGTTTCCGCTGAGGCGAAGAGGAGGAAGCGTTGCCGATACGCGCCCGCTATTACCTGCTGCTGGCGCTCGCGGCAATCGCGAAGCGGTCGGGACGCGCAACCCGGCGGGTCGTCGATGCGGCGAGGCAGCAGAAGGCGGACGAGGCAGCCTACCACGTCCGATTGGTTACTCTATTCGTCGCGCAGGCTCTGATGGCGACGACCGATCTTGCGCTGTGGCTGTTTGACCGAGCCCTATCCGGCCGCGACGGTGAGCGAGGCTGATCAGGCGCCAGCGGCCACCCGTGGCGGCCGAGCGAGGAACGCCGGCAGATCGTTGCCAAAGCCGACAACGGCGCTGGCCGGCTTATGCTGCGGCGCGCGGGAGGGCGGCCGCGCGGATGGCGCAAACGGCACAGCTTCGGCA
>JASIAN010000021.1 GCA_030042035.1 Alphaproteobacteria bacterium | reverse complement strand
CCAGGCTGCCGTCGGCGCGACGGCGCTCGGCGCCGTGCAGCCCGGCGATTGCCCCGCGCCACGGCCGCAACAGCCTCTCGACCTCGGCAATCGGGCGGCCGCTGATCAGCGCCACGGCCCCGTCGCACCGCGCCGCCAGCCGCGCGAGCAGCGGCGGCAGGTCGGGCGGCACGCGCACGAAATCGGGCCGCGGCGCGATCTCCAACAGCGTGCCGTCGACATCGAGAAACAGCGCGGCGGTCGGGTCGAGCGGCGGCGGGGTCATCGGCGGCTACCCGGGCGCGATCTCTCCTTGTGCGCCGCACACATATCGAATCGCCCGGCTTTGACGCCGGAGCTATGAGCAATTCCCATTGCTGCCAGGAAATTTTGCGAAGGGGTTGACTTTGCAGGAGCGGCTCTTATTTTGTGCGGTGCGGTATGGATCATGCGTATGGTTCTGCCGTACGTCTTCTAGGCGTTTCCTCCCTAAACTCGGGCCGCCACGAGCGGCCCTTTCTTTTTCGCGCGGCACCGGCGCCGGCCCTCGCAGGCGGAGGCGCTGCGCCTTCCCGCCCTTCGCAATTATGAACGGCGGCGCGGCGTTTCAGTTCACCAGGCAACCGCAGGCCGGCTGCGGCTCACGCGTGGCCGGCGTCGGTCGACAGCATCGACAGGTCGATGCCGAGCTTTGCGATGGCGCGCTGCCATTTGCTGTCGAGATCATCGGCAAACACGAGATCGGCGTCGGCCGGCACCGATAGCCAGCCGTTGGCCTGCATCTCGGCGTCGAGCTGGCCCGGCGCCCAGCCGGCATAGCCGAGCGCCAGGAGGCTCTGCCGCGGCCCTTCGCCGCGGCCGATCGCGCGCAGGATTTCCAACGTCGCGGTCACGGCAAAGCCGTCGCCGATGACCAGCGTCGCCTCTTCGCGGTAATCCGGCGTATGCAGCACAAAACCGCGTCCCGGCTCGACCGGGCCCCCGAAATGCACGGGGCGGGCGCGCTCGAGCCGCGTGGCTTCGAGCTTCAGGTGGCCCATCAACTCATCCATCGTCAGCGACGCGAGCAGCTTGTTGACAACCAGTCCCATCGCACCTTCGCCGCCGCTGTGGGCGCAGATATAGACGACCGAGCGGGCAAAGCGCGGGTCCGTCATCTGCGGCATCGCGATGAGGAGCTGCCCGGTTAACGATTTCATGCGCAACCTCGCTGCGCAGCCAATTCCGCGCGGAAGATACTCCGGCCCGACGGCGACCGCGGCGAAAAAATGATAAAGGGCGGCGCGCCGGCCGCCGGGGCGGGATATGAGTGCGATAAGGGGCACGGCGTTTACGATCTGCGCTGCTCTGTGCTATCCGTCGGCGGATGGCCGCCGGCCGGCGGCATGACGACAGATCGGAGGGACCTGGCGATGACGATCAAGGTCGGCGACAAAGTGCCATCGGTGACGCTGCGCACGCTGGGCCCGGACGGCCCCAAGGAAATCACGACCGACGAATTGTTACGCGGCAAGAAAGTGGCGCTGTTCGCGGTGCCGGGCGCCTTCACGCCGGCGTGTTCGCAGCGCCACCTGCCGGGCTATGTCGAGAAAGCGGCCGAGCTGAAGGCCAAGGGCATCGACCAGATTGCCTGCGTCGCGGTCAACGACGTTTTTGTCATGAACGCCTGGGGCAAGGCGCAGAACGTCGGCGACAAGGTCCTGATGCTGGCCGACGGCAGCGGCGATTTCGCAAAGGCGGTCGGCCTGACGCTCGACATGAGCGCGCGCGGCCTTGGCCTGCGCTCGCAACGCTATTCGATGCTGGTCGATAACGGCGTCGTCAAAAGCCTCAATGTCGAGCCGCAGCCCGGCTCCGTCGAAGCCTCCGGCGCCGACGCGATGCTGAAGGCGCTTTAGGCCTCCCGCGGCACGTCACAATTCCCGGGTGCGCAGCGCCATCGCTTTGCGCCACAACCCGGCCGCATCGGGATCGAACACGAGATCGGGCGTCGCCGGCTCGGTGAACCAGTCGCGACGCGCGATCTCCCCCTCCAATTGCCCGGCGCCCCAGCCGGAATAGCCGATCGCAAAGCGGTACTCTTTCGGCCCGCGGTGCTGGCCGATGGCGCGCAGAACCTCGCGCGTCGCGGTCAGCGCGATGCCGGGGGCAACCGTCGTCGTCGCGGCGCTGCGGTAGTCGGTGCTGTGGATGACGAACCCGAATTGCGGCTGCACCGGCCCGCCGAAATAAACTTCGATCGTGCCCTGGAGCGCCGCGTGCTTGTCGCCGTCCTTACCGGCCGGCTTGCCGCCCACGCCGTTGCCGCCGGCCAAGAGGTCGGCAAGCGGCTGCGCGCCGAGCGGGCGATTGATCATGATGCCAAAGGCGCCCTTGTCGTCATGGCGCACGAGCAGGATGACGCTGTGATAAAAGCGCGGATCCTGGATCGTGCCGGACGCCACCAGCAGCTGCCCGGCCGGCTGGTTGGCCGCCGGCCTCGCCGTGTCCGCGACTGCGACGATTGAAGCGATCAGCGCGCCTATGCCGATCAGAATACCAAGCCCAAGCGGCGCTTTCCGGTGGTTCGTCGTTGTCATTGCGAGCGAAGCGAAGCAATCTCGCCGTCATTGTGCCTGATTTTTTCCGAGATTGCTTCGTCGCCCTGCGGCCTTTCCGCCATGACGGCTGACGCCGACAATCTGCCGCTCGCCAGGCTCGACGCCTGGCTCGGCGGCCATGTCGCCGGCTTTCGCGGGCCGCTCACCGCTGTCACGCGGTTTGCCGGCGGCCAGTCGAACCCGAGCTACCGGCTCGACGCCGCCTCGGGGCAATACGTGCTGCGCAAGAAGCCGCCGGGCATCTTGCTGCCTTCAGCGCATGCCGTCGATCGCGAATTCCGCGTCATGCGGGCGCTTGCCGATACTGCCGTTCCGGTACCGCGAGTCTTTGCACTGTGCGAGGACGACGGCGTGATCGGCAGCGCGTTTTATGTGATGGAATACCTCGACGGCCGCATCTTCTGGGACCAACGGCTGCCGGAAATCGCCGAACCGGCCGAGCGGCATGCGATGTTTGACTCGATGAACGCGGTCATCGCGGCCTTGCACAGCGTGTCTTACGAGGCCGTCGGCCTCGGCGATTTCGGCCGGCCTGGCAATTACATGGGGCGCCAAATCGCACGCTGGAGCCGGCAATACCGCGCCTCCGAGACCGAGCCGATCGCGGCGATGGACCGGCTCATCGACTGGCTGCCCGAGCGGCTGCCGCCGGAGGGCGCGGCGGCGATCGTCCATGGCGACTACCGCATGGACAATCTCGTCTTTCACAAAACGGAGCCGCGCGTCATCGGCGTGCTCGACTGGGAACTCTCGACGATCGGCGATCCCATCGCCGATTTCGCCTATCACGTCATGTGCTGGCGGGTGACGCCCGAATTGTTCCGGGGCCTCGCCGGCGTCGATTTCGCCGCACTCGGCATCCCCGATGAACAGCAATACGTCGGCCTTTATTGCCAGCGCACCGGCCGCACCGGCGGGATCAGCGCCTGGGAATTTTACATGGTCTACAGCCTCTTTCGCATCGCTGCGATCTGCCAGGGCATCGCGAAGCGCGCGATCGACGGCACCGCTGCAGCAGCCGACGCCAAGGAGCACGGCGCCATCGCCCGCCCCTTGGCCGAACAAGCCTGGGCCCTCGCCCAATCGCTCGACAAATGACAGTGATCTGCCCCCATTTTCTGCTTTAATTCACCAGCGAGGCAGCGAGACAGCGAGAAGCCGAATGGCGACGCCACAGGAGCGCGATGCGCTGACCGAGAAAGTCATCGGCTTCGCTATCGAAGTGCATCGGCAACTAGGTCCCGGCCTGTTGGAATCGGCGTATGAGGAGTGTCTGTGCTATGAGCTGAAGGAGCACGGCGTCTGCTTCCGCCGGCAAGTCCCGTTGCCGGTCATCTACAAAGGGGTGCGCCTCGATTGTGGTTATCGGTTGGATGTCCTCGTCGAGGACGAGCTCATTCTGGAATTGAAGACGGTTGAGCGGCTGATGCCGGTGCACGAAGCGCAGATGCTGACGTACCTGAAGCTGAGAGGCGTCCGAACGGGCTTGTTGTTGAATTTCAATGCACCGGTCCTCAAAGACGGGCTCCGACGCATCATGCTGTAGCAATCTCGTTGTCTCGCTGTCTCGCTGGTGAAAAATCCAAAGGGAGTATTTAAGGATGGCCCAGGGCGCGCAGGAATTGGTGCATTTCGAGAAGGAGGGCGAGATCGGCGTCATCATCGTCGACAACCCGCCGGTCAACGCGCTGTCGCCGGGCGTGCCGGAGGGCATCGTCGCGGCGGTCGACCGGGGCAACGCCGATCCGGCGGTCAAGGCGATGGTGCTGATCGGCGCCGGCCGCAGCTTTATCGCCGGCGCCGACATCCGCCAGTTTGGCCGCGCCGCGCCTGCGGCGCCCGCCAGCACGCGCCGGCCCTATGACGTGCTCGACGAGAGCGGGAAGCCGGTCGTCGCCGCGATCCACGGGTTTGCCTTGGGCGGCGGCCTCGAAATGGCCTTGGCCTGCCATTACCGCGTCGTGGTGCCGAGCGCCAAGGTCGGCCTGCCCGAAGTCTTGATCGGCATCCTGCCTGGCGCCGGCGGCACGCAGCGTCTGCCGCGCCTCGTCGGCCCCAAAATCGCGGTCGACATGATCACGTCGGGGCGCCACGTGCCGGCGGAAGAGGCACACAAGCTCGGCGTCATCGACGAGATCGAGCCCGAGGGCGGGCTGAAGGCGGCGGCGATCGCCTTTGCCCGCCGCATCGCCGACCAGCGGCCGCTGCCGCGCATCCGCGACAAGAGCGACCGGCTTGCCGAGGGCACGCCGGCGCTGTTCCAGGAAACCCGCCGGTCGATCGCCCGGCGCGCCCGCAACCAGCGCGCGCCCTATGCCTGCATCGAGGCGGTCGAAGCGGCCTGCACCTTGCCGTTTGACGAGGGCTGCGCCAAGGAACGCCAGCTTTTTGCAGAGCTGGTCAATTCGGAGGAGGCGAAAGCGCTGCGTTACGCGTTTTTCGCCGAGCGCGAGGCCGCCAAGCTCCCCGGCATCGAGCGCGACACGCCGCTGCGCCCGACCGAGCATCCGGGCGTCGTCGGCGCCGGCACGATGGGCGGCGGCATCGCGATGAGCTTTGCCGACTATGGCATCGACGTGAAGATCACCGATGCGACCAAGGAGGCGCTCGATCGCGGCATCGCCCGCATCCGCAGCAATTACGAGACGAGCGTCAAGCGCGGCAGCCTTGCGCCGGAAGAGATGGAACAGCGTTTTGCGTGCATCCACCCGGTGCCGTCGATCGACGACCTCGCCGAATGCGATGTCATCATCGAGGCCGTATTCGAGCAGGTGCCGGTCAAGGAAGAGGTGTGGAAGAAGCTCGACGCGGCGATCAAGCCCGGCGCGCTGCTCTATTCCAACACATCCGGCATCAACATCGACATCATGGCCAACGTGACAAAGCGGCCCGAGGATATCGCGGGGACGCATTTCTTTGCGCCGGCCAACGTCATGAAGCTGTTCGAGGTCGTCAAAGGCACAAAGAGCAGCAGCGAGACGATCGCCACCGCAATGGCGCTCGGCCGCAAGATCGGCAAGGTCAGCGCCCTTGCCGGCAACACCGACGGGTTTGTCGCCAACCGCAGCCGGGGACCGTTCGGCAGCGAGATGATCATCATGCTCGAGGAGGGCGCGCTGCCCGAGCAGGTCGACAAGGTCATGGTCGATTTCGGCTATCCCTTGGGGCCGTTCGCGGTCTCCGACCCCTCAGGTCTCGATATCGGCTACGATGTCAGGAAGCGCCGGGCGCAGGAAAACCCCAACTACCGCAAGATGCCGATCGCCGACCGCATCGTCGAAGCCGGCCGCCTTGGCCAGAAGAACGGCAAGGGGTGGTATCGCTACGAGGCGGGCGACCGCACGCCGCACCCCGACCCCGA
>JASIAN010000164.1 GCA_030042035.1 Alphaproteobacteria bacterium | reverse complement strand
GATTGCTTCGCTGCGCTCGCAATGACCTGATCCCCTCTGGGCTGTGTCCCTAGATACCCTCCGGGCTCACGAGATTGCTTCGCTGCGCCTGATCCCAGGCGGGTGAACCTTGCACTAAAAGAAGACAAAGGACCGGACGACGACGTTCTTGCGGCATGGAGCGGTGAGCGGCACGTTCGGGTCTATGCAGGCGGTATGGAACGACCAGCGCGAGACGGAGCCGTCGGTCACCGAGTCGTAGCATTTGAGCATCGAGACCTCGGTCGGCTGCTGCCGGGGGAACCAGTACCACTCGTGGTCGGGACGGTAGGTGAACCGGGTGGTCTCGCCGACGCGGTCGTCGTAAATCCGGTAATTGTTGATGTACGGCTGGTCGGCAAAGGACGGCCAGGCGCAGAGCACGAACGGGAACTGCTCGATCGTCTCGATCGGCTTGGCGAGGTTGATCGACATGAACCGCCGCGACATCTTCGCGTCGGCCTCTTCCTCCGTGTAGTGTTGCGTGCGTCCGAAGTTCCGCAAGTTTTTGGTGAGCAGCTCGCGGCAGCGCACGCGGCCGCTGTTGTCGTTTAAATCGTTGTGCACAAGGTTGGCGTAATTGGCGTTCACCCCCGGGTTCAAGCCGTCCTGGTCTTCCGTCCGGTCGCCGGTATAGTCCTTGTCGAAGACGTCATGGTTGTAGACCAGCGCGTCGGTCGCATCCGGGAAGAAATCAAGCAGCAGCTTCTCGATCTCCGGGTAGTACACGCGCTCCACTTCGGCCGCGTCGTAGATGTTCGTGCACTTGGACTCGAGGTGCGCCAGCGACAGGCCGAGCCGGTCCATGCATTCGGGGCTGGTGGGCGAGAGGCCCGGGTAGTACTCGCCGATGCGCCGCGCATCGCGCAGCACCTGCGGGAAGTAGAGGTCGCGCCGCCGGTTGCCCTGCTCGCTCTGGCGCAGGATCGCCGCGACATCGGCACGCTGCGGGTCCCGCCAGATCGTGTTGGACGGCACGACCGAGTAGCTCGGCCGCTCGTAAACCGTATAGGGCAGCGGCAGCGCCACGCCCCCTGGCGGGGCTTTGAGGCTATTCGATTGTCGGATGTACGTCACACACTCGTCGTAGTCGCGGAACGCGATGCCCCACTTGGTCTTGATCGGACCCGATGGCGCCTTGTCGATCATCTCGATGACGCGCTTGCCCTCGCCCTCGGCGATCTCGGCGAGTGCGTCCTCGATCGCCTTGGCGGTTCCCGCATCGCCGTCCCGGTCGAACGCCATGTAAGAGAGGCCGCCATGCGCCGCGATCGGCGGCGGCTGGCCTTCGGTGCGCTGGAGCGGCGGCACATAGACCGAAGCTCTCTCCGTGTCCATCATGAGGTCGTCGTGGGCTACTTCGATCTGGCTCATGTCACACCTCCGCCTATCGTGGCCTCACCCTGGCACACGCAGCCTGCGTTTTCCAGACCGCGATGAGCCGATGCAACTGCTGAAACGGCGGCCCTTCTGGCCGGGCAAGCGTTCCCGGCCCTCTTGGAGCAGGGCAATCCGTGCCACGCCGAGGGCGCGGTTGCGCGGCGAAGCACACCGGCCCATGCTGCCGGCCCAGACATGCGGGAGAAACGCTATGCATGACATTGTCATTCGCGGCGGCACGATCCTTGACGGCACCGGCGCCGATGCCGTTACCGGTGATGCAGCAAGGCCTCCAATGGGAGGTAGCTCGAGCGGATCGAGAACGGGTTGAACGAACCGGCGATGCCCTGGATGATCCCGACCGCGCGACCGGCGACCTGGGCCGTGATCTTCGCCCCTTGCGCCCGCGCAGTGCGGGCCCCTTGCAGCTGTGCCGGATGCGCGACCCCGAGCTGCCGGCCGGGCGCGACGGTTGGTGCAGCGCGTTGACGGCTACCGCGCGACCCTGGCGGCCGGCACTCCGGTCTGCGCGAGCTCAGCCCATCGCGTGCTCCGACCGCGGCGGCAGCTCAATAAGGAAGCCGCGCGCATGAGACCACCGACACGGCACTGTCCACCGCCTCGGGCGGCGCGGCGATATTAATTTCCTCGCGGATCGAAATCATGTGCCGAGGCTAGCGGTCGCGCTTATCGATATATTTACGCCGGCTGGCTGATGCTGAAGTTCGGCAACGCTCGGCGCGACCGCCTCAGATCACGCGATTTTCCATCAGCACGGTCAGCTCGCCGGATGACAGCGCCAACTCGCCGCACAAGATTTCTGCGTTGTGCTCGCCGATCAGCGGCGCCCGCCGCGAGATGCGCCACGGCGAGCCGTTATAAATCGCCGCCTCGCCGGGATAGGTAAAGCTGCGGCCGAGCCCGGTCCGATCAGCACGGGCGACAAGATCAAGCTGATCGAAGCGCTCGCCGAGACCGGGCTGCATCCACATCCAGGCTGCCGCGTTTATCAGCCCGAAGATCGTTCCCCTCTGGTCGGATGCCGAGGACGCACACGCCCATTGCCGGCATTCCGGGAAGGCCGATCAAGAGCAGCAGCGATGGGACAGCGCCATTACCAGCCGCTCTTCCTCTGTTAGGTGCTCGTGCGCCGCGGCACGAGGATGCGGGTGGTTGTGGCCCCGATGCTCATCTTCCGAAGGAGGCGCATCGGGTTCCGGGACCGGCAGCCCCTGCGCACGCATCTCCGCCCGCCGCCGCTCGGTTGCGCTACGATCCAGCACGAAATCGTCGCCGACGAAAACAGCTCCGTAATGCCGTTCGGCGGCTTCTCGGGTGACATAGCCCTGATGCACGTCGTTCTCGAGTGCGGCGAGATCGCGCTCGAGCGGCGAGCCGAAGCCGCCGCCCCCGCCCGAGCGCAGGATGTAGGCGTCGCCCGAATGGAGTACGAGATTGAACGCTTTGCCGCTGGGGAAGTTGTGCTCGTCTTCGCCGAAACGGTGGATCGCCACCCCGTTGCCGGCCGCCGGCAGACCGCCGAAGAGGCCCCAGGGCCGGCATTTCACGCGATCGATCTGCGCGTTGAAGCGGATGTCGGCGCGCGCCTGCACGACCTGCTCCGTGCCGAGCCCGCCGCGAAACACGCCGGCGCCGCCGGAATCCGGCCGCAGCGCATAGCGTTCGACAAGCAGCGGATATTTTGCCTCGACCTGCTCCGACGGGCCGTTATGGGTGTCGCCGTCGTTCATCGCGATCGTCGCGTTCCTGCCGTCGCTGTCATGTTTGGCACCCCAGCCGCCGCCGATCAGGCCGCCGAGATAGATGTAGAAGCTGTTGTCCTTGGGTCGCCGCCCGTTGACGCGGCCGACGAGGAGATCGGCGTGGTGGCCGGCCATCACGCGCTCGGGCAGTGCCGGGCTCAATGCCTTGAATACGGTGTCGACGATCGTCATCGGATAGGTCATCCACATTCGCATCGCCGCCGGTTTGACCGCGCTGACCACACGGCCGGGCGGGAGGATTATATCGAGGGCGCGGAATTGGCCCTCGTTGATCGGCAGGTCGAGCGGCGACGTCAGGCATTTGAAGGCGACGCCGCAGCATGATTTCCCGGCGGTCTCGCCGGAATTGTAGAAGCCCGAAACTTGCTGCGAGACATCGGTAAGGTCGATCGTCATCTGGTCGCCGGCGACGATGATCTTGACGCGGATCGGCACGCGCTGGCCGGCGGCGACGCCGTCATCGTCCATGAACGACTCGGCCTCAAAGACGCCATCGGGGAAGGCGCGCACCCGTTCGCGCGCCCGCGCCTCGCTCTGCGCCATGATATCGTCGATCGCCGCCAACACCTCGTCGCAGCCGTACTTCCGGAGCATCTCGAGGAAGCGCTTCTCGCCAGTTTTCACCGAGGCGATCTGTGCCCTGAGGTCGCCCATCGCCCGCTCCGGCAGGCGCACGTTCATTTGGATGATCGACAGGATTTCCTCGTTCGGCACGCCGCGGCGATACGCCTTGACGATCGGCATCTGCAGACCTTCCGAGAAGATGTCGGTGGTGATGCCGTCGAGCGTGCCGCCAATATCCGGCCAATGCGCCATGCAGCCGGAAAACGCCACCAACCGCCCGTCGTGGAAGATCGGCACCGAAAAGGTCATGTGGTTGAGATGGCTGCCGGTGATGTAGGCGTCGTTGGTCAGGAGGATGTCACCCGGCTCGATCCCATCGGGTCCGAAATGCTTGAGCTTCGCCCGGATCGTGTCGGCAATGCCGCGAATGAACATGGGCAGCCCAAGCCCGATCGACAAAATATTGCCCTCGGCGTCGAACAAGCCGACGGTGAAGTCGAGCGCTTCATAAATGATCATGTTGTAGGCGGTGCGCATCAGGTTGGTCTTCATTTCCTCGGTGGCGGCGATGAGACAGTTGCGCACGATCTCGGTGATCACCGGATCGGCCTTGGTCGCGGAGCGGAGCGGCGCGGCGTTGTTCATCCTCAGCTCCTTGCGATCGCGATGACGAGATTGCCGTATTCGTCGACGGTGACCGCATCGCCCGGGAAGACGACCGTCGTCGACGCGTGCTCCTCGACCAGCGCTGGCCCGGCGAGGCGATTGCCGGCGAGCAACCTCGCTCGATCGAAAATCGGCGTCGCGACAAAACCGCGCCCGTCGAACGACACCGGTCGGCTGCCTCTCGCAGCCTCACCGGGCGGCGCATCGCTCCCGGCGGTGATGTGGTCGAAGCGCGGCTTGTTGAGGAGTCCGGTGACGGTGCTGCGCAAGCTGACGATCTCGGCCGGCTCGCGTTCGGCGGCGTGACCGTAGCGGACGTCGTGGGTGGCATCGAAACGGCGCTTGATGCCGGCCCGATCCTCGTTGCGGAACAGCTCCATCGGCAGCTCGACGGTCACGGCGTGCTCCTGGCCGACATAGCGCATGTCGGCGGCGCGGCTGACCGTGACATTCGCCGTGGCGATGCCGCTCCGCCTTACCGCCCCGCGGCCTTCGTCCTCCATCGCCCGGTAAATCTCCTCCATCCGGCCGAACGACGCAGCGGCGAGTGGCGTGAACCAGGTGCTGACGAAGTCGCGGCGCAAATCGGTGACCAGCATGCCAAAAGCCGAGAAATGCCCCGGGGCAATCGGGATCACTACCCGGCCGATGCGCAGTTCGCGGGCGATCATCGCGGCGTGCAGCGGCCCGGCGCCGCCATAGGCGACTAGCGTGAAATCGGCTGCATCAAGCCCGCGCTCGGTCGTCACCCAGCGCACGACATGCGACATCTTGGTGGTGGCGATGCGCAGGATGCCTTCCGCCGCCGCGATCGGGTCGAGGTCGAGCGGATCTGCGATCCTTTCGCGCAGCGCGGCTACGGCTGCGGCAAGATCGAGCGGCATCTCGCCGCCGAGAAAACGGTCGGCGCTCAGCCGGCCAAGCACCAGATTGGCGTCGGTAATCGTCGGCTCCTGTCCGCCGAGGCCGTAGCACACCGGGCCCGGCTCGGCCCCGGCGCTCTGCGGGCCGACGCGCAACGCACCACCGGTCTCGACGCGGGCGATGCTGCCGCCGCCGGTGCCGACCTCCTGGATGTCGACCATCGGCATCTGAACCGGCAGCCCGCTGACATAGCCGCCGATCATCGAATTGCCGGTCATTAGCACCTGACCATCATGAATGACACCGGCCTTGGCGGTGGTGCCGCCCATATCGAAGGCGATCACGCTGCGGATGCCGGTCGCGTCGCATAGGACCTTGGTGCCGATCACGCCGGCAGCGGGTCCCGACTCCAGCATGCGGATGCAGGCGCGCTGTGCATCGGCAGTATCGAACAATCCGCCCGACGACTGCACGATGAAAAAATCGCCGGTGAAGCCGGCCTCGCGCAGATGTCCCCGCATCTCGCCGAGATAACGCCGCACGCGCGGCCCGATATAGGCGTTGGCCGCAACGGTCGAAGTGCGCTCGAACTCCCGGTATTCCTGCGACAGTTCGTGCGAGGCGGTGACAAAAAGCCCCGGGTGTTCTGCCTCGATGATCTGTTTGACGCGGCGCTCGTGCGCCGGGTTGCGATACGAGTGCAGGAACAGGATCGCCACCGCTTCGATGCCGTCCTTCACCGCCTCGGCGACGATGGCGCGCACCTGATCTTCGTCGACCGGGATCAGCACCCGGCCCTCGGCATCCATCCGCTCACGAATTTCGTAGCGTCGCGACCGCTCGATCAGGGGAACGTGTTTTTGGAAGAAGAGGTTATAGGATTCCGGCCGGTTGACCCGACCGATCTCATAGATGTCGCGAAAGCCCTGTGTCGTCAGCAGGATGGCCCGCGCGCCGCTGCGTTCGAGGATCGTGTTGATCGCCACGGTGGTGCCATGCAGAAAAAGCTGCGCTTCCGCAAAGCTCGATCCCGCCTTGCCGACACCCGTAGCGATGCCATTGACCAAGCGGCGAGTGGTCGTGAGCGTTTTGCCGAGCCGCAGGAAGCCCGTGGCCTCGTCGAATACCGCGACATCGGTGAAGGTGCCGCCGACATCCGCCGACAACCGTGTCTGATGTGCTACTGGGGCCCGCACTGGAGCGCCTCCCAAATGGGTAGAAGCGATGCTGGTACGCCGAGCGGTGGCCAGACCATCATCTCCAGCCACATAGCAGCGCAATTTTTGATCGATCTCTCGGAACCGGGGTGCCGCAGCGATGCTTCAGAGCGCGGCCAACCTGATCCGGCGGCCGGTGTTGAAACGCCAGACATGTGGAGCAGCGCAACAACGAGTTCTCCCGCTTGAGCTGAGATGGCTGTACAGCGCGCCGGCGGCCGTATAGCGCGGCAGCCAGGACACGGGGAAGGCGCGGCCCGCCTGCGGATCGCCCGCCTCGTAGCACAAATGCGCCCGGGCATGTGCCGCCCACGGGTTCTTCGGGTTCTGCGCCAGCGAACGCTCGATCTTCGGTCGGGCAGCGTCACGCTCGCCGGAAGGCGACAGTGCCGGGGTGAGCCACCCGAAACGCATCGCTTCCTCCGAAGAAAAACCGGAAAAAACTAACCCAACACGCCAAGCAGATCTCGGATCGCGGCCGCGAGCGCAAACAGCCGGGCGTCCTCGCCCACAGAACCGGCGATCTGTAAGCCCAGCGGCAGGCCGCCGACCGAGAGCGGAAAAGAACGGCATCGACTGCGGCAACGTCATCGCTTCACTCCGCGGCCCCCGATGCTAGGCAGACAGATTATCATGGCCGCAACCCCACCCCCCTCACGCCGCAAAGCGAGGAGCATCAGCATGCCCGACGATCCGACCGGGCTGCGCCAGCGCTCTCGCAAGATCGTCAGGGTTCATCGCAGGCTGTCTCGCATCAGTGGGCGAAACCGAATTCGTTGCGGCCTAATCTACGCAAACGCGTTTGCCGACTGAACCAGAGCTTCGCCGCGCCATGCGGTCAAGTCGTCGCCTTCGCAAAGCTGGCCAACGCCCGCATTGCCTTCCTGACCCCAGCCTTGGCCGCTGCGCCGCGGCTGAGACGAAGCAATGCCTTAGGGACCGTTCGCGGATGTTGCAAGGCTGTGACGCGGTGCGGCTAACGTCTCGCACAAACTGCGACAGATTGCTGCCAGAGACGGGCGTCTCGGTCATGGCCGGCGCTCATATTGGCACCCTACACCCAAGCATCGCGGGCGAAGCGCCGCAGATCGGGCAAGCCCGGAAGTTCGAGCTTGTCGTTCAGCCGTTGCAGATAGCTTCTGGCCGTGGCGGGTGACACGCGCAGCCGACCGGAGAGTTCGCGGTTTGTCAGGCCATCCCGCAAGCCATCGAGCACCGCGATATCGGTACGGCTGAGCGCCCAGCGTATCGCCGAGCGGCTCCGGCGGTGGCGGCGCAGCTCGCCAAGTTCGATCAGCACGCAGAAATGCCGGCTGCCGGTAAGGTCGCGAGGCGCGAAGCCGCGCAAGGTCACGACGATCCCGGTGCGATGCGAATAGATCCGGGTAAACGGCGGCGGGGGCATGCCCGAGGCCCTTCCGCGCTCTTCGAAGATCTCGCGCAATACCTGCGAGACGAACGCGAAGGCTGCCGGGTTGGGGCCGCGGTCGAGGGGCCCGACCGGCGCCCCGCTCAGCAATGCCATCTGCGAAAAGATCGCTTCCGCCGTTGAATCGAGCGCGATCAGCCGGCCATCTTCGTCGAGGGTGGCGATGCCCGCGCAACCGTCGGGGGTAGCCAGGAATTCCGCGGATGCCACATTGCCGGACGCATCCTGAAGGTACGCCAGCTTCAGCCCGTGCGTGATGTGCGGCGCCGCGAGCGCCAGAAATCGAAGCTCGTCCGGCGCAAATGGCGGCATCTGCTCGCCGCGCCACAGCGGTAGGTAGCCGAACCCCTTGCCGGCCTCGCTGAACACCAGCCAGGCCATGTGGTGAAATCCCAGCGGCCGCAGGAACTCGTTGTAGCCCTCCGAACGATAGAAGTAGGGCAGCGTCCATTCTTCCGACCGCCACACCGGCTTTTTAAGCATTCGAGCCAGGAACGCTTCGCCGAAGGAAATCCGCATGCCGGAGACCTCGGGCGGAGCATCGATATAGTAATGCTTCTGAATCGGAACCCACTTCGCGAGGTCCGGGTTGTTCATCAGATAGGCGGACGGATTGGTGCCGGGATCGGCGAGAAAGACCTTATTGTCGGCATATGGCACCGTCGCCTGCAGCAAGTCCCAGAGCGCCAAAACGAAGGGCAGCAGCGGCAGGCCGGAACTGGACAGGCGTCGGATCCGCTTCAGCGAAATTTCCTTGTCGAGGGCTCCTGGCGCAGGCCGTGACTTCTTCACCGGCGCCGCGCCGGTACCTGTCGCCGGTGCTGGCAAATCGCCAGCGCATCCCCGAATGGGGCGGCGCGGCCGGCCGCGAATCCCGAGCTGGGCGAGAAGCCGCCGGCCGTGCCGCGCGGTGACCTCGACGGCATAGTTGTGCTTCAGGAAATCCGCCAGCAGCGCGCCGGTCCAACGCTCGCCCGAATAGCCATAGGCCGAAGGCGGCGAGCGTAGCCTCTGCCGCAACGCCTCGAAGGTCGCCGCGGCGACGCGTGGCGGTCGGCCGCCTCTGCGCGCGACGGTCATCGGGTGCCTCGGATCGGATCGCGCGACGACATGCCGCATGCCTCGCAGATTACAGCAAAATTTGGATCGATATCGAAGCCTTTGACGCGCAACGAGACATGCGGCCAGAAATGTCCGTCGCAATAATGTCCGGCCGGCCGATCGCAATCTTATCAGTCGGTTCGAATTCGGCTCTTTTGGAGAAAAGCCCCGATCGGGATGTCGGGCGAGACGAGTTTTCAGGCCGGCTGCGGTTGCAGCCCGACAGGTGAGCGCGGATGGGAGAGGACGGGCTGGCGCCAAAGGACGCGCTGAGCGCGACGCCGTTGTTCCGGATCGCGACGGGTTTCTTCGCGTCTAAAGTCCTCTCATCGGCGGTCGAGCTCGAACCGCGGTCACCGCGCTCAAAATCGTGCCGATCGAGGCCAGAGGCCGTAATTTACAGCTGGACCGAATCCGAGGCTTTGCTCTCGGAGGCGGGGTTTGGGCGCTCGGGCGCGGTTGCAAGACCCAGATCCGGGGAGTGACGATGCATCGGCCCAACGAACCCGGCTACAGCCGGCCCGGCCTCTACGTGCTCAACGACTGGCGATAGCAGGAGGCGCCGATGACCGTAACGATCCGACCAGCAACCGCAGAAGACGCAGCCGAGTGTGGCCGCATCATCCACGCGGCCTTCGCGGCGATCGCCGATCAGCACAATTTTCCGCACGACTTCCCGTCGGCCGAGGTGGCGACCGGCGTTGCCTCGATGCTGATCGGGCACCCCGGTTTCTACGGGATCGTCGCGCAGCAGGACGGCCGCATCGTCGGCAGCAACTTCCTCGACGAGCGGTCGCAGATCGGCGGGGTCGGGCCGATCACGGTCGATCCGGCGGCGCAAAATCAGGGCGTCGGGCGACGCCTGATGGAAGCGGTCATCGAGCGCGGCAGGAGCCGCAACCTGCCGGGCATCAGGCTGGTGCAGGACGGCTATCACAACCGTTCGCTGTGCCTCTACACCACACTCGGTTTTGTGACACGCGAGCCGCTGTCGGTCATGCAGGGTCGGCCGCTTGACACGCAGCTCACCGGTTACACTGTGCGGCCGGCGACGCCGCAGGACATCGACGCGTGTAATGCCGTCTGTCGCCGCGTGCACGGCTTCGAGCGCAGCGGCGAGATCGCGGACGCGATCGCGCAGGGCAGCGCCCGAGTCGTCGAGCATCTCGGACGGGTCGCCGGCTATGCCACCGAGATCGGTTATTTCGCGACGGCCATCGCCGAGACCAACGACGGCCTGAAGGCGCTGATCGCCGCGGCGCCGAATTTCGCCGGCCCCGGATTTCTGCTGCCGACGCGCAACCACGATGTGTTCCAGTGGTGCCTCGGCCGCGGGATGCGGCTCGTCAAGCAGCAGACACTGATGACGATGGGCCTCTACAACGAACCGCAGGGTGCCTATCTGCCGTCGATTTTGTATTGAGCGAGGGTCGCATGATTACCAATCCCGAATCTGGCACCTCGATCGACGAGATCGCCGACGGCATCCATCGCATCAGCACCCCGGTGTCGGTCGTGCCCGGCGGCTTCACCTTCAACCAATACCTGATCGTCGATGACGAACCGCTGCTGTTCCACACCGGGCTGCGGCGGATGTTTCCGCTTGTGCGCGAGGCGATCGTCGCGGTCATGCCGGTCGAGCGGCTGCGCTGGGTCGCGTTCTCCCATTACGAAGCGGATGAATGCGGCGCATTGAACGAGTTCCTCGCCGCCGCGCCCAATGCATTGCCACTGTGCGGCAAGATCGCAGCATTGGTCTCGGTCGCCGATATCGCCGACCGCCCGCCGCAAGCGATGGAGGACGGCGAAGAGCTGTCGCTCGGCCGGCATCGCGTGCGCTGGTTCGCGACGCCGCACCTGCCGCACGCCTGGGAATGCGGTTTCCTTGCCGAGGAAACGACGCGTACCTTGTTGTGCGGCGATCTGTTCACGCAGGGCGGCGCGACGCATCCGGCGCTTACCGAAGTCGACATCCTCGATCCGAGCGAGGCCTTTCGCGCCCACCTCGACTACTACTCGCACACCAGGAACGCCGGCCCGATGATCGAGCGCCTAGCGGCGACAGAGCCGACGACGCTGGCCTGCATGCACGGCGCCGCTTGGCGCGGCGACGGGGCGCGGCTGTTGCGGGCGTTGGGGCAGCGCCTGCAAGCGACCGGCGCCTGAAGCGAAGCAGCACCTGACGCCGCAGGAGACCCTCCATGTCAGAAATAACAACAAGGGCCTAGCCATCGCTGGCTAAGCCCTTGATGTTGTTGGTGGAGCCAACCGGGATCGAACCGGTGACCTCTACAATGCCATTGTAGCGCTCTCCCAGCTGAGCTATGGCCCCCTGATCCTCATCACCGCCGGCCCAGAGCGGCCAAGCCCGGCGGCCCTCAATCCCCGCAGGTTAGGAACGCGCGGGCGGCGCAGCAAGAGCAAAAATGCGGCCGCCGCCGACCACACTAATCATGCTCCCGCGGCTTAAGGCTCCTCCTCTTCGACATTGTCGATGACCTCCGCCATGTCGTCCTCGTCCTCGCCCAGTTCGGAGGCATCCTCGAT
>JASIAN010000163.1 GCA_030042035.1 Alphaproteobacteria bacterium | reverse complement strand
GAATTGCGGGTCCGCGCGCCAGCGCCTTCCTTCGGCGATGACCTCGGTCGACAGGATCACGTCGCCGGCGGCGAGATGCGGCGCCAATCCGCCGGCGACGCCGAAACTGACAAGGCAGGTCGCCTGCCGCGCCGCCGCCGCAACCGCCGTCACGGCGCGCTGCGGGTCGCCGGCTGCGACAATCGCCTGAAACCCGGCCGCGCGCGCGATGCGAGCCTCCACGGCGAGCCCGGAGGTGCAGAGCACCGGCAGCAACGTGCGCATGCGCAGCTCCCCTGTGCTGCGAGACCGCCCGGGTGGCGTGGGCCCGCCCTGACACTGCCGCGGTCACACCTGAAGCGCTGGACGCCACGAGGCGATCACAATGGGCGAGCGGACCGAACGGGCCGGTAGAGCGCCCCGTCTTCCGTTTGATCCGTAGGGGATCGCCAGCCGATTGGCCAGTAAAAAAAAATCGACGCACCACCCGATCGGCGACCGCGCCGGCATCGGGATCGACGCTCAGCATCGAGCGGCCAATGCGCATGCGGAGCCGACGCAGACGCGCCGTCCGGCGCCGGACGGCAGGGTTACAGCCCGACCGCCACGCGCCGCGAGTTGGCAGCCAGCAGACGCCGGTAGCGGGCGAGCGCCCACAACGGGAAATACGCCCGGTAACCGTGATAGCGCAGATAGAAGACGCGTGGGAAGCCGACGGCGGTATACCACGGCTCGTCCCAATTGCCGTCGGCGTCCTGGTTGGCTACGAGATACGCGATGCCGCGCGCCACCGCGGGATGATCGACCTCGCCGGCCGCCATTAGCGCGAGCAGCGCCCAGGCGGTCTGTGAGGCGGTGCTGTACGGCGCCTCGCCATGCGGCGCGCCAGGAAAGTAGCTGTCCCCCGCTTCACCCCACCCGCCGTCCGCGTGCTGATGCGCGAGAAGCCACGCGACGGCGCGGCGCACCATATCGCTCTGCGGGTCGACGCCGGCAGCGTTCAGCGCCGCCAGGACCGACCAGGTGCCGTAGATGTAGTTGGTGCCCCAGCGGCCGAACCAGCTGCCGTCCGCCTCCTGCTCGTCGCGCAGAAATCCGATCGCTGCCGCCAGCGCCGGATCGTCGGACGGCGCGCCGCGCTGTGCCAGAAACCCGACGCAGCGGGCGGTGACGTCGGCGGTCGGCGGGTCGAGCAGGGCGCCATGATCGGCAAACGGGATGTGGTTGAGGCGGTAGTGCGTGTTGTCGGCATCGAACGACGCCCAGCCGCCGTTCCGGCTCTGCAGGCCGACAAGCCATTCGGCGGCGCGGTCGATCGCCTGGCGGTAGCGCGCGCGATCAAACCGGTGCAACGCGAGCCCGACGGCCGCGGTATCATCGAGATCGGGATAATGCGGATTGGCGTACTGGAACGCCCAGCCACCCGGCCGCGCCGCCGGCCGTGCCACCGTCCAGTCGCCGGCGACATCGAGCACCTGCTTCGATGCGAGCCAGTCGAGGGCGGAGCCGATCGCCGGATCGAGCCCAACATCGCCGACCTCCATCAGCGCATGACAGGCAAGCACCGTATCCCACACCGGCGATACACAGGGCTGGCAGTAGCCGCGCTCGCCGTCAGTGACGAGGAGGTTGCGCAGTGCCGCCACCGGCAGCGCGCAGTTCGGATGGTCCGGCGCATAGCCGAGACAATCGAACATCATCAGCGCGTTGGCGATCGCGGGAAAAATGCCGCCGAGCCCGTCCTCGCCGTTGAGCCGCTCGCTGACGAAGGCGACTGCCTTGTCGATCGCGCGACGACGGGGATCGGCCGGGAACAGCGGTTCGGCAATGCGCAACAGGCGATCGAGCAGCGCAAAGGCATGGCCGATCGGCGAGCCGGTCGGCGGCGCGACCCAGTCGTGCACGCCGTCGGGCGGCTCGACGAACAATTCGCCGATCGTCACGTGGCGCGGATTGCGCGCCTTGGGGCGCAGCGCCATCAGCACCAACAGCGGCACCAAGACCGTGCGCGACCAGTACGACACCTTGTCGATATGGAACGGAAACCACCGCGGCAGCAGCATGATCTCGACCGGCATGACCGGCACGGCGCGCCACGGCACCTCGCCCCACAGCGCCAGCATGATGCGGGTGAACACATTGCAGTGGCGCGCGCCGCCTTTGGCAAGGATCGCCGCCCGCGCCCGCGCCATATGCGGCGCATCGGGGTCGTCGCCGACCGCCTTCAGCGCGAAATACGCCTTGACCGAGGCGGAGAGGTCCATCGCGCCGCCGTAGAACAGCGGCCAGCCGGCATCGGCGCCCTGGCCGTCGCGCAGATAGCGTGCGATGCGCTCTTCCAGATCGAGATCGGCGGGGCGACCGAGATAATGCTGAAGCAGGATGTATTCGGCCGGGATCGTCGCATCGGCCTCCAGCTCGAACACCCAGTGGCCGTCCTGATGCTGCAGCGGCAACAGCGAAGTGACCGCGCGCGCAATCGCGCTGTCGAGACACGGCGGAGGCGCCGCCCGATCAAGCGCGTCGGTTTCGTCGATCCTTGCCGTGTTTCCGCCGGTCATGGCAGCGCGCGCTGGCAATCCTTATTTGCGGCCGAGTGGCGCA
>JASIAN010000162.1 GCA_030042035.1 Alphaproteobacteria bacterium | reverse complement strand
CGACGAGCGCGCCGCGGCGCGCCGCCGGCCCAGCGGCCAGCGCTGCGCCCTCGTTGTCGACGACCACGAAGACGTGCGCGAGGTCATCGCGGCGTATCTCGACAGGATGGGCTATGCGGTCGTGGAGGCCGCCAACGCACGCGCGGCGGTCGAGCTGATGCGCACCGACAGCAACGGGATCGACCTGTTGATCACCGATTTCGCGATGCCCGGGATGTCTGGCCTCGAACTGGTGCGCGCGGCGCGCGCCAGCCGTCCTGGCCTGCCGGTGCTCGTCGTCACTGGCTACGCGGAGACCGCCGACATCGCGGCCGACGGCGCCCACATGACGGTCCTGATGAAGCCGTTTCGCATGGAGGCGCTGGCTGCCGCGGTCGAGGACGCCTTTCGTGTCGCGCCCTGGCCGGCCGACGCGTCCGCGGCCGGCGTCATCGATGGCGTCCGGCCGCGTGCCGCCATGCCGGGAACTGACATCGCGAACGCGCCGCCGGGCCGGCTGGCGAAACGCTGACCCGGCCGGCAGGGACCGCGGTCAGCCGTAAACAAAAGCGGCGTCGTCGAGGTCGATGGCCGGAAACTCGTCTTTTTCGGCCCAGTAGTCCTGCGTGTGCTGCCATTCCGGCTTGTCGCCGCGCCGCGGCAACAGGTGCAGGCCGCGCATCATATAGCCGGGATTGAAGTTTTCCGGATCGATCCACGGCAAGAGCGGCATGTCGCGGTCTTCCGGCCGCAGCGCCGGCACGACACGGCGGGCGCCGATCATCTTCATGTGATTGAGCAGCCGGCACACGAATTCGGCAACAAGGTCGGCGCGCAAGGTCCAGCTGGCGCGGAAATAGCCGAAGACCCATGCGATGTTCGGGACGCCGGTGAACATCATGCCGCGATAGGTGACGGTGTCGGACAAGACGAGCGGCTTGCCGTCGATCGTGAAATCGATGTCGCCGAGCGCGCTCAGATGGAAGCCTGTCGCCGTGACAATGATGTCGGCCTCCAGCGTCTCGCCGGATTTGAGCTGAAGGCCGCACTCGGTGAAGGTCTCGATCTCGTCGGTGACGACCGACGCCTTGCCGTCGCGGATCGCTTGCAGCAGGTCGCCGTCCGGGATGAACGCGATACGCTGCCGCCACGGCCGGTAGTGCGGCGTGAAATGGGTCGCGATGTCGTAATCCGGGCCGAGATACTCGCGCACGCCTCGGATCAGTTCCTCCTTCACGCGTTCCGGCGCGACAAATGACGCGCGCGTGAAGAATGCCTGCTCGCGCAGGATTTTGCGGCGCACGATCTCGTGGATCCAGGTCTCGTCGATGCCGAGTTCGCGCAATTCGTCGGCGATCGGGATTGCGTTGCGGCCGGTGCGGAAAAAGGTCGGCGAGCGCTGCAGCATCGTCACGTGCGCCGTCGCGTCGGCGATCGCCGGGATCAGCGTCGCCGCTGTCGCGCCGGAACCGATCACGACGACGCGCTTCTTGGCGTAATCCAAATCCTCGGGCCATGTCTGCGGATGCACGATGCGGCCCCGGAAGCGCGCCATGCCGGGCCACTCCGGCGTATAGCCCTCGGAATGCCGGTAATATCCCTGACACATCCACAGGAAATTGGCGGTAAAGCGGATCGGTTTGCCGGTGTCGCTGCGCCTCGCCTCGATCGTCCAGCGGTTATCTGCGCTCGACCATGACGCGCGAGTGATCGCGTGGCGGTAGCGGATATGGCGGGCGAGGTCGTTCTCATCGATGACCTCGCCCATGTATTTCAGGATTTCTGCCGCCGTCGCGATCGGCGCACCGGTCCACGGCTTGAAGCGGTAGCCGAACGTATAAAGGTCGCTGTCGGAGCGGATGCCGGGATAGCGGTGCGTCCGCCACGTGCCGCCAAAGCTGTCCTGCGATTCGAGCACGACAAAGCTCGTGCCGGGGCATCGGGTCGTCAGGTGATAGGCGGCGCCGACCCCGGAAATCCCGGCACCGACGATCAGCACATCGAAATGCTCGGCACTCTCTGGCGCGCGTGCGGCGGATTCGGTCATTGTTCCCGGCCTCGGTTGCGGTACGGCATGTTATCCGAACACCGCGCTTGCTGCGCTGCACAAATTGCGCCTCCCGCCGATCCGAGAACATTGCGCGGCCGGGGCGGAAGCGGCTAAATACCGCCGCATCGCGGGGTCCGGGGCGTAGCGCAGTCTGGTAGCGCACCTGCTTTGGGAGCAGGATGTCGGAGGTTCAAATCCTCTCGCCCCGACCAGCGCGGGCGGCGGGAGGGGGCGAGTGACGCTGGCGCGCATCTATCGGCCGACCAAGACGGCGATGCAGTCGGGTCGTGGCGGCCGGGCGAAGAAATGGCTGCTCGAATACGAGCCCGCGAGCCGGCGCGATCCCGACCCGCTGATGGGTTGGTCGAGCGCGCTCGACACGCTCAACGAGGTGCAGCTGCATTTCGACACGCTCGACGAGGCGATCGCCTTTGCGACCAAACACGGCCTCGACTACAGCGTCATCGAACCACACGCCCGCACGCCGAAAGCAAAAAGCTACGCCGACAATTTCCGCTATGACCGGGTGCGCATCTGAGCGACGTCGTCCGGCTCGACCATATCGAGAAGCGCTTTGCGACCGCCGCGCCGGTGTTGGCGGACATCTCGCTGACACTGGCGGCGGGCGGGTTTTATGTCGTGACGGGCGGTGCTGGCGCCGGCAAGACGACGCTGTGTAACATTTTGGCGCTGGCGGAGCCGCCCTCGGGAGGCCGGCTGATGCTGTTCGACTGCGACCCCGGCGCGCTCGACCGCAACGCCCGGGCCGCATTGCGCCGCAGAATCGGCGTCGTCTTTCAGGATTTGCGGCTGGTCGATCGACTGAGCGTCAAGGACAACCTCGCGCTGCCGCTGCGCATCGCCGGCGCGGCGCCGCGTCGGATCGATGGCGATGTCGGCGAGCTGCTGGCGTGGATCGGGCTCGCCGAGCGCGCCCAGCGGCCGGCGGCGGCGCTGTCGGGCAGCGAGCGGCGCTTGCTCGCTGTGGCGCGCGCGATCGTGGCGCGGCCGCAGCTTCTGATCGCCGACGAGCCGCTCGCCGACCTCGACGACGCGACGACCGCCGGCGTCGTTCGCGTTATCGAGCAGGTCAACCGCGTCGGCACGACGGTGCTGATCGCGACCGCACGGGACGGGTTCGACGGCGCGCTCGTCCAGCGGCGCTATCATCTCGCCGACGGCCGGCTGGCGCCGGCGGGAGACGCGGCTGTGTCATGATCGGCGACGCACGGTTCGGGGCATCCTCGCGCCTGCTCTTCATGGCCGTCGCACTGATGGCTTATGTCGCCGCGCTCGGTGCGGTCGGGCTGCGCGTCATCGACCAGAGCGACACTCGCTGGCAGCGCGCCGCCGGTGCGATGACGCTGGAAGTCCCCGCCAGCGCCTCGCCGGCGCGGCTCAAAACCGCGCTGGCCCTGCTCAGGCAGACCAGCGGCATCGCCGCGGTGCGGCTGTTGCCGGCGGCGGAGACGGCGCGGTTGTTGCAGCCCTGGCTCGGACCCGCCGCGCAGCTCGACGGCCTGCCGCTGCCGCGCTTGATCGATCTGCATGCCGATCCCGACGCCGCCATCGATTTCACGACGCTGCGCGAGCACCTCGCGGCGGTGGTGCCGCAGGCCAGGCTCGCGACCAATGGCCAGTGGCTCGGCGCCATGCGCAGCGCGGCGCGGCGCCTGCGCATCGTCCTCGGCACCTGTCTCGCCGCCGGGCTGGCGGCGATCGCGCCGGCCGCGGTGTTTGCCGCCGGCAGCGCCGCAAATGCCGACCGGGCGCTACTTGAAGCGGCGCACCGGCTGGGCGCCACCGATCGCGACTTGATCCGGCCGTTGGCGCTGCGGGCATTTCGCATCGGCCTCGCCGGCGGCGCTCTCGGCGCCCTCGTCGCCGCGGCGACGCTGGCCGCGCTCGGCCCCGCTGCGGTGCTCACGCAACCCGCGCTGCCGCTCGGCGAGGCGCTCGCCGATTGGCCGAATTGGGCGATCCTTGCCGCCGTCGCGCTCGCCGCCGGGCTGATAGCGGCTGCCGCGACGGCAGCCGGCCTCTGGCGCCGGCTGCTGCGAATGCCGTAGACGGCCTTGCGCTCCCTCCCTCGCTCTGTGCGCTTTATCGGATCATTGGCGATCACGGCGTTTGTTGTCTGGCTTGCCGGCCTTGGTTGGTTTGTCGCAAGCAGCCTTATGATCCGCGGCGACGAGACGACCCCGACGGACGCGATTGTCGTGTTGACCGGCGGCCGGCTGCGCCTCGAGGCCGGACTCGCGCTGCTTGCCGCCGGCAAGGGCAGACGCCTGTTCATTTCCGGCGTTAACCCGCGGGTCGATCGCGGCGTGCTGCTGCGCGCGTTGGGGCCGGCGGCGGAGCGCGAGGCTGGCTCTATCGTTCTCGGCCGCCGCTCCGACGACACGGCCGGCAACGCCATGGAAACGGCCGACTGGATGCGCCGCGAGGGCTACACGAGCCTGTGCCTGGTGACGAGCTGGTATCATATGCGGCGCGCACTCGTCGAATTTCGCCGGGCGATGCCGCAGCTGACGATCGTGCCGCAACCGGTCTTTGCGACGCATGTCGACCCGGAGGACTGGTGGGGCCGGCACGGCGCCGTGCTGCTCGTACTCGAGGAATACGGGAAATACCTTGCGGCCTGGGTGTGGCCGGCGCTCGCCGACGCGCCACGGCCGGCACCGGTCATATGGGCGACGTCCGTCCGCGGCAACGCAGAAGCTTCCGGCCGATGACCGGGCTGCGCTCCTTTGCGTTCAACGCTGCGTTCTATGTCGCGACGATCGCGGTCGGCCTTATCGGCCTGCCGATGCTGCTCGCGCCGCGCCGTCAGGTCATGCGGTTCGGGCGGTTCTGGGCCCTATGCGTGCTGTGGCTGCTGCGGGTGCTGACCGGGCTGTCGGGCGAGGTGCGCGGCGGCGAGCATGTGCCGGGCGGCGCCTGCCTCATTGCGATGAAGCACCAGTCGATGTGGGACACGCTGATGCTGCCGATTGTCCTCGGCGATCCGGCGGTCGTCATCAAGCGCGAACTGTTGTTTGTGCCGCTGTACGGCTGGTATGCGGCGCGCGCCGGCTCGATCTTCATCGACCGCAAGGCCGGCGCCGCGGCGCTGCGGCGCATGGTGGTGGCGGCACGCCGAGCGGCGGCGGCGGGACGGCCGGTCGTCATCTTTCCGCAGGGGACGCGCACCGCGCCCGGCGCCCATGTCCCGTATCAGCCGGGTGTTGCGGCGCTGTATCAGGCGTTGCGCCTGCCGCTGGTGCCGGCCGCGGTCAATTCCGGGCGGTTCTGGGGCCGCCGCACCTTTCTGAAGCGGCCCGGATGTATCACGATGCAATTCCTCGATCCGATCCCGCCGGGGCTTTCGCGCCGCGAGCTGATGGCGGAACTCGAACGCCGCATCGAGGCCGCGACAACGGCCCTCGAAGCCGAAGCCGCCGCACGGCAAGCTCGGTCTTGACGCCCACTGCCGTAATATCGTACACGATTTGTACTATATCTATCCGGATTTGTCAAGTCTCATGATCGATCGCGCCACGATCCTCGACCACATCGACCGCGCCCTCGTCGACGCGACGATCGCGGAATTGCCGAACCATTACCGCGGCAAGGTGCGCGACAATTACGACCTGCCGGACGGCACCCGCCTCCTCGTCGCGACCGACCGTCTCAGCGCCTTCGACCGGGCGATCGCCGCGATCCCGTTCAAGGGCCAGGTGCTGACGCAGACCGCCCGCTTCTGGTTCGACGAAACCGCCGGTCTCTGCCCCAACCACGTCATCGACTATCCCGACCCCAATGTGCTGCGGTGCCGGCGCCTCGACATCCTGCCGGTCGAGATCGTCGTGCGCGATTATCTCACCGGCACGACAGCGACCTCGGTGTGGCCGATGTATCGGGCGGGGCGCCGAGAGATGTACGGCCTGCGCTTGCCCGACGGGCTGCGCGAAAACCAGCGGCTGCCGCACACCATCATCACGCCGACGACGAAGGCGCGCGACGGCGAGCACGACGAGCCGGTGACGCCGGCTGAGATCGCAGCGCGCGGTCTATTGAGCGACGCCGCATGGCGCGACGTGTCGGAAAAGGCGTTGGCGCTGTTCGCGCGCGGCCGCGACGTTGCAGCCCGCCGCGGCCTGATCCTCGTCGATACCAAGTACGAATTCGGCCGCGACCGCGACGGCAACATCGTGCTCGCCGACGAAATCCACACGCCCGACAGCAGCCGTTACTGGTTTGCCGAGACCTACCCCGACCGCTTTGCCGCCGGCCGCCCGCCCGACAGCTTCGACAAGGATTTTCTGCGCCGCTGGGTCGCTGAGCGCTGCGACCCCTACCATGATCCGATCCCGCCGATCCCGCGCGACATCATCGCCGCGACCGCGCAGGTCTATATCGACGCCTATGAGCGGATCACCGGCGAGACGTTTGCCGTGCCGCAGCCGGACATCCCGGTGTTGGCGCGCATCCGCGGCAACCTGCGGCGGTTTTTCGATACTGCGTGATCAGTGCGCCCTAACCGGCTGCCACGGCACTGTGCAGCGCTGGACGTAGGGGTAATAGCCGGCGGGGTTGGCGCAATAGTACCAGGTCGCGGGCGCCGGTGCGGCGGGCGGCGGCACGTATGCCGGCGGCGCGACGTATGGTGCGGGCAGCGCCGGATAAGGGTAGATCGGCGCGGGATAAAACGTCCAGCCAAAGCCGGGCGCGATCCACCACCAGCCGAAACGGCCGCCATGCCAGCCGTGATGCCAGTAGCCGTGATGCCAGCGGGCAAAAGCGGGACCATGGAAGCCGCCGTGCCACCTATGGCCGTGGGCCCAGTCATGATTATGGTCCCAACCAGGGTGATCGTGCCGCCAATCCTGCGCCGCCGCCGGCTGCGGTAGCGCGAGCGCTGCGGCAAGTGCGGTAATCGCCGCCGCGCAGGCCGTCGCCGCGGCGCGATTGCTCCCGTCAGCCCTGCGTCTCAAGCGCTGCATTATTCGATCCTCAATCCCGCCGACCGTTGACTGTACATATCAACATGATAGCAGCGGACGCGACGCGGCGCCCCGGACAGGCTGCCGCATGGGCTACTGGCCGCATAAGTTGCAATGCTTCCATGGAACGTCGGTAGGGTTGTAGTACCACTCGGGCGGGTATTGCCGGCGCTCGGGATAATAGGTCGGCTGGGTCGCGGGAAGGCCCGCGGCGGAGGGCGCAGCGCACGGGACCGCCGTCCCGTTCGACCAGCACTGCGGCGGCTGCGCCGTGCAGGATTGCGTCACCGCCGCCGCGGCCAGCGCGGCGATACCGAATAGCGCGTTCTTCATTCGGGTCTCTCCTTGCAGGCCGCGGCGCCCATGCCCAAGGTTCGATTGCGGACAGTATTGAGCGGCGAATGCGAATGCTCGCATTGACCAGAATCATTTCCGGGCCATCGGCCGCCGTCAATCGGGGCAACCCGTAAACGGCGTCGGCTTCGCTTCGACGGGTCTGACCTATTGCAGACCGGGCCGAATTGGCCGGATAGGATTCGCTCTTTTATTTGACCGATTTTTTACACGATTAGGATGACATGGTGATCGCATGCCATGCTCAGCCGGCCTTCAGCAACGGTTTTCCCGTCCGATCGGGTTGATCTTATCATCGCGGGCAAAGGCGTTGCGCCGCCGATCGGCGCGGCAGCAGCAAGATGTCCTGCGCCGAGCGCGATCGCGCGGCTCAGAACCACCGCGCCTTGTCGACGACGTTGCGCAGCGCTTGGCCGGCAAGAAACCGCCGCACATTGTCGCTCAAGACATCGAAGCGGCGCTCGTCGAGATAGGGGCCGTAGCCGGCGGTGTGCGGCGTCAACAGCACGCCGGGCAGCGTCCACAGCGGATGGTCTGCCGGCAGC
>JASIAN010000161.1 GCA_030042035.1 Alphaproteobacteria bacterium | reverse complement strand
TTCGCCGAGGTGCCGGGCAATTTCGGAGACGATGTCGCGCCGGAGCGCTATCGCGACCTGGTGCGCGACATGCGCGCGCTGCACCGCCGCGAGGCCGACGAGATTGAAGCGCGCTTCCCGAAAGTGCTGCGCCGGGTCGGCGGCTACAACATCGATATGATTTCCGATGGCGGCCACAACATGGCGCATCTCTTGGTCGGATCGGAAGGGACGCTGGCATTTTTCAGCGAGATCGAACTCGATCTCCAGCCGATCCCGCCGCACCGGGTTCTCGGCATCTGCCATTTCCCGAGTTTCTACAAGGCGATGGACGCGACGCAGCAGATCGTCAAGCTGGGCCCGGCAGCGGTCGAGCTGGTCGATCGCACGATGATCGAACTGGCGCGCAACAATCCGGTGTTCCGGCCGGTCGTCGAGCGCTTTGTGCAGGGTGAGCCGGACGCGATCCTGCTCTGCGAATTCGCCGGCGCCGCCGCCGACGACAATCTGCGGCGCCTCAAGCAGCTCGTCGAACTGATGGCCGATCTCGGCTTTCCCGGCGCGGTCATCGAGGCGACCGACCCCGCCTTCCAGAGCGCGGTGTGGAATGTGCGCAAGGAAGGCCTCAATATCATGATGTCGATGAAGGGAGACGGGAAGCCAATCTCGTTTATCGAAGACTGCGCCGTGCGGCTCGAAGACCTCGCCGAATACACCGACCGGCTGACGCAGGTTTTCAAAAAGCACGGCACCTATGGCACCTGGTATGCCCACGCTTCGGTCGGCTGCCTGCACGTGCGCCCGGTCATCAACCTGAAGCAGGAACTCGGCGCAAAGCAGATGCGGGCGATCGCCGAAGAAGCCTTCGCGATGGTGCGCGAATACAAGGGATCGCATTCCGGCGAGCACGGCGACGGTCTCGTGCGCTCAGAGCATCACGTGGCGATGTTCGGGCCGCGCATCGTCAAGGCCTTCGAAGAAGTGAAGGACACGTTCGACCCGACCGGCCGGTTCAACCCGGGCAAGATCGTGCGGCCGCCAAAAATGGACGACCGCAGCCTCTTCCGCTTCAAGTCCGGCTATCGGCAATTGCCGCTCGACGCCGTGCTCGACTGGTCGGAATGGGGGTCGTTCGCCTCGGCCGCCGAGATGTGCAACAACAACGGCGCCTGCCGCAAATCCGACCCCGGCGTCATGTGTCCGTCCTATCGCGCCACTGGGGACGAAGTTCACCTGACGCGCGGCCGCGCCAACACGCTGCGCCTTGCGCTGTCGGGGCAACTCGGCCCCGATGCGCTCGTCTCCGACGCGATGCGCGAGACGATGGCGCTGTGTCTGTCGTGCAAGGGCTGCAGGCGTGAATGCCCGACCGGCGTCGATATGGCGCGCATGAAGATCGAGTTCCTCTATCATTTCAAAAAACGCCACGGCCTGTCGGCGCGCGACCGCCTCGTCGCATACCTGCCGCGCTATGCGCCCCATGCTTGGCGCCTCGCGCCACTCCTCAACCTGCGCAACCGCAGCCCGGCTCTCGCCGCGCTCGGCGAGCGGGTGTTCGGGCTCAGCGCTCGCCGACAATTGCCGGAATGGTCGCGGCATCCCTATCGCGGTGCCGACCCCAACGCCGCCGTGCTTGGCCGCGAGGTCGTGCTGCTCGTCGATACGTTCAACCGCTATTTCGAGCCCGAAAATGCGCGCGCCGCCGAGCGCGTGCTGACCCGCGCCGGCTATCATGTCACGACGCCGGAGCCGGCGATCGGGCGGCCATTGTGCTGCGGCCGCACGTTTCTCGCCGCCGGCCTGGTCGATGACGCGAAGAAGGAAGCGACGCGCACACTCTCCGCGCTCGCCCCGGCGCTCGCGTCCGGCGTGCCGATCGTCGGCCTCGAACCGGCGTGTCTGTTGACGCTGCGCGACGAATTGCCGGCGATGCTGCCCGGCGCCGAGAGCAAGGCGCTGGCGGCGCAGGCGCAACTCTTCGAGGAATTTGTCGCGAGCGAGCGCGCTGCCGGGCGCTTTCAACTGCGGCTCGCGGCGATGCCGGGCAAGACGGCGCTGTTGCATGGCCACTGCCACCAGAAGGCGTTCGACACCGCCGCTGCGGCGGCGGAGGCGTTGCGGCTGATCCCGGAACTCAACGTCGAAACCTTTGATTCGACGTGCTGCGGCATGGCCGGCGCGTTCGGCATGGAGGCCGAGCATTACGACGTGTCGATGCGGATTGGCGAATTGGGCGTCCTGCCGAAGATGCGCGCCGCCGCGCCGGACGTGCTCTTGGCTGCCTGCGGCACCAGCTGCCGCCACCAGATCGCCGAGGGCGCCGGCCGCAAGGCCCGCCACATTGTCCGTCTTCTTGACGATGCATCGGACCAACGACCCACGGATGCGTGGTCTTAGATGGCTGCCCGGACCTGCGGCATGACCTCTTCGGCCAGGATATGCAGCTGGTCGAGCGCCAGGCTGTTCGGCATGCCGGGCCAATGCACCGAGGCGACGATGTGGTTGACGCCGAAGCGGCGGTTGAGGCGCATCATTTGCTCGGCGACCTCGGCGGGCGCGCCGAGCAGAAACCGGTCCTCCAGCAGCGCTGCGAAATCGTGGTCGAAATCGTCGCCCGCCGGCATGACCCGGTCCTGCCCCCAATCGCGGTAGGCCCGGTATTTCTCTTCGAGATAGGGCTGCGCCCGGCGGATCGCCTCGGCCCTGGTCGGCGCGACAAAAACCTCGCGCCGCATCGGCAATTCCGCCGGCAACGGCTTCCCCAATTCGTCAAGGGCGCGGCGGTAGATCCCCATCTGCCGGTCGATCGTCGCCAATGTGTTGTGCGGGTTGATGTACCAGCAATCGCCGAGCCGCGCGGCGCGGCGGATCGCGATATCGGCGTTGGCGCCGATCCAGATGGGCGGCGGCTGCTGCAGCGGCTTGACCGTGCAGTTGGCGTGATCGAGCTCGAAATGCGAGCCCTTCATCGTCACGAAATCTTCGGTCCACAGCCGCTTCACCGCTTCGAGCGCTTCCTCGAACCGCCGTCCGAGCCCGGCCTTTGGCACCTGGAATGCCTTGAATTCGACGTCGCGATAGCCGATGCCGCAGCCGAACACGAGCTTGCCGCCGGACATCACGTCGAGTGTCGCGAGCTGCTCGGCGAGGTCGAGCGGCTTGTGCAGCGGCAATAGTACGAGGCCGCAGATCAGCCGCAGCCGCGGCGCGACCGCCGCGACATAGGCGAGAAACGGGATCTGCTGCACATACTCGAAGGGGTGCGCGCTGTAATGCGACCCTTTGACGACGCCGTCGAAGCCGAGCGCGTCGGCGCGCCGCACCAGCGCGATGTCATCGCGGAAATGCGCCGCGCTGTCGCCCGGCGGGTGCTGGCCGCGCACCATCAGGCTCAATTGCATGCCGGTCATCGTCCCGACCGATACCGGCAGGCGGACCGGGATTGCCTCGTCGCCATGCTCCTCGCAATGACAGCCGCCGCGTCATTGCGAGCGAAGCGAAGCAATCCCGCAGCGCCGAGCACATCACTCATTCCGGCACCGCCATGCCCTTGGCGGCCAGTTCCTTCCGGGCATTGGCGTTCTTGCCGAGGTCGAGGCCCATGCCCTTCAGGATGTGCGGCGCCTTGGTGAACTGCACGTTGGCGTATTCGACGACCTCGATGCGGTTGCCCCAGGGATCGAGGAAATCGAGAAACGGACCCTCGACCATCTTGGCGCCGGCCGCTTCGGCGCGCGCCTTGACCGTCGTGCGGTCGTCGACGACGAAGCCGATATGGCGCCGCTCGACACCCTGCCGCCGGTACTCCGGCACGCGCGTCAGGTTGATGAACTGGTCGCCGATGTCGATGAAGGCATTGCGCTCGCCCTTGCCGCGCAGCGTGAAGTCGAAGATGCGGCCATACCATTCGAGCGCCGCGTCGAGGTCGCCGACCTCGATCGCGACGTGGTTGAGGCCGACGAGCCGCGGCTTTCTGTCCTCGCTCATGTCACACTCCCGTCCGTCAATAGCCGAGCGCGAGGCCGTCCTTGCGCGGCTCGGAGCCGCCGATCAAGACGCCGCGCTCGCGGTCGATCCAGATCGCCTGGCAGCCGCCGAGCGGCACCTTGGCGATCTCGATATCGTGGCCGCGCCGCGCCAGGTCGGCGACGATCGGCTGCGGATGCGTCGGCTCGATGCGCAATTTGCCGCGCCATGCGAAGCTGCGCGGCGCTTCGGCTGCCTGTTGCGGGTCCATGCCGCGGTCGAGCATACGGTGCAGAAAATGCGCGTGTCCGACGGCCTGGTATTGTCCGCCCATGACGCCGAATGGCATGACCGCCCTGCCATCCTTCGCCAGCATCGCCGGGATGATCGTGTGAAACGGGCGCTTCCCCGGCGCGATGGCATTGGGATGGCCGGGGATCGTGCGAAAGCCGCTGCCGCGGTTCTGCAGCAGAACGCCGCTCTCCGGCGCGACAATCGAGCTGCCGAAATTCGAGAACAGCGAATTGATGAAGGAGCACGCGTTGCCGTCGCGATCGACGGCGCAGAGATAGACCGTATCGGAATGCAGCGTGCCGCCGTGCCATTCATTGCCCGGCAACACGGCATCCATGCGGATTTGCCGGCGCGCCCGCTCGGCCCAGGCGTCGGACAGAAACCCCTCGACATCGACCGCGACCTGCGCCGGGTCCGCGAAACGGTCGTCGCGCACGCGATAGGCCGACTTTGTCGCTTCGGCGAGGAGGTGCAGGCGATCGGCCTCGCTCACCGATTCGTCGCCGAGCGCGAAGCCCTCGAGCTGGCGCAGGATCATCAGCGCCGCGAGGCCCTGGCCGTTCGGCGGGCATTCGTAGACCTCGTAGCCGCGATAGGCGGCGTGGATCGGTTCGACCCATTCTGCCCGCTGGGCCGCGAAATCCTCTTCTTCGTGCAACCCGCCCAAGGACTTGAGCCGCGCCACGATTTCGCGCGCCACCGCGCCCTCGTAAAACGCCGCGCGGCCGTCGCGGCCGATGCGCCGCAATGTGCGGGCAAGCGGCGGGTTTTTCATCGTGTCGCCGGGTTTCGGCGGCTTGCCGTCCTTGAGAAACAGCGAGGCGGTGACCGGGTCCTGCAGTTTCCACTCCAGCCGGTGCCAGTCGTAGGACACCCGCGGCGTTACGACGTAACCGTCCTCGGCCGCCTTGGCCGCCGGCTCCAGCAATTCCGCCATCGGCTTCGAGCCGTATTGCGCGTGCAGCGTGCACCACGCATCGACCGCACCCGGGATCGTGACGGCGTGCGGCGTCTGCACCTCGATGTCGCGCATTTGGCGCTGCGCATACCACTCGACCGTCGCCTTCTGCGGCGCTCGGCCCGAGCCGTTCAGCGCCACCGGCGGCGCCCCTTGTCGCGAATACAGCACAAAGCAATCGCCGCCGATGCCGGTGCTTTCCGGTTCGACGACCGATTGCATCGCGACCGCTGCAATCGCCGCGTCCATCGCGTTACCGCCCGAGCGCAGCACATCAAGCCCGGCCAACGTCGCCCGCGGCGCCGAGGTCGCCACCATGCCGTTCGCCGCATAGGCAGCCGAGCGCCCCCTCACATTGAAATCGCGCATCACGACCCCTTGGCAATTTTTGTCGGATAATTCCTGCATTTTCGGCCGCGTCATGGCAAGCTTAGGCGTACTCCGCGGGAGCCGGCAGATGAACATCGCGCGTCTCGACCATCTCGTGCTGACCGTTGCCGACATCGCGCGCACCTGCGACTTCTACACGCGAGTGCTCGGCATGGAGGTCGTCAGGTTTGGCGAGGGCCGCACCG
>JASIAN010000160.1 GCA_030042035.1 Alphaproteobacteria bacterium | reverse complement strand
CCGCCGTCACCCGGCGCCGCCGCCGCCGACCGTGCCGGCTTGCGCGCCGCCGTTGTCGCGCTGCGCGCCATTGTGCCGCGCGCGATCCTGCTCGGCGGCCAGTCCTACGGCGGGCGGCAGGCGACAATGTTGGCGGCCGACGAACCCGGCCTCGTCGCCGGCCTTTTGTTGTTCTCCTACCCGCTGCACCCGCCGGGCCGCCCTGAGCGGCTGCGTACGGAACATTTCCCGCGCCTCACGGTGCCGTGTGTGTTCGTACAGGGCGGCGCCGATCCATTCGGCACGCCGGCCGAACTGCGCCCTGCGCTCGCCGCGATCCCGGCCCCGATGCAGCTCATCGACATCGCCGGCGCAGGCCACGACCTGAAACGCGGCCGCTTTGACCTGGCACCGGTCGTCGCGGCCGGGTTGCGCCTGCTCGGCGCTTGAGCGGGCTGGACGCCGACCCGCGCGCGGGACCACATTGCGTCAATCGATCGAAAGGGAGGAGACCATGCCCGTTGCCACAATTCGCGGCGTAGAACTCACTTACGAAGTGCTCGGCGAACGCGGGCCATTCGTCGCGCTGCAGCCGGGCGGCAGGCGCGCCGGCGCGGCGCTGCGTTCGCTCGCGGCGAAGATCGCCGAAGCCGGTTATCGCGTCATCATCTACGACCGGCGCAACACCGGCGCCTCCGCAATCGCGATCGACGGCGCCAGCGAGAACGAGGAATGGGCCGAGGATTTGCACGCGCTATTGGCGCAGATCGACGCGCTGCCCGCCTTTATCGGCGGCAGCTCCTCGGGATGCCGGCTGGCGCTGATCCTGGCGCGGCGCCGCCCGGAAGATGTCCGCGGCCTGCTCCTGTGGCGGATCACCGGCGGCGAGGTCGCTGCCGAGCGGCTGACCAACCAATACTATTCATCGCATATCGCGGCGGCGGAGGCGGGCGGCATGGCGGCGGTCTGCGCGCTCGACCATTGGAAGGAGGTCATCGCGATCAACCCGAAGGCACGCGACACGCTGATGGCGATGGACCCGAAAGATTTCATCGCCCGCATGACGCGCTGGCGCACGAGTTTCCTTGCCGGCACCGAGCATCCGGTCATCGGCCTCAGCCCGGCCGAATTGCGCGCGATGACGGTGCCCGTCTGCATCTGCCCGGGCAAGGACCCGGTGCATCCGCTGCCCGCGGGACAGGCGGCGCATCGCCTCTTGCCGAATGCCGAATACCACGAGGTGGTCAGCGAGAAGCGCGACACGATCGACGAGGCGTTTGTCGATTGGGACGCGCGCGAAGGCCTGCTCGCGGCGACGTTCATCGACTTCCTGCGCCGCCACGCAATGCGATAGGTCAGCCGAGCGCGCCCTTAAGATCGGCGAGCACCTCGTCGCGGGTCCGGGTTTGCCAGCGGCGGCGGCGGCCGATTGGCTCGTTTTCGATCTCGGGGTAGACCTTGAGCCACACGAAGACCGGGCCCGGGCGGTAGAGGATCGTCGGCAAGTCGCGCGTGAGACCCTCGACCTCCTCGAAGGCGTAAGCGCAGGGATAGCCGGCGGCGAGCGCCAGCTTGTCATAGGCGATGTTTTTCGCGTTCGGCACCGGCTGGCCGCCGGTCGTCGCGTAGACCTCGTTATCCAGCAGAAAATGATAGAAATTGGCCGGCGCCTGCTCGGCGATCGTCGCCAGCATGCCGAGGCTCATCAGGATGTCGCCCTCGCTGTCGAACAGCACCGTCTTGCGCTCCGGCCGCGCCAGCGCGAGGCCCAGCGCAAAGCCGGCGTGGCCGCCCATCGCCGGGTCGCCGAGCGGCACATCGAGCGCCGGCCGGTCGGAGAGTTCGGTCCACCAGCGCCCGCCGCGGCCGGGCACGACGATCGCATCGCCGCGATGGGGGCGAAAGGCGTCGAGCGCTTCGGCAATACGCATCATGCTTCAATACTCCACATAGCGTCATTCCCGCGTAAGCGGCAAGCCAGGGGCTGCGACGAGCACTTGCCCTGGACTCGCGCTTTCGCGGGGGTGGCGGTTAAATTTCAACGGTTGAAGCCGTGATATTCGTCACCGACCAGCACGACGACGGGCCGCCGTGTCTCTGCCGCCTCGGTGAACGCGGTTGTGATGCGCGGCGCGTCGGCGTCGCTCTCGACGAGGTAGTAATTGATGCCGAACGCCATCAGAAAGCGCTCGGTGTAGGTCGCCGCCGTGTCGATCGTGACGCCGTGTCGCGTCCAGCCGCGATAGCCGACCATCAGCACGACCGGTACATTCAATCCCAAGAGCCAGCCGCGGATCGAATCGCCGGATTCGAGCATGCCGGTGTTCTGGATCAGGATTAAGGGCTTTTTGCCGCCGGCATGGAGCCCGGCAGCGATCGAACAGGCGTGCCCCTCGCGGCTGACCCCGACGAGGCGCAGCGACGGCTCGGCCTTCATCAGGAGATAAAGCCAGTTGGTCTCGCTGTCGGGCAGCCAGACGACGTCGGTGACGCCGTTCTCCCGCATCTGGGCCAGCACTGTTTCCGGGCTCAGCGCCACAGCCGATCCTTCGCTCATCGGACGTCTCCGCGTGTGCAGCGGCGATCGTACGAGCGTCGCGAGGCAGTAGGCAACAGCCCCGCCCCAGGGCAAAATCGCGGCATGCTGAGCGAGAATCACCAACGTTTTCTCGACCGGTGCCGTGTCGGACATTTGGCAACCGCCGACCGGGCCGGGCTGCCGCATGTCGTGCCCGTCTGTTACGCGGTGGACGGCGACACGCTCTACGTCACGATCGACGAGAAACCGAAACGCCGAGACCGGCCGCTGCGACGGCTGCGCAATATTCTCGAAAACCCGCAGGCGGCGTTTGTCGCCGACCACTGGGACGAGGATTGGTCGCGCCTCGGCTGGGTCATGCTGCGCGGCCGCGCCGAAATCCTCGACAGCGGCGTGGAACACGACCGGGCGCAGGCGCTGCTCGTTGCCCGTTATCCGCAATATCGCGCGATGCACCTCGCCGATCTCCCGGTTGTCGCGTTGCGCATCGACCGGGCGACGGCGTGGGGCGATCTCTTTTCGATGACGGATTGACCGGCTCTGTCGACGCCGCAAGCGTCATAGCGTCACGCACCGCATTTTCGCGGCGCATTGAGCGCGTTGCGTTGCACGCCGGTGGCGCGGGGTTCAGCGGCGGGCCTCGGCGCGCTGCAGCAGCTGTGTGACGGCCGTATGATTGTTGTCACGCGCCCAGTCGAGCGCGGTGTGGCCAGTGTAATCGGCTTTTGTGACGCTTGCGCCTTTGGCGAGCAATGCCTGGACGATGGCGGAATGCCCGCCGCTCGCCGCCAGCATCAGCGGCGTCATGCCGTCGTGGTTCTGCGGATCGACCGCCGCGCCGGCAGCGAGCAGCAGCCGCACTATATCGGCGAAATTGCGCTCGGCGGCGTAATGCAAGGGCGTATTGCCGAACGAATCCGCTTCGTCGGCATGGGCGTCGGCCTTGATCAGCATCTGGGCGATCGGCATGTTGTCGTTCCGGGCGGCGATAATCAGGCCGGTCTGCCCCTGATCGTCGGTTTCGTTCGGGTCATGGCCGGCGGCGAGCAGCGCGGTGACCGCGCCGGGGTCGTTTTGCGCCGTCTCGTGCGCAACGTTGTCGATCGGAGGCGTCAAGTTGACGGAAAACGGGGTCTGGGCGCCCGCGCCGCTCGCTGTCCCCAGCGCAAAGAGGGCAGCGGCCAGCAACCGAATGAAATGACGCTTCATGACATCCTCAGCATCTGCGGTCGGCGGTCGAGCCCGGCCAGCCAATCGAGGGCGGCCTCAACCGTCTCGACGGCCGGGCCCGGCTCGCGCGGCGGCCGTCGGATCATGACGACCGGCAGGCCCCGTTCGCGTGCCGCAATCAGCTTCGCTTCCGTCGCGCTGCCGCCGCTCGCCTTGCACACGAGCACATCGACCGCATAGCGCCGCAACAGCTGCCGCTCTTCCGCGAGGTTGAACGGGCCGCGGCCGAGGACGACGACGGGGTCGCGCAACGGCACAGGCTGGCGCGGCGGGTCGATCAGCCGCACGACAAGGCGCGTCATCGCGGCGGCCTCGGCAAACGCGCCGAGCGAGCCGGCGCCAACCGTCAGCCAGGCGCACCGGCCGAGCCGCCCGACCAGCAGCGCCGCGGCCTCGACGGTGTCGACCTCGATCCAGCGGTCGAGTGGATGGCGCCGCCACGGCGGCCGCAGCAGCATGAGCCGCGGCACGCCGGCGCGCTGCGCGGCAAGCCGCGCCGCATGGGAAATCGCGGCGGCAAACGGATGCGTTGCATCGACGAGGCGATCGATCCGGTGTTCGGCGAGATAGGCGGCAAGCCCCGCCGGTCCGCCGAACCCGCCGATCCGCACCTCGCCCGCGATCGGACCGGGATGGCGAGTGCGCCCGGCCAGCGCCGTCGTGACGGTCATCTCGTCGCCGAAGCGGGCAAGCGCCGCCTTGGCTAGCGCCGCCGCCTCGCCGGTGCCGCCGAGGATGAGCAGGCGCCGCGCGGTCATCCGCCGCCGACCCGCGCGAGAAATTCGCCGTCGCGATCGACGATCGCGACCTCGATCACGGTGTCGCCGGCGAGGGTCGCCGCCGCGACTTCGCGCGCGCG
>JASIAN010000159.1 GCA_030042035.1 Alphaproteobacteria bacterium | reverse complement strand
GCGCTGTCGGCGGCGCAAATCGCATTGAACGCGATCCATTGCCAGCGCGAAACCTTTCACGACCGCGACACGATCCGCATCCACCCGATCATTACGAAGGGCGGCGATGCCGTCAGCGTCGTGCCGGCCGAGGTGACGATGGAAACCTTTGTGCGCGGCGGCTCGCTGGAGGCGATCGTCGACGCCAACATGAAGGTCGACCGCTGCTTGCGCGCGGGCGCGATGGCGATGGGCGCCGAAGTCGAGATCGAGACGATCCCCGGCTATCTGCCGCAGAGGAACGACCGCGCGCTCGGCCAGCTGTTCGGGGACAATGTCGAGCGCCTGTTCGGCCCCGGCCAGTTCGACATCGGCGGCCACCGCACCGGGTCCACCGACATGGGCGACATCGCCCATATGAAACCGGTCATTCACCCCTATGTCGCCGCGGCCCACGGCAAGACGCACGGCGCCGATTTTCGCATCACCGAACCCGAGCACGCTTATCTCTCGCCCGCCAAGCTCCTGGCGATGACCGCGATCGATCTATTGTGGGACGACGCCGCCCCCGCCCGCCGGATCCTTGGCGACTTCCAGCCGGCAATGACCAAGGACGAATACCTCGCCTTCGAGCGCGGCCTGTTCAAAACCGAACGCTGGAAGGCGGAAGCGTGACCGCCGGCCGCGGGACCCGCGTACGCCGCCACCCGCGGCGCGAGGACCGCCAGCGATGCCGATCCGCAGATTCGGCTCCCATAAATCGCCGGCAAAATGGCGGGCTCAGCTGCGGCGGCGCGGATGGACCTTGACGCAGATCGACGAGGCGGTTGCGACCGGTCGGCGCCACCCGGCACCGAATTACGTTAATCTGGGCAACACGGCGACGCGATACATACATCCGCGAACCGGCCAATCGGTTGTGATCGACGACCAAACAGGAGAAGTTCTGCATGTCGGCGAGCGAGGCTACAAATATTGAGGCGACGGTCTATGTCCGACTGCTCGAAGAGGGGACCGACGTCTGGCGCCCGGTGCGCGCGACCGTGCTGCCAGACGGGACCTTCGAACTGCAGAGGCCGGTCGATTACGATCCCGAGCTGGAAAGTTGGGAATTTCCCCCCGAAGCCAGGGTGATATGCGCGGAGCGGCGCTTTGCCGACGGCGACAAAGGTCTCGCGGCGATCGCGAGGGCCGCCAGCGCGGACCTTCCTCCCAGCGCTGGCCAAGGATGAATATCTCGCCTTCGAGCGCAGCCTGTTCAAAAACCGAATGCTGGAAGGCGGAGGCAGTGTCAGAAGAGAGCGGTTATATATTTCGCAGAAATACTAGAGGTGCTTTGCGCGTTGAAGGTTACAGAGCCTGAGGTATACGAGGCTGCTTGTACAAACACCCTTACCTTCCCTGGCTTAGACTCCATTATGCAGTTTTCTTTATGGCTTCGATCAATACCAGCAGCAGGACAAAATAAGTGAGTGGACGTTGAAACGTGGCTGTACATATTAAATGGATTGAGTGAAGACGACCTGGAGGCTTGTCAACTAATGAGAAGAAAGTTTATGTACTTCCAACACCCATACGAGGTGGTGATGGAATATTGTGGGATCATAGATTGTTTTTCGTTTCCTGGAGGGTGGAGCGGCGGCGTCAGGCGAGATACGCGCCGCCGTTGACGTGCAGGCATTGGCCGGTGATGAAGCCCGCGTCGTCCGCGGCGAGGAACAGGGCGGCGCGCGCGATGTCGTCGGGCGCGGCGATGCGGCCCAACGGGATCGCCCGGCCGGCGGCCTGCAATTCTTCTTCGCGCATCGCGTAGCGCGGCTGCGCCGTATCGGTGAGGCCCGGCGCGATCGCGTTGACGCGGATGCGATGGGGCGCCAGTTCCAGCGCCATCTGCCGCGTCAGCGACAGGAGGCCGCCCTTGCTCGCGCAATAATGCACGCCGTTGGGCGAGCCGCGAAAGGCGGCGCCCGACGTGAGGTTGACGATCGCGCCCGGCCGCCCGTCCTGCACCATCGCCCGCGCCGCTTCCTGGGCGCAGAAACAGGCGCCCTTCAGGTTCACATCGAGCACGAAATCCCAGTCGCGCTCGGTCATGTCGAGAAACTTGACGCGCGGGAAGACGCCGGCATTGTTGACCAGCACATCGATCGGGCCGAGCCCCGCAGCGACGGCGGCAACCATCGCCCACACCTGGGCGAGCTTGCCGACATCGGCCTCGACGAGGAGAGCGCGCCGGCCGGCGCGCTCTACCGCCGCCGCGACCTCTCCCGCGGCGGCTTTGTCGTCGAGCCAGTTGATCGCGACATCGGCGCCGGCGGCGGCCAGCGCCCGCGCGATCGCCGCCCCGATCCCCTGCTGCGCTCCGGTCACGAGCGCGATTTTGCCGGCCAATTGCATCGGGCGCCTCCATGGGCTGATCGGTCGCATTATGGCGCGGGTTTGGCACGGCTGTCCGGTTCGCCGTGGGGCGAACGATGCCGGTAACGCCTTAAGCCAGCCGGCGCTGTCGGCTGACCCAGCCGAATACCGAGAGGCTGCTGGCAAAAAGGACGAGGGAGCCCGGCTCGGGAAGATGAATATCGCCGTCGCTGCTGTAGAAAACCCCGGCGCCGTTGTCGGCTTCGTAGGTGTCCACCAGCGTCAAGGAATAGGCGCCCGGTCCGACGCTGACGGCGGGGTTGTCGGGCTCACTCTCGGCGCCCGAATTGGTCAGTGTGACCGTTCCGATCTGCTCGCTTGTCGGTGTGTCGGTGCCGAACAAGGTGTCGCTGGGATCGGCGTAGGCGGTCTGGGTCGTGACGCCGACGCCGGTCGTGCTGTACGTTTGACCCAATCCTAGAGCAACCTGCGTAAACCCGGTGTCGCTAAGGTAGACCTCGAGCGGATCGGTCGCGCAGCCGGTGCCGCTCCAACAGGTTTCGACGACGTCGGCGAGATCGAGGCCGTAAGGGGAGAGGCCGGGCGAGCTGCTGGTGCCGAAACTAATGACGACGTCCCAGCCGTTGAAATTTGGGTTGCTGAACGCCTCGCCCGGGGACAGCTGTTCGCTCTGCGAGCCGCTGATCAGCATCAGCGTTGCCGCTGCATGCGCCGTGCCGGCGCCTGTCAACATCGCTAATCCTGCCCCAGCGATAAGGTTAATGACCCATCGCATCGATCGAACCATTAAGCATATTTCGGTAAATTTTAACGATGCACGATATAACATTTGCTATTCTCCCGGCATCCCTGTTGCCCGTGTTGGTCTATAACATCGGAGACAGAAATGACAATTATAAAACCAAAATTTTATGTTTAACGGAGCGAAACCCGCCGAGCAGGCAACGCCTTCCGACGAGGATTGCGGGTCTCGCCTTACCCGGCGGCGCGGGGATGCGGTCGGCGCCGTGCTGGAAAGCCGTTGCGGCAGCCATCGTTTGACGCTACGCCGTCAGTCTGAGGCAGGCGGGATGGCGCCGGGGAACGATGGCGGCGGGCAATTTTATTCAGGGCGCGCTGTTCACGGTCATTGTCGTGCGCGCCGCGCTCTTGCACGACGCGGCCTTCGCCCGCGAGCTGGCGCAGCAGGTGGCGCGCAGCCCGCGGTTTTTCCGCAACGCGCCGGTCGTGCTCGACCTGCGCGGAGTGGACGGCTTCACCGACACCGCGCAATTCGAGGAGGCGCGGCGCGCGCTGGCCGAGCACACGCTGGCGCTCGTCGGCGTGCAGAACGGCGAGCCGGCGCAGGTCGAGGCCGCGGCCGCGGCCGGCCTCGCCAGCTTTG
>JASIAN010000158.1 GCA_030042035.1 Alphaproteobacteria bacterium | reverse complement strand
GCGTCACCAGCGCCCCGGACAGCCCGGCGAGAAATGCGCTCAGCGCGAACATCCCGGTGTAGATGATCGCGACATTGGCGCCGAGAGCGTCGAGCATCTCGCGGTCCATTTGCGCCGCGCGCACGATGCGACCGGCGCCGCTGCGGTTCAGTCCCAGCCACAACAGAAAGGCGATGACTGGGCCGATGGCGATCATGAACAGGGTGTAAAGCGGCTGGGTCGTGCCGAACAGATGCACCCCGCCGGCGAGCGCCGACGGGCCGGCGACCGAGAGCTGGCCGGTGCCCCAGGTGAACTTGGCGGTGTCGTCGATGATCAGCACCAGCGCATATGTGAACAGCAACTGGTAAAGCTCGTCGACGCCGTAAAGATAGCGCAGCAGCAGGCGCTCCGCGACGCCCCCCAGCACCCCGACGCCGACGGCCGCGGCCAGCGCGGCGATCCAGAAGGCGCCGCCATGCGGATGCTGCCATTGCATAAACTGCCAGGCGAGGTAGGCGCCGACCATGTAGAACGAGCCATGCGCGAAATTGATGATGCGCATGACGCCGAACACGAGCGACAGACCAGACGCGATCAAAAACAGAAACATTGCCGTGGTCAGGCCGCCCATGAACTGGCTGAACAGAAACGAGCCCGACACCGCCGATCCGCCTCCTCAAGGGTGCGCCGCCACCGAGCGGCGGCGCGGTTAGCCGTCAGTTGGTTGCCGGAAACGACTTTGGCAGCAGTTCCGGATTCTTCATAACCGCAAACGGATAGGCCGCCTCTTTGACCATCTTCCCCCAATATTCCGGCGCGAAGGTCTCGTGCGACGTGGCGTTGAAGGTCCGCTCGCCGACCGGCGTGTTCCACATCATTCCTGCCAGCGCCTTCGAGACGGCAGCGGAATCGGTGCTGCCGGCCTTTTTGATGCCGTCGGCCAGGGCGTAGATCGACTGGTAGCCGACGATCGACCAGCCCGAAGCATTTTTCTCATGGGTGAATTTCTTCAAGTCGGCGATGAACTTCTTGTGGGCGGCCGGCTCATGCCCGGCCCAGATCACCGGGTCATAGGTATTGGCGATGATCCCGTAGGGGTAATTGGCGCCGAGCGCCTTCGCCTCGTCGGTCGTGCCGACCTCGGCCGGGTCAATCAGACGGTCATGGATCGCCTTGAAATAGCCGCGCGGCGTCGCCTCCTTGACAAAGGTGACGAAGTCGCCGGCGAACAGCGAGCAATAAACCGCATCCGGCTTCTTCCCCATCTGCGCCGTGATGAACGAGGTGAAGTCCGGCTCGCCGAGTTTCGGCCATTCTTCGTCGACGATCTTGATGTCCGGCCGCAGCTTCGCCAGCATTTTCTCAAACGCATGGATCGAATCGCGGCCATAGGCATAGTCGGGGGCGATCGTCGCGACGGTTTTGACATTCTTCCATCGCGCCATCAGCCCTGCCCCCGCCAGTCCCTCGACATCCGTGTTGGAGGAGACGCGGAAGATGTAGGGGTGAATGTGCTCGGGATCGGTCAGGATCGTGCTTTTCGAGGTCGGCGCGATAAAGACGATCTTGTTTTCCTTGGCGACGGTCGAGACCGCCGGCGCTTCGGCCGAGGTCAGCGTGCCGACGAGAAAATCGACGCCGTCCTTGATGATCAATTCGCGCGCCAGCCGCACCGCCTCATCGGCGTTGGCCTTGCTGTCACGCGGCAGGAGTTCGAGCTTTTTGCCGAGCACGCCGCCTCTGGCGTTGATCTCGGCGACTGCCATCTGGGCGCCTTGAAGGATCGGTTGGCCATAGACGGCGGTCGGGCCGGACAGCGGGATCGGAAAACCGACCTTGATGGTGCCCGCCGCCGACGCTACGAGCGGCGCCAATGCTACCGCGGCGACGGCGCCGACCAACGCCGCCTGACGTCGAAAATCCATGCGATCCTCCCCGCCCCCGATCGGGGCCTGCTATTGACACGGCGATTTATCGTCGCGCCGCCGCTGCCGTCAAGCCGACCGCGCCATTCGCGGGTGCGGCGCATTTGCCTGCCAATGAGCCGCCACGCTTGCGCGCACGGGGCCGCGGTCAATTCGCCACCGCAACGGTCATCGCCAACAGCTTCGGGTTTTTCATGATGGCGAACGGATAGTGCGGATCCTTGACCATCACGCCCCAGTATTGCGGCGCGAAGGTCTCGTGCGACTTGACACTGAAGGTGCGCTTGCCGACCGGCGTGTCCCAGCTCAGTCCGCTCAACGCTTTTGACACTGCATCCGAGTTGGTGGTGCCGGCCTTTTTGATCGCGGCGGCCAGCGCATAGACGGATTGATATCCGACGATCGACCAGCCGGAGGCCACTTTGGTTTTGGTGAAGGCCTTGAGATCGGCGATGAACTTCTTGTGCGCCGGGGGCTCGGCGCCGCCACCCCAGATCACCGGATCGTAGCCATTGCCGACGATCCCATAGGGATAATTGGCGCCGAGCGCCAAGGCCTCATCGGTGGTGCCGATATCGGCGCCGTCGACGACCCGGTTCCCGACCGCCTTGAAATAGCCGCGCGGCGTCGCCTCCTTGACAAAGGTAACGAAGTCGCCGGCGAACAGCGAGCAATGGATGGCATCGGGTTTCTTGCTCATCTGGGCGGTGATGAACGAGGTGAAGTCCGGCTCGCCCAGCTTCGGCCATTGCTGATCGACAATGCGGATGTCGGGGCGCAGTTGCTTCAAAGTCGTGATGAAGGCGGCTTCGACATCGCGCCCATAAGCGTAGTCGGGCGAGATCGTGGCGACGGTTTTGACGTTCTTCCACCGCGCCATGATGCTCGCCCCGGCCGCCCCTTCGACGTCCGTGTTGGTGGCAACCCGGAAGATGTAGGGGTGGATGTGCGCCGCATCGGTCAGCATCATCGTTTCCGAAGCCGGCACGATCAGGACAATCCTATTCTCCTTGGCGACGGTCGAGACCGCGGGCGCCTCCGCCGAGGTTAGTGTGCCGACAAGAAAATCGACATTGTCCTTGATGATCAACTCGCGCGCCAGGCGCACCGCTTCGTCGGCATTGGCCTTGCTGTCGCGCGCCAGAACCTCGATCTTACGCCCAAGCACGCCGCCTTTTGCGTTGATCTCGGCAGCCGCCATCTCGATGCCTTGCAAGACCGGAATGCCATAGACGGCGGTTGCCCCCGACATCGGGATCGGCGTGCCGATTTTGATCGCATCCGCCGCCGATGCGGCGGGTGACAATCCGATCGCTGCGACAGCGATCACGGCCAAATGGCGCCACGAACCCATTAGAGCCTCCTGTCGTTAAATGTTCGCTGCGGTGAGCGACAAATCGCCGCCGCCGTCAATTCGTCGCCGGGAAATTCCTTGGCAGCAACACCGGATTCTTCATGACCGCGAAGGGGTAGGCGGCCTCTTTGACCATGACGCCCCAGAATTCCGGCGAAAACGTCTCATGCGAGGCGACGCTGAACGTCCGCGTACCAATGGGGGTATCAAAGGTCATTCCAATCATCGCCTTCGAGACCTTATCGGAATTGATGCTGCCGGCCTGGCGAAGGCCGTCCGCCAGCGCTTCGATCGCGATGTAGCCCTGGATCGACAAGGACGACGGATATTTCTGATGGGTGAAGGCCCGCAGCGCGGCGATATATTTCTTGTGCGCCGCCGGTTCATGCCCGCCGCTCCAGATTACCGGGTCGAACGTGTTGACGAGGATGCCGAGCGGATAATCCTTGCCGAGCGCCTTCGCTTCGTCAGTCGCGCCGACCGCGCCGCTGTCGATGAAGCGGTTATGGATCGCCTTGAAATCGCCTAGCGATTCTGCCTCTTTGGCAAAGGTCACAAAATCGCCGGCAAAGAGGGAACAGTAGATCGCATCCGGGTGCGCGCCCATCTGCGCGGTGATGAACGAGGTGAAGTCGGCTTCACCCAGTTTCGGCCATTGCTGGTCGACGATCTTGATGTCTGGGCGCAGCTTCTTCAAGTCGGCGACAAACGCCGCTGTGACATCGCGGCCATAGGCGTAGTCCGGGCCGATCGTGGCAACGGTTTTAACGTTCTTCCACTTGGCCATCAGTTGCGCCGATGCCAGCCCCTCAACGTCAGTGTTGGAGGTCGCGCGGAAGATGTAGGGATGAATGTTCTGCGGATCGGTGAGCCGGATGGTTTCGGAGGTCGGCGCGATAAAGACGATCTTGTTTTCCTTGGCGACGGTCGAAACCGCCGGCGCCTCGGCCGAGGTCAGCGTGCCGGCCAGGAAATTGACCCCGTCCCGGATTATGAGCTCGCGCGCGAGGCGCACCGCCTCGTCGGCATTAGCCTTGCTGTCGCGGGCCAGAATCTCCAGCTTTCGGCCCAGCACGCCGCCTTTCGCGTTGATCTGGGCGACCGCCAACTGAGCGCCCTCGAGGACCGGCACCCCGTAGACGGCAGTCGCTCCCGAAAGCGGGATCGGAAAACCGATCTTGATCGGTTCGGCTGCGCCGGCCGCAAGGGGGCAAAGCACTGTTACAGCGCTGGCGAGCGCCAGCAGATAGCGGCGATACATGGGCATCCTCCTTGTTCGGCGCCCGAGCCGGGCTCGTTATGTCGTCTTGCGATGCGTTTATCGCGCGCGCCGCCCTACCCTGCAAGTGTGCCGAGTCGGCCGGCATGGGACAAACTGACCCATCGGCCGGGCGGTCTCGAACCGCCGATGGCCTAGCCGACGGTTGCGTTTCACGTCCTGCACACTAAGCTCGATCGCACAACGTCGACGGGGCGGTACGTTGGAACAGATTGACATCGGCGGACAGCCCGCGGCGCGCGGCCATGGCGGCCGGCCATCACGCCGCGAGTCGGCACTTCTGTCCGATCGCATCCTCGATGTCGCCACCGCGCTGTTTCTCGACGACGGGTTCGAGGCGACCAGCATCGAGGCCGTCGCGAAACGCGCCGGCATCTCGAAGCGCACATTTTACCACCGTTTTCGCGGCAAGGAGGCATTGTTCGAGGCGGTGGTGCGGCGGCTCATCGAGCGCTGGACGCCGCCCTTCGACAATGCGCTGCTCGAATCGCCGAGCCTGGCGGAGGCCTTGCGCCAGATTGCCGCTCACATGCTCGACGTCGCACTGACCCCGCAAGCCCTGGCGCTGCATCGCATCATGATCGCCGAGGGCGAGCGCTTTCCGGGCCTCGCGCGCATCCTGCACGACCTCGGGCAAGCCGCCGGCATCGCGCGCATCGCGCATGACCTGAGACAGCGCATGGCGGCCGGCCAGATCGGTGCGATCGACGCCGATTTTGCCGCCGAGCAGTTCATTACGATGACGGTGACGGGGCCGCGGCGGCGCGCGATGGGGCTCGGCACGCCGCTCACCGCAGCCGGGCGCCGCCGCTGGATCGACGCGACGGTACGATTGTTCCTCGAAGGGTGCCGCGGCGGCTGACCCGACAACCGCGACAGGGGGGGATCGATGGCAGGCAGGATTGATCGGGCGACGCGCGCCATCGCCGCGCTCGCCGTTGCGGCCGGGCTGACGACGGCGTTTGGCCTTGCCTCCGACGCCATGGCCGGCAGCAGGGCGCCGCCGGTGCAGCTCGCCCAGGCGGCGACAAATCCGCCCGCCGCGGCGCCGGCTCAGCAGTTCGCGCAACTGCGCCAGCGGCTCGGCATCACGCCTGCGCAGGACGGAACGTTTCAACGGTTCGTCGCGGTCTTGGGCGATAACGACGCGGCGCGCGCGGCCTTTGTGCGACGCAACCCGCCCGACCGGCGGCGCGACGCGCTCGAGGAGTTGCGCGTGCAAAGCGAGGCCGCCGACCTCGATGCGCGCGGCCTGCGCCGGCTCCTGACGGCGTTCCAAGCGCTTTACGCAAGCCTGTCCCCGCAGCAGAAGCAAGCGGCCGACCAAGTGTTTGCCGCGCCCGCCCGATGACGGTGGCCGCGCGATCGTCCGGGCGAGTTCCTATTTCCCATCCCCGCGGCTTCCGCTTAAATCCGCGCCGGGACAGCAGCGGCAAGCGGGAGTCGCGATGATCGACAAATTTGTCCGCTCGGTGGCCGAGGCGATGGCGGGCATCAAGGACGGCGCGACCGTGCTGATCGCCGGCTTCGCGCAGGTCGGCGAGCCGCGCGCCCTGATCGACGGGCTCATCGAGCAGGGCGCCAGGGATCTTGTCGTCGTGCATAACACCGCCGGGCGCGGCCGCGAGGGCGTCGCGCGGCTGATCGGCGAGGGCAGGGTGCGCAAGATCGTCTGCAGCTTTGCGCGCAGCCGCGGTTCGGTCATTTTCGAGGAGGTTTTTGCCCGCGGCGATATCGAATTGGAGATCCTGCCGCAGGGCACGCTGGCCGAACGCATCCGCGCCGGCGCGGCCGGCATCCCGGCCTTCTACACCGCGACCGGTGCCGGGACGAAACTCGCCGAGGGCAAAGAGGCGCGCCAATTCGACGACCGCGAATACATCCTCGAACATTGGATCCGCGGCGATGTCGCGCTGATTGAAGCCTGGCGCGCCGACCGCTGGGGCAATCTCATCTATCGCGAGGCCGGGCGCAACTTCAACCCGGTCATGGCGGCGGCAGCCGAATTGACGATTGTGCAGACGCAGCATGTCGCGGCGCTCGGCGAATTGTCGCCCGAGGAGATTGCAACGCCCGGGGTTTATGTGAACCGGGTCGTGCATATCGAAGCCGGCGACCCGCCGATCAAGATCGAATAGGCTGTTGGCAATGAGCTGTTCCCGCTTCCGGCATCCCCTCTTCGTCGCTGTCCCGGCGCAAGCCGGGACCCAGTGCGGCCATGGCTGCCGGCTTTCGCCGGCAATGCGCGCGGGTGGGACGACGACCTCCGCGCCGCCGGCCGATTGCTCAGGAGACGGTCATGTCTGAATCGGCAAACTGGAAGCCGCTCGGGCGCGAGGAACTGGCGGCGCGCGTCGCGCGCGACATCCCCGAGGGCTGGTCGGTCAATCTCGGCATCGGCATCCCGACGCTGGTTGGCAATTATGTGCCGAAAGAGCGCGAGGTCGTGTTTCATTCCGAGAACGGCATCCTCGGCATGGGGCCGGCGCCGCCCGCCGGCCACGAGAATGCGTGGCTCGTCAACGCCAGCCGGCAGCATGTGAGCCTCTTGCCGGGCGGCAGCTTTATGAGCCATTCCGACAGCTTCGCGCTGGTGCGCGGCGGCCATCTCGATCTCTGCGTGCTGGGCGCCTTTCAGGTCGCCGAGAATGGCGACCTCGCCAACTGGGCGCGTTCCGAGAACGACAACGCGCCGGCGATCGGCGGTGCGATGGATCTGGCGGCCGGCGCCAAGCGCATCTGGATCGTCATGGAGCACACGACCCGCGCGGGCGAGCCGCGCCTGTTGCGCCGCTGTTCCTATCCGCTGACCGCAGGGGGCTGCGTCAAACGCGTCTATACCGAACTCGCCGTCATCGATGTGACGGCCGATGGCTTCCGCGTCATCGACATGGTGCCGGGCCTGACTTTGGCCGCCCTTCAGGATCGCACCGAAGCCCCGCTGCTTGGCTGAAACGACGGCCGCGTTTTGTCCTGTTGCGCCGGCTCAGCGTAACGAGCCCGGCGCCAGCCCCATCAATTCGAGGGCGGCGCGGCCCACGAGGCCATAGGGGTTGGCGAGCGTCTCGGGCAGTTCGAAATGGTTGCAGTGCTCGCCGACGAGGAGCCGGACGGGCTTGCCGGCGGCCGCGACGGCGGCGGCGAAGTCGCGGTTCTGCCGTTGGAATTCCGGCGTTTCCAGCGTGCCATAGGCAACGAGGAGCGGCGCATGGAGGCGGTCGAGATGGCGGATCGGGCTGAGTTCGGCGACCGTTTCGTCGTCGAACTTGACGTATTGGCTGCGCGCCGAGAGGCGTACCGGCGCCAGGTCGTACATACCGCTGATGCACATCCCGCCCTTGATCAGATCGGCCGGCAGGTCGAACAATTGGGGCCAATCGGTCGTCAGCGCCACGGCCGCGAGATGGCCGCCCGAGGATTGGCCGGCAACGTAGAGCCGCGACGGATCGCCGCCGAAGTGCGCGGCATTGCGCGACACCCAGGCGATCGCGCGGCGCACCTGATCGGCCATGACAAACAGGCTGCCGCCGACATCCTGCACCCAGGAAAAATCCGGCACGACGTAATGCACGCCGGCGGCAACGAACAGCTCGGCCGGCGCCGCGTAATTTTCGGCGCGGCCGGCGCGCCACGCGCCGCCGTGGATCAGCATGAAAATCGGCGCGCGCTCAGCCCGCGTGCGGTAGATGTCGAGCTGTTCGATCGCCGCCTCGCCGTAAGCGGCGCGTTCCGGCGCGCCGAGCCGGGCGCGCGCCGCCCGGCTGAGCCAAGCCTGGCGTGCCTGCAACTGTTCGCGATTGGGCGCATAGGCGGCCTGGTGATAAGCAGCATCAAGCGCCGCCTGGTCGTAATCGAGAAAGACCTTGTTGTCTTCCGGCATCAGACCTCCCCAGTCAGGCGCGCAATTCCATCTCGACATGCTCGACGCCGTGATCGAGCGACGGCCCGGACACGGCGCGGAACCCGAGCGAGCGGTAGAACGACGCGAGATAGGTTTGGGCGCTCAAGGCGATCGGCAATCCCGGATAATCGCGGCGGCAGCGGGCGAGCGCCTCCTGCATGATGCGGCGCGCAAAGCCGCGTCGCCGCCACCCTTCGGCGACCGCGACCCGGCCGATCGCGATGCGGCCCTCCACCGGATGCGGAATGACGCGGGCATAGCCGGCGAGAACGCCGTCGACGCTGAGCAGCAGGTGGTGCGCCCGCCGGTCGCTACCATCGAGATCGGGATAGGGCGAAGATTGCTCGACGACAAAGATCGCCTGGCGGAAGCGCAACAGGTCATAAAGTTCGGCGGCAGCGAAACCACCAAAGTCCCGCCATTCAAGGGTTGGCCCTCCCCCATCAAGGGGAGGGAGGATGCCGACCGCCATGTGGCGCGCCTCGCCGCGGTGTTTGGTTTATAGTCTCGCCAACCATCCTGCCGCGACGGAGGCGCCGATGGAACCGCGCGATTACGGCCCTTATCCCTATGTGCCGATCAACGCCAGGCCCGTCCTCAGATGGCCGAACGGCGCCCGGCTCGCGGTGTGGATCATCCCCAATATCGAATTCTTTCCATTGTCGCGCGGCATCGCCGGCAGCCCCTACGACGCGACGCCGCCCGCCGCACCCTCCGTGCGCGCCTGGGCGCAGCGCGACTACGGCAACCGGGTCGGCATCTGGCGCATCATGGAGGTGCTCGACAAGCACAAAATCCGCGCCAGCCCGACCCTCAACAGCGACATTTGCGACCACCACCCGCAGATCGTGAAGGCGGCGGTCGAACTGGGCTGGGAAATTCTCGGCCACAATGAGACCAACTCGCGCTGGCTCAACCAGATGTCGCCGGAAGAGGAGAAGGCCTCGATCGCCCGCGCGCTGGGCAGGATCGCCGCGCTCGCCGGCCGAAAACCGGTCGGCTGGCTCGGCTCCGGCCTCGCCGAAACCTGGAAGACGCTCGACAATCTCGTCGCCGAAGGCTGCCTCTATGTCGCCGACTGGGTCGCCGACGACCAGCCGTTCTGGATGGATTTGGGCGGCGGCCGACGCATCGTCTCGATCCCCTATTCCTACGAGATCAACGACTCGCCGTTTCTCTATACCCGCAACGGCACAGTCGATCAGTTTGTCGCCGCGATCAAGGCGCAGTTCGATACGCTCTACGCCGAGGGCGCGAGGTCCGGCCGGGTCATGGCGATCTGCCTGCATCCCTACCTGATCGGCGTGCCACACCGCATCCGTGGCCTCGACGACGCGCTTTCCTATATCGCCGCACATGACGGCGTGTGGTTTGCCACAGGCTCGGAGATCGTCGAGGCCTGGAAACAATCGGGCGCGATGTTCTGATGGCCGAACGATGGACGCGATGACCGCTGCCCGGCATTGGGAGGACAACGCGGAGACCTGGACCCGGCATTCGCGCGCCGGTTACGACATCTACCGCGACGCGCTGAACACGCCGGCCTTCCTCGCGATGCTGCCGCCGATCGACGGGCTGAGCGGCCTCGATATCGGCTGCGGCGAGGGGACGAACACCCGACACGTGGCGCGCCGCGGCCCGGCGGCAATGCACGCGATCGACGTGTCCCCGACCTTCATCCGTTATGCGCGCGCGGCGGAGGCCTCAGACCCGCTCGGCATCGCGTTTGTCGTCGGCGACGCGGCGGCGCTGCCGTTTACGCCGCAATGCTTCGATTTTGCCGTCGCGTTCATGACGCTGATGGACGTGCCGGCGCCGGAACAGGCGATCCGGGAAATCGCTCGGGTCCTGCGGCCCGGCGGTTTTCTGCAGTTTTCGATCACGCATCCGTGCTTTGATCCGCCGCATCGCAAGGTGTTGCGCGACGCTGCCGGCATTCCCTACGCGATCGAAGTCGGTAGCTATTTCGACCGCGTGGACGGACGCCTCGACACGTGGTGGTTCAGCACCGTGCCGGAGGACGAGCGCCGCCGCGCTCCACCGTTTCGCACTCCGCGCTTCGATCGCACCCTTAGCGAGTGGGTGGCGATGATTTGCTCCGCCGGGCTGGTCATCGAGCAGTTCGGCGAGCCGCGCGCTAGCATCGAGTTGGCGGAGGCAGAACCGGTCGTCGCCGATACGCGCGTTGCGCCGTTATTCCTGCATGTCCGGGCGCGCAAGCCATGATCATTCTGCACGGCCGTTCCTACGAGTTGCCCAAGCGACCGACCGTCGTCATCTGCGCCGACGGCTGCGATCCAGCCTATATCGAGGCCGGGATTGCGGCGGGCGTGTTGCCGACGATCGCCGGTTGGCAAAAGACCGGCCTTTACGCGCTCGCGAAAGCGGCGATGCCGACCTTCACGAACCCGAACAATTTGTCGATCGTGACCGGCGCGCCGCCTGGGGTGCACGGCATTGCCGGCAATTTCGCGCTCGACCGGGCGAGCGGCGCCGAGATCATGATGACCGATCCGGCGATGGTGCGCGGCGATACGATCCTCGCGCGGATGTCCGCTTCCGGCGTTGCCGTGGCGGCGATCACCGCTAAGGACAAACTGCGCCGCATGCTCGGCAACGGCCTCAAGATCGGCGCTGGCGGCGCGATCTGCTTTTCGTCGGAACACGCCGATCGCTGCACGCTCGCCGAACACGGGATTGATCATGTCGAGGCTCTGGTTGGCCGGCCCAAGCCCGACATGTATTCGGCCGACCTGTCGCTTTTTGTGCTCGATGCCGGCATCCGGCTTGTCGAACAGGGCCGCGCGCAGCTCCTCTACCTGTCGCTGTCCGATTACGTGCAGCATGGCCATGCGCCCGACGAGCCGGAGGCGCTGGCATTTCACCAGGCGCTCGACAGCCGCCTCGCGCGGTTCGAGGAATTGGGCTGCGTCGTCGGCGTGACCGCCGATCACGGCATGAACGACAAGGCCCTGTTTGACGGCCGGCCGCACGTCATCTTCCTCGAAGACGTGCTGAACGCTGAGTTCGGCCAGGGCGCCGCACGCGTCATCTGCCCGATCACCGACCCGTTTGTGCGCCATCACGGCGCGCTCGGCTCGTTCGTGCGCGTCTATCGCCGGAAGGCCGCGGTGCCGCTTGCGGCGATGGCCGACATGATGCGCCCGCTACCCGGCGTCGATCGCGTCCTGACCCGCGAGGAAGCGGCCGCCCTCTACGAATTGCCGCTCGACCTTGAGGCCGATCTCGTCGTGACCGGCGACCGCAATACCGCGCTTGGCGCCACCGCCACCGAGCATGATCTCTCGGCGCTGGCCGGGCATCGGCTGCGCTCGCACGGCGGCGCCTTTGAGCAGACCGTGCCGTTTCTGCTGTCGCGGCCGCTTGCTGCCGGTTATCCGGGGCGGCCGGCGGCGCTGCGCAATTTCGCCATTTTCGACTATGCCTTGAATGGAGTGGCGCCATGAAGGGAGAGCCGCGCGCCGTCATCATCATTTGCGACAGTCTGCGGCGCGACTTGATCGGCCCGGACGACGCGCCGTTTCTGTGCGAACTCAAGGAGCGCGGCGCGTGGTTTGCGGCGCATCGCAGCGTCTTCCCGTCGACGACCAGGGCCAGCGCTGCCTCGATCGCGACCGGCTGCTATCCGGCGCGGCACGGCCTCCTCGGCAACACGATGGCGCTCGACGAGGGCGACGGTCTCGTCTGCCGTTCGGCCGGCCATCCCGATTTCCCGGAGCGGATGCGCCGCGCAACGGGCCGCACGTTGCACGTGCCGACGCTCGCCGAACGGCTGCGCTGGCACGGCGAAACATCGATCTCGTGCGCTAACGTATCGCCCGGTGCGGCATATTTTCAGGACCCGGACGGGCACGGCTATGTCTACCACGCGGCCGGCAGCTATGGCCCAGGCCGCCGGCCGATCGACGATCCCGCCAGCGCCGCGCTGACGAAGGGCATCGCCGGCGACCGCGCGATGACGGAGCGCTTCTGCGCCGAGATTCTCGAAGAGCGGGCGCCGTCACTGGCGATCCTGTGGCTGTCGGAGCCGGACTATACCGGCCATCATGCGCCGCTCGGCTCGCCCCAGCATCGCGCCGCGATCGCCGCCGCCGACGGGTGCGTGCGGCAGGTCTGGCAGACGGTGCGGCGGCTCGATCCCGCCGGCGACGACGTGCTGTTTATTGCCGGCTCTGACCACGGCATGGAGACGGTCGCACAAGCGGTCGATCTCGACGCGCTGTTGGTGGCCGCCGCTCTCAAGGAGGGGCCGGGGTCCGGCGATGTCGTCGTCGCGCCGCAAGGGACAGCCGCGACCCTCTATTTCGCCGAGCCGGAAGGCGAGCAAGTCGCTCGCATCGTACGCTTCCTCACTGCCGAAACCTGGGTCGGCGACGTGTTTTACGGCGAGCGCCTCGCCGCCGTCGGGCTGCCGCGGCACACGGCGATGCGCATCGCCGTGACGCTGGCCGGCGAGGAGCGCACCAACCCGCACGGCGTTACCGGCTACGCGCCGATCGTGCAGGACCCGGCCGACAGCGAGAGCAAAATCGGCTTTGGCCAGCATGGCGGCCTCGGCCGCAACGAGCAGCGGCCGTTTCTCGTTGTCGAGGGCGGCGGCTTCGCGCCGGGCCAGCGGCAGCAGCCGACCTCGCTCGTTGACATCGCGCCGACCGTGCTGCGCCATCTCTCCATCGGCCGCGACGACATGGACGGCGCCGCACTGCCGCGCGTCGCCGGCTGATGGCCGCCGAACCCGACAGCTCGGCAGCGCCGGCCGCGACGGCGCCGCACGCCGGCACGACGTTCGAAGTGTTTCGCGCCTTTCTGCGGCTCGGCCTGATCAGTTTCGGCGGGCCGGTGGCGCATCTCGGCTATTTCCGCGGCGAGTTCGTCGAGCGCCGAGGGTGGCTCGACGAGGCGCACTATCTCGACATCGTCGCGTTGTGCCAGTTTCTGCCGGGCCCGGCGTCGAGCCAGACCGGCATCACGATCGGCATGCTGCGCGCCGGACTGCCGGGGGCATTCGCCGCGTGGATCGGGTTCTCCGGGCCGTCGGCGCTGGCGATGATCCTGTTCGGCTACGGCGTCGGCCGTATCGGCGACATCGCGCATGTCCCATGGCTGCACGGGTTGAAGATCGTTGCGGTCGCGGTTGTCGCGCAGGCGCTGTGGGGCATGGCGCGCAATCTATGCCCCGACAGGGAGCGCGCGACGATCGCGGTCGGCGCCGCGGTGCTGGCACTGGCGGCGCCGTCGGCGGCGGGCCAGGTCGGCGCGATCGCCGCCGGCGGACTGATCGGGCTGCGGCTGCTGCCGGCCACTAGCGTGCGCGAAGCGACGCCGCTGGCGGTGCGCGTCGCGCGGCCGCTGGCCGTTATCGCGCTGGCGCTGTTCTTCGCGCTGCTGGTCGGTCTGCCGGCACTTGCGGCGGCGACTCGAAGCCACCTCGTGGCGCTGATCGCCGGCTTCTACCGCTCCGGGGCCCTGGTGTTCGGCGGCGGCCATGTTGTGCTGCCGCTGCTGCAGCAGGCGGTCGTGCCGCCGGGCTGGCTCGGCAACGACGCGTTTCTCGCCGGTTACGGCGCAGCGCAGGCCGTGCCCGGGCCGCTGTTCACGTTCGCGGCGTATCTCGGCACCGTCATGCAGCCCGGGCCGAGCGGCTGGGCGGGCGGGCTCATCTGCGTCGCGGCGATCTATTTGCCGTCCTTTCTACTTCTGGTCGGCGTGTTGCCATTCTGGGACGGGTTGCGGCGGCGGCGCGCTGTACGCGCCGCGCTCTCTGGCATCAACGCCGCCGTCGTCGGGCTACTGCTCGCCGCGCTTTATCGGCCGGTGTGGACCAGCGCGATCTTCGCACCCGCCGATTTCGCGCTTGGCATCACGGCGTTCCTGCTCCTGGTGCTGTGGCGCGTGCCGCCGTGGCTCGTCGTGATCCTCGGCGCCCTCGGCGCCACCGCGATCGCCTCATTCGAAGGTGTTATCTAACAAAAAATTAACTGCCCGCCGTCAGGGTAAAAATCGGCTCGCATTGCGAGGTCTGGCGACGTGCATCTAGGGCTCGGCCGATCACCGGCGATGTCGCGCGGTCGCGCGCCGCGCGTCGCCGCGCCGCCAGCAAGGGCCAAGCCGGCCGGAAGTCTGCCGTGGCTGTTGACGCTCGCCGGCTTGCTGCTGCTCCTCGCCGCCGGCGTGATCGGCTTCACGCCGGCGCCGAAGGGCGTTCATGAGCTGGTGCTGGCGATCATCGCCGCCGTCTTTGTCTGCCTGACACTGAGAGCGCGCGGGGTGCAGGAGCGCACGGTCGCCGCATTGCGCGCTCGCGAACGGCAGTTGAATGAACAAAGCGAGCTGTTGCAGAGCACACTGGAAAACATGGGCGAAGGACTGAGCGTGTTCGATCGCGAGGGGCGATTGATCGCTTGGAACAGCCGGTTTGCCTCGCTGCTGCAGTTGCCTGGCAAACTGGCCGGCGCCAACCTGCACGAGATTCTGCTGATGCAGGCGAAGCGCGGCGATTTCGGGCCGGTGGCGGCGCCCGACCGCGAGGCGCGCGAGCGCTTCGATCGCTTTTTCCGCAATTTACCGGCGGTCATCGAGCGGACGACGGCAAGCGGAAGCGTGCTGCAGATCCGCCGTCGGGCGATGCCGGACGGCGCCGTCGTCTCGCTCTATTCAGACATCACCGAGCAAAAGGCGGCGGCAGCCAAAATGGAGCAGGCGCGCATCCAGGCCGAATTTGCCAATCGCGCCAAATCCGAAT
>JASIAN010000157.1 GCA_030042035.1 Alphaproteobacteria bacterium | reverse complement strand
CAGCCCGGTGAATTGCGGCCACACCAAGAGGAGGCTCTGCCCGACCGGCAACGGCGCACCGAGCAAGGCGCCCTCCAGCTGGCTGATCAGCACCGGACCGAGCGCGCGCGTCGCCGGATGCAGCAGCGCCAGCGCGGTCTCGGCGTAAAGCGTGTTCGGTGACAAACGGTCGATGACCTGTTGCGCCTGGAGGAATTCGAGGCGCGGGCCGAAAACACTCTCGGGCGGGCCGGCGATCAGATTGGCCACCAGCGGCGTGATGAACGACCAGAACAGGGCGAAGACGAGCCACACGCCGAGGGCTGCCAGCGCCGCCGTCGCCGGGGCGCGAAACAGCACCGAGAACAGCATCGCCAGCGCCAGCCAAACGCCGCCATAGGCGATCGTCGCGACGAGGAAGCCGAGCATACGGACGACCTCGGCGAGGTTCGGCGGCAGGCCGAGACGCAGGATGCCGAGCCCCAGAACGAGCAGCCACAAAGACACCAGCGCGATCGTCAATGACAAGAGACGCGCCAGGAATTTGCCGAACAACAGCGCGTCGCGATAAATCGGCTGCGCCAACAGCCGGCTCAGCGTGCGCTGGCTGAATTCGCCGTTGACCGCGTCGAAACCAAGCGCGATCGCGATGACCGGCGTCACGAGGCCGATGATCGAGGTGACCGACAGCGGCACATTGTCCGGCGTGATCGTCAACAGGCGCAGGAACAGAAACGGGCTCTCGCCGATCGTCTGGCGGATCGCCGTCGCGGCGAACCACGCGACGACCAGCGCGATGAGGAACATCAGCGCCTCGATGACGACCATGCGGGCGCCGCCCAACTGGTCGGCGGCCTCCTTGGCGATGACGGCGCCGACCCCGGTCCACGGCGAACCGAAGCGGCGGCCGGGGCGAAGTCCGGCACTCGGGTCAGCACTCATCGCGGACCTCGGCGAAATAGCGGGTGTAGACCTCGTTGAGGCTCGGCGCGGCGAATTGGATGCCGACGAGATCGATCTCCGCCCCAAGCGCGCGGGCGATCTCGGCCCGCTGGTCGCGCTGGCAATCGACGCGCCAGCGCTCGCTGCCCGGCCCGGCTGTAAGCTTCTGTACCCGCACGACGCCAGGGACGGCGGCAAGCAGAACTTCCACGCCGGGCCCGTGCGTCTCGATGTCGATGACGTAGCCGCCGCCGAGCACCCGGCCGGCGAGTTCAGTGACGCTGCCGGACAGCGCGATGCGGCCGCGGTTGAACAGCGCCACCCGGTCGCACACGCTCTGCACCTGATCGAGATGATGCGATGACAAGAGGACCGCGGTGCCATCGGCTTTCAGGCCGCGGATCATTTCGAGAAATTCCTGCGTCGAATGCGGGTCGAGCGCGGTCGTCGGTTCGTCGAGAATCGCGACCTGCGGTCGCTTCATCAGCACCTCGGCGAGGCCGAGCCGCTGTTTCATGCCGTGCGAGAACGTGCCGACCCGCGCGCCCGCGACATCGCTCAAGCCCACCCGCCGCATCGCCGCCGCGAAGCGGGCGTCGATCTCGGAGCGCGCAAGACCCGCGAGGCGGGCGGTATAGGCGAGATTGTCGCGTGCCGACATCGCGTCATAAAACCCGACCTGATCGGGCAGATAGCCGGACCGCCGCTTCACTTCTAGTGGCGCGCGCAACGGATCGAAGCCGGCGACCTCGGCGCGTCCGGCGCTCGGCTCGGTGAGGCCCAGCAGCATCAGGATCGTCGTCGTCTTGCCCGAGCCGTTGGGGCCGAGGATGCCGACGATTTCGCCGGGCGCAACCGCGAAATCGATATGATCGACCGCCACGGTGCGGCCGTAAATCTTGGCCAGCCCCTCGGCGCGGATCACCGCCGCGTCGGTCATCGATCGGCCCTTCAGCGCCGCCCGAAGCGGGCGACGGCGAACACGACGACGAGCAGCGCCGCGGCAATGATGCCGATCGCGACCGCACCCCAGACGGTCGAGGTCAGCACGGTGATGCGGAAATCCGCCGACTGGTCGAGCCCGCCGGCGCCGTCGGCGCTGACCGTCGTCTGGTAGTCGCCGGCGATCGCCTTGCTCGACGGGGTCAGCGTCATCTTGACTTCCTGCCGTCCGCCCGGTGCGAGTTCCGCCACTTTTTTCGGCGCAAAACTCGATGTCCAATCCTCCGGGGTCGAGGCGGACAGCGTGATATCGCGTGCCGGCGCACTGCCGTCGTTGTGCAGCACCAGCGTCAACTGGCTCGGCTGGCCGGCATAGGCGTCGCCCGACAGCCGGCCGCCGTGACCCGCCAGCGACAATTGCGGCTGGCCGACGATCGTCAGGCTGACCGGCAAGCTGGCGCTTGCCGCCGCCGTCTTGGCCATCAGCCGGAGATGGTAGTCGCCCGCCTTGGTTTGCGACGGCAGCGTCAGGGAGGCATCGACATCCGTTGATGCGCCGGCTTTGATCGGGATGCTGGTGATCTGCTGCGTGCCGAACGCCTGAGTGAAGTTCACCTGGAAATTTTTCGGCGCCTGGGCGCTGAGATTGACCGTGGCGTTGCTGCCGCTATCGTTGACGAGCGTCATCGTGTATTTGAATGCGGTTGTCGCGGTGCCGCGCAGCGCCGGGAAGTTGGTCGTCAGCTTGAGCTGGGCAGGGACTTCCTTACCGACGGTGACGAGGATCGGCAGGCTCGCGTCATACTGCCGGTTGTGCGCTTCCACCGTGAAGCGGTAATCGCCTTGCGCCACCCCCTTCGGCGGTTCGAGCCGCAGCTGCAGCGGCTCGTCGGAATTGGGCCCGACCTCGATGGCGCCAACCGGCTGGCCGCCACCGAGGAGTTGCGCCTTCCAGCCCTTGGCCACCTGCGGCAGGCTCAGCTGCAGCAATTGCGGCGGCAGCTTGAAATTGTGCACCGCGAGATCGAGCGTCTTCGCTTCGCCGGCGCGGATCGTCAGGCTCGGATACTGCGTTGTGACGAACAGCCCGGAGACGTTTTCCGCCGCGCCGGCGGCGCCCGCCGCCGTCACCGGCAGCATCAACAGGAACAGCACCGCAACCAGCCGCCGCACCATGTGCCTCATCCCCCAATATGCCGCCCGGCGAGCCGCGGCACCGCAGCCCGGGAGATGCCGAGCAGCGGGGCCGGGTGCGCAACAGCGAGGGTGACATAAAGCAGCGCCACGCCTTGGCGAAATTAAGTTTTTTTAATCTGGCCGGCGGTCGGCGGCGCGCTCAAAAGATGCTGTCGGCGAGGCGGCCGAACCAGCCGCGGCTGGCGGTCGCCGGCAGCGAGTTGCGTGTTAGCAGATCGTAGGCATCGGCGTACCAACGGCTGCCCGGATAATTGTAGCCGAGCACGGCAGCGTTTTTCTTCGCCTCATCGATGAGACCGAGCGCCAGGTCGCACTCGACGATGCGCTCGAGCGCCTCCGGCACGTCGGTCGTCGTCTGGTACAGCTCGAGGACCCGCTTGAAGCGGTTAATCGCCGCGAGATAATCGCCCCGCTGCTGATAGTAGCGGCCGATCGCCATTTCCTTGCCGGCCAAATGGTCGCGCACGAAGTCAAGTTTGAGCTTGGCGTCGAGCGCATATCTGCTGTCCGGGAACCGGCGTATGACATCCTGCAAGGCGGTGCGCGCCAATTGCGTCAGTTTCTGGTCGCGGCCGACATCGACAATCTGCATGTAATAGCAGATCGCCTTGACGTAATAGGCATACGCAACGTCCCGATTTCCCGGATGCAGTTGGATGAAACGATCCGCTGCGATCACCGCCTCGTTGTAATTCTGGTTCTGGTAATCGGCATAGATTTCCATCAGCTGGCTTTTCGTTGCCCACACCGAATAGGGATGCTGGCTCTCGACCTGGGAAAAGGTGTTGGCGGCATCGGTGTAATTTTCCTGGGCCAAAGCATCCATCGCCTTGTTGTAAAGATCGTCGACCGGTTTTTCGATATTGACCTGGTTCTTCGAGCCGCTGCACGCCGCGACGACAAGCAGCAGCCCCGCCGCGCATAGTCGCGGCGCCAAGACGGAGACGCGCATAATCGCCGACCCCCCGGTTAATCTCGCACTTTGGCACTTTATAGCACGGGTTGGCGGGCGGGCGATAAGCCCGGCGAATCGGGCAATCGCGGTCAGGCGCGGGGAACGCGCATGCCTTCCGGCACCGGCGCGACGTTGCGCCCGCCGCTCTCGGCGATTGTCGTGCGGCACCACGCGTCCGTGTCGGCAAACAAGGCCAGCAGCAGCCGGCGGTTCAACGCGTGGCTCGAGCGCACGCCGCGAAAATGGCCGATGATCGGCCCGCCTGCCAGGTAAAGGTCGCCATAGGCGTCGAGCAGCTTGTGGCGGACAAATTCGTCGGCAAAGCGCAAACCGCCGTCGTTGAGCACCCGGTTGCCGCTGACGACGACGGCGTTATCGAGCGAGCCGCCGCGCGCCAAGCCCGCCGCCTTCAGCCGCGGCCAGTCATCGAGCAGGCCGAACGTGCGGGCCGGCGCGAGCTCGGCTTCGAAGGTGCCGGGATCGAACGTGACGGCAATGTCCTGGCGATTGATCAGCGGGTTGTCAAAGTCGATCTCGAAGCTCATCGAGAACCCGTGCTCCGGCAGCAGCGCCGCCGTAGAGCCGTCCGCCGCGACCGTCACCGGTTTCAGAATCTTGACCGCGCGTCGGGCCGCATCCTGGGCGACGGTGCCGGCCCGCGCAATCAGCTGCAGAAACGGCGCAGCGCTGCCGTCCATGATCGGCACTTCCGGCCCGTCGAGTTCGACGATCACATTGTCGATGGCGCAGCCGGCGAGCGCCGCCATCAGGTGTTCGATCGTGCCGATCGCGATCCCCTCGCCGTTCGACAATACAGTCGACAACGCCGATTCCCGCGTGTTGCGCCAATCGGCGCGGATCGCGGCGCCGGCGTCGCGCCGGTGAAACACGATGCCGCTGTCCGGCGCGGCCGGCCGCAGCGTCATCGCAACCGGCTGCCCGCTGTGCAGGCCGATCCCCCGAGAGCTTGTCGCGGCGCGCAGCGTCCGCTGCAACGCAACCCCCATTTCCCCCAGCATGCGTCGCCACTTCTTAAATGCAACGAGACCGGTGCGAAACCTATTGCCGCCACGCGACCGTCACAAATCAAACATTGTTGCCGATTGTTGCACGGCCTCACCCGATCGGCACAACGCATGCCGCTGCCGCCGCCATTATGACGCGCGCAGCCGTTCGTTGATCGCGATGACGCGGATGCCGCTCGCATCGAGGCGGATCGAGCTGAGCGAGGCCTGTGCGACCTCGATGCGGCCGTAGAAATCGAGCGGCATGCCGAGCGCGAAGACGAGCGCCGAGCGAATGACGTCGCCGTGGCTGACGATAACGACATTCTCGTCGAGGTGGCGCTCGCCGATCTCGAGCAGCGCCTCGACGACGCGCTGCTGCACCTGCCGCATGCTCTCGCCGCCGGGAATCGCGGCGAGGCTGCGCCGGGTGCTCCACGCCTGCCAGCGCGGATCGGTGCGGATCGCGTCGAATGTTGCTCCGGTCCATTCGCCGAAATCGAGCTCGATGAAATCGTCGCGAAAGGCGATCGAGAGACCGAGGCGCGCGGCCACGATCTCGGCCGATTCGCGGGTGCGCTGCAACGGACTGCTATAGAGCGCGGCGATGTTCTCCGCGGCGAGGCGCTCGGCGACGGCGGCAATCTCGGCGCGGCCCTTCTCGGTCAACCCGACGCCGGGCATGCGCCCCGCGAGCGTACGGCCGAGGAGGCCGTGCTCGCCGTGGCGCAAGAGGTGGAAGACAGTCACGCGCCGCGGTCAGCTGGCGCCGCGAGCGGCATGGCGGATGTTGCCGCTGATCTGCGGAATGCCCGTCTCCTCCCGGCAGACGCGGGCGAAGGCGGCGACGCCCTCGCGGATTTCCTCTTTTGTCGCCGAGCCGAAGCACAGCCGGAGGCGCGATTTGTTGGCCTCGCCATCCACTGTCCATTCGGGGCCGGGGTTGAACGCGACGCCGGCCTTCAGCGCTGGTTGCAGGAGTTTGCGGACATCGACCTGATCGGGCAGTTTCAGCCACAGAAAGATGCCGCCTTTCGGCAGCCACGGCTCGGCCGCGGTGCCGAATTCGCGCGCGACGGCCTCGACCATCGTGTCGAGCTTGTCCTTGAGCGTGCGGCTCAGCTCTTCGACATGCTCGGCGAAATGCTGGGAGAAATATTCGGCGACGGTCATCTGTTCGAGCGCGCCGGTGCCGCTGTCGCCGGCACTCTTGATCGCAATGACGCGCGACAGGAACTCCCAGTCGGCAATCATGTAGCCGAGCCGGAGCGCCGGCGCCAACGTCTTCGAGAACGAGCCGATATGGATGACTTGGCGCGGGTCGAGCGCGTACAGCGCCGGCGGCGCGTCGGCGATAGCGCCCCAGGTCAGGTCGGCGTAGCACTCGTCCTCGAAAATCGGCACGCCGTATTCGCGCGCCAGCGCCAGCAGCTCGTGGCGGCGCGAGAGCGGCATGATGCTGCCGGTCGGGTTTTGGATCGTCGGTACGGTGCAGATGTATTTCGGCGTTGTGCCCTGGCGCTTCAGGTCGGCGAGGATTGCCGCGAGTGCATCCATGCGGATGCCATCCTCGTCAAGCGGCGCGCCGACGATGTCGACGCCGAGGCGGCGCAACTTGTTGAGGTAGCCCTGATAGGTGAACTCCTCGAGGATCACCGTGTCGCCCCCTTCGAGCAGCACCTGGTTGATCAGGTCGATGCCCTGGCCGGACCCGGCGGTGATGAGGACGTCGTCGGCCACAGCCTCAATGCCGCGCCAGCGCCCGAGCTTATGCGCGACGAACTCGCGCAGCCGCGCATAGCCCTGCGGCCCGTGCCCCATGCTGTAGAGCGCAAGATCGGCGCCGTCGCGCCGCAGCGCCGTCGCGGCGGCCGCGATCAGCGCCTCAGTCGGGACGAGCGCGCGATCGTTGTGGCCGCCGATGAAATTGTAGCGGGCGTTGCCGGCCCAGCGCGGCGCCGGCGGCGGCACCTGCCGGCTGAACCGATGCGGATAGGCGAAACCGGCGTCGTTCACGTTCATGCGGGCGCGGTCCTTTTTATTCGACGAGGTTGGCGAGATAGCGGCCGTAATCGTTGTTACCGAAGCGGCGCGCTTCGGCCAACAGCCGGTCGCGGTCGATATAACCCATATAATAGGCCACTTCTTCGAGGCAGGCGATCTTCAGCCCCTGACGCATCTCGATCGTGCGGATGTATTCGGCCGCATCGAGCAGGTCCTGATGCGTACCGGTGTCGAACCACGCGTAGCCGCGTCCGAGGCGCGCCACCTGCAACATGCCGCGGCGCAGATAGGCGTTGTTGACGTCGGTGATCTCCAGTTCGCCGCGCGCCGAGGGCTTGAGACCGGCGGCAATGTCGATGACCGAATTGTCGTAGAAATAAAGCCCGGTGACGGCCCAGGAAGAGCGCGGTCGCGCCGGCTTCTCCTCGATCACGACGGCGCGGCCCGCGGCATCGAACTCGACAACGCCGTAGGCGGCCGGATTGCGGACCTGGTAGGCAAAGATCGTGGCGCCGGTGCCCGGCCGCGCCGCCGCCTGCAGCATCTCCGGCAGGCCGTGGCCGTAAAAGACGTTGTCGCCGAGCACCAGCCCAACGCTGCCGCCACCAATGAAGGCGCGGCCGATCAGAAAGGCCTGCGCCAAGCCCTCGGGACGCGGCTGCTCGGCATAGCTGAGCGCGACGCCCCAGCGGCCGCCGTCGCCGAGCAGCGCCTCGAAGCGCGGCCGGTCGAGCGGCGTCGTGATGATCAGGATGTCGCGGATGCCGGCCAGCATCAGCGTCGACAGCGGATAGTAAATCATCGGCTTGTCGTAGACCGGCAGCAGCTGCTTGCTAGTGACGAGCGTCACCGGATAGAGCCGCGTGCCTGACCCGCCGGCGAGGATGATGCCCTTCATCGGCCGGCCTCACCCCTCGGCCGCAACCGGCGGCCGGCCGGCGCCAAGCCGGGCGCCGCCGTAGCGCCCGGTCCAGATCGGCTCCCACCACCACTGGTTGTCGAGATACCACATCACGGTTTTGCGCAGCCCGCTCGCGAAACTCTCGCGCGGCCGCCAGCCGAGTTCGCCGCGGATCTTACCCGCATCGATCGCATAGCGCCGGTCGTGGCCCGGCCGATCGGCAACAAACGCGATGAGCTTTGCATGCGGCCGATGCGGCGAATCCGGCAGCAACTCATCGAGCAAGGCGCAAATCGCGGACACGACCGCAAGGTTCGTGCGCTCGCCGTCGCCGCCGATATTGTAGCTCTCGCCCGGCCGGCCAGCGGTCAGCACGGCATGGAGCGCGCGGGCGTGGTCCTCGACATGGAGCCAGTCACGCACATTGTCGCCGCTGCCGTAGATCGGGATCGGCTCGCCGTGCACCGCTTTTAGGACCGCCAGCGGGATGAGCTTTTCGGGAAAATGATAGGGGCCGTAATTGTTCGAGCAGTTGCTGAGCAGGATCGGCAGGCCGTAGGTGGCGTGCCAGGCGCGCACGAGATGGTCGGCGGCCGCTTTCGACGCGGCATAGGGAGAATTGGGCTCGTAGCGGCTGGCTTCGCTGAACCGGCCACCAGTACCCAATGAGCCGAACACCTCATCGGTCGAGACGTGATGAAAGCGGAAGCACCGCGCCTGCGCCGCGGGCAAGGAGCGCCAATAATCGAGCGCCGCGTCGAGCAGCGCATAGGTGCCTTCGATATTGGTGCGGATGAAATCGCCGGGACCGTCGATCGACCGGTCGACATGCGATTCGGCGGCCAGATGCAACAGCGCGTCGGGCGCAAATTCGCAGAGCAGCGCCGCGATCGCGCCGCGATCGCAGATATCGGCGCGATGAAAGCGATACCGCGGGTCGTGTTCGATCGGGCGCAGCGAGGCGAGATTGGCGGCATAGGTCAGTTTGTCGATGTTGAGCACCGCGATGCCCAGTTCGCCGACGAACAGGCGGCACACCGCCGAGCCGATGAACCCGGCCCCACCGGTCACCAACACTTTCATGCAATTTTCCCGCCCCGAAAGCTGCGGCCGCGCAACGCTGCCGCCGCGCACGATAGGCACGACCGATCGGCTATGGCAACTCTTGGGCGGACGGCCGCATCGCCGCCCGGCAGGGACGGGGCGGCGGTGCGGCGGGTTAACGATTTGCCAACGTTTTAGCGGCAAAAAGCACTAGCGATGTTACAGCTTGCGATTAATCGCGAGGCCAGCGACGACGGCGCCGAATTCGGTGTCTGGACCGGCTATCAGGTGCCGGACAACCGGGGCCTATGGCATCCCCTGGTCGCGCGTCTTTACGACTATTGGCTCGCGGTCAAGCCGCCCGATCGGCTGCCGGGGCGCGAGCACATCGTGCCGGAGGACATTGCGCCATTGTGGTCGCGGCTGTGTCTGCTCGATGTCGTGCGCCGGCCGCTGCGCTACCGTTATCGATTTTGCGGCAGTGAACTGGCGCGCTCGCTGGGCGGCGAGGTCACGGGCCGCTGGCTCGACGAGGTTCGTCCGCAACTCATCGCCGACCCGGAGCCGCGCCAACGCCTGCGCTTCATGGCGCTGACCGGCCGGCCGACGTGGCGGCGCGGGCCGCCGAACTGGGTGCGCGACAAGGATCACCGCACCGTCGAAAGCTGCCTCCTGCCGCTGGCCAGCGACGGCACCACCGTCGACAAGATGATCGGCATCGTCGTCGCATTCGACCGCAACGGCCGCGAGATCTGACGCGGGCGGCGCGGCCGCCTACCAGCGCAGCGCTGGCACTTGCAGCACGACCGCACCGTCCTTGCCATTCCTCCCTATGAGCCGGGTGCCGCACGGCAGCGCCGGCAGACACGTACCGGGTTCGGGTGCGAAGAGTGCCGGCGGCAGTGTGATTGCCGGCTCGCCGGTGTCGGCGCGCGGCGGCAGGCCCGGCGCGCCATACCACAGGTCGGCGCCGGAGCCGATCTCGCTGGCCACGGCCGGTATTGCCGCAAGCGCGATCGCCGCCGCCAAGGGGGCGGTGAGCCGAGCGAGGCGGCATCCTCGCATCACCCGATCGCCAGCATGCGTTCGACCGTGCGGCGCGCCTTCGCCGCGATATCGGGCGCCACCGTCACCTCATGCGTCATCGTTTCGAGCGCGCGGCGGATGTTGCCCAGCGTGATACG
>JASIAN010000156.1 GCA_030042035.1 Alphaproteobacteria bacterium | reverse complement strand
CCCGGTTCTGCCGTCTCCGGCGCGGCCGGGGCAGGCTGGAGTCGCGCGGCGGGCGGTGCGGGCTCGGCGCGGCTCGGCTCGGCGGCGCCGGGCGTAATGACCCGCCGCTTGCGGACTTCGACCGCTACCTGTTTCGAGCGGCCGTGCGAAAAGCTCTGGCGGACCTGGCCCGTTTCCTGCCGGCGCAATCCGAGTGTGCCGGCCGACCGCAGCGTCAACGGCCGCTTCTGCTCTTTGTCCTGGATTTCCTGCTCGTTCGCTTCAGTCATTCGCTCTTAAACCATCATCCTTTGTTGCCGGCTCGTCCGGCACGATACTCGTTGAACCACTCACCTCTGCCGCATTCCGCATCCCGGCCAGCCGCGACAGCTCGGTCAACAGCCGTGTCGCCAGCGCGCCGCCACCGACCGCTGCGTATACAACCCGCTCGCGGCCGAATGCCGCGCCCAACTCCGCCGCCGTCAGCACGCTGACGATCGGCACGCCGCGCGCGAGCGCGGCGAGCCGGCGGCGACCGCCTTCGGCGCCGTCGCGCGCTTCCAGCAGCACCTCGGCCCGGCCCCCACGCACCGCCTCGGCGACCCGCTCGAAGCCGGCAACGGCACGGCCCGAGCGGCGCGCGAGGCCTAAAAGGTCGCTGCACCGCCGCGCCAACAGGCTTTCGATACGGTCGGCAAGCTCGGGCGGCACCGCGACCGGCCGTCGCGCCGCGCGGGCGAACAGCCGCTTCTGCAGCGCCCGCTCCACTATATCGCGGCGCGGCGTCAACCACAAACCCCGTCCGGGCAGCCGGCCCTCGATATCGGGCACGATTGCGCCGTCCGGGCCGACGACGCAGCGCAGCAGCCGGGCGCGATCGCGCACCTCGCCGGTGACGATGCAGCGGCGCTGCGGCGCCTCGGCGGGCCCGCTGCCTGCAGTGCCGGCCATCGCCGTCACTCCGCGTTCGGCGCTGCACCGGCGGCCGGCTCGCCCTCGGCGAACCAGTGCGCCCGCGCCGCCATGATCAGGGCGTTCGCCTCGTCGAGTTCGAGCTTGGCGCCACCGCGATGGGAGGCCTCGAGCATCTCGACCAGCTCGTCGCCCGCCAGCCCGGCGAAATCGTCCAACGTCTTGATGCCGTTTTCGGCCAGCGCCACCAGCACGCCGGGCGTGAGACCGGCGAGCGTCGCGAGGTCGTCCTCGACGCCGAGCTGGCGATAGCGCTCTTCGTATTCGCGGTCGCGACGCTCCAGCGCGTTGCGGGCCCGCTCCTGCAGCTCGGTCGCCACCTCGATGTCGAAGCCTTCGATCTCGGCCAGATCCTCGACCGCGACGTAGGCGATCTCCTCGAGCGAGGTAAACCCCTCCTGCACCAGGAGATGGGCGATCATGTCGTCGATATCGAGGGCTTCGATGAACATCTGGCTGCGGCTGCGGAATTCCTCGGTGCGCCGCTCCGATTCCTCGGCCTCGGTCAGGATGTCGATGTCCCAACCGGTCAGCTGCGACGCGAGGCGCACATTCTGGCCGCGGCGGCCGATCGCCAGCGACAGCTGGTCGTCGGGCACGACGACCTCGATGCGCTTCTGCTCCTCGTCCATGACGACTTTGGTCACCTCGGCCGGTGCCAGCGCATTGACGACGAATGTGGCCGGATCGGACGACCATGGGATGATGTCGATCTTCTCGCCCTGCAATTCGCCGACGACGGCCTGCACGCGGCTGCCGCGCATGCCGACGCAGGCGCCGACCGGATCGATGCCGCTGTCGCGCGAGATGACGGCAATCTTGGCGCGGCTGCCGGGATCGCGCGCGACGGCGCGGATCTCGATGATGCCGTCGTAGATTTCTGGCACCTCTTGCGCAAACAGTTTCGCCATGAACTGCGGATGGGTGCGCGACAGGAAGATCTGCGGCCCGCGCGTCTCCTGCCGCACATCGTAAATATAGGCGCGCACCCGCTCGCCGGTGCGGAAGCTCTCGCGCGGCAAGAGTTCGTCGCGGCGCAGCATCGCCTCGGCGCGCCCCAGATCGACGACGACGTTGCCAAATTCGACGCGCTTGACGAGGCCATTGACGATCTCGCCGACGCGGTCCTTGAACTCGTTGTATTGCCGCTGGCGCTCGGCATCACGAACCCTCTGGACGATGACCTGCTTTGCGGTCTGCGCCGCGATGCGGCCGAAATCAATGGGCGGCAACGGATCGGTGATGAAATCGCCGATCTCGGCCTCGGCGTTGAGCCGCTGCGCCGCAGCCAATGGAATCTGTGTCGCCTCGTTCTCGACCTCGGCGACGACCTCGCGGAAGCGCAACAGGCGAATCTCGCCGTTGCGCCGGTCGATCTCGGCGCGGATATCGTATTCCTGGCCGTATTTCGAGCGCCCGGCCTTCTGGATGGCCTGCTCCATGGCCTCCAGCACTTCGTCCTTGTCGATGCCCTTGTCGCGCGCGACGGTATCGGCGACCTGCAGGAGTTCGGGACGGGCGTACGTCGTCGTGCTTTCCATCGCTATCTCGTCAGTCAAAGGGTCTGCGCCGGCGTTGGCGGCGCCGATGCGAGAAGATCGTCGGTGAGGACAAGCTTGGCCTTGGCGATCGCGGCGAACGGCAGGCGCACTTCGCCGGCCGGGCCCGCAAGACGAACATCGCCCGCGGCGCGTCCCAACAGGCGGCCGCGGAAGCGCTTTCTGCCGTCCTGCGGCTGCGCCAGTTCGAGCTGCGCCTCGAAGCCGGCAAAACGGTCGTAATCCTCCGGCCGCACCAGCGGGCGGTCGATGCCGGGCGAACTGATCTCCAAGGTGTAGGCGCCAGTAATCGGATCGGCGACATCGAGCAGCGCCGACACCTGGCGGCTGATCTCGGCGCAGTCCTCAACGCTCATCGGCGCCTCGTCCAGGCGTTCGGCCATCAGCTGCAAGGTTGGGCGTTTCGCGCCCGACAGCATGACCCGCACGAGGCGATAGCCCATCGCCTCCAGCGACGGCTCGACGATGCGGGCAATCTCGTTGGTGTCGATCGGCAACCCTTTTTTCCTACCTCTCTAACTGGCACGACAAAGAAAAAGTGGGCCGCCCGGCCCACCCGTGAAGCGATCCGTCAAGGACCGTATGGGACTTATTTTATACCCAATATAATACGGCTTGCGGCCGCCGCAAGCCTGTTCGCCCAGCAATCGAACCGCTTCACGGCACGATGTCGATCGGCGTCCCGACCGGGACGGCGCGCCAGATTTTGTCGATCGCGAGGTTGCCGACCGCGATGCAGCCTTCGGTCCAATCGTGATACCAGCGCGGCGGGTTGTAGGGGCCGTAATCGGCGGGCAGGCCATGGATGAAAATCTCGCCGCCGGGATTGACATGCATCGCCCTGGCCCGCGCAATGTCGTCCGCGTTGGGATAGGAGATGTGCAGTTCGCGGGTGTAGCGCGTATCCTTCGACCGCCGGTCGATGAAATAGCGACCCTCGGGGGTGCGGTCGTCGCCGCGCTCTTCCTTGGGGCCCATCGGGTGTGACCCGAGTGCGATCGGAAATGTCTCGAACACCTGCCCATCGTGGACAAGCTCGAGCACGCGCTGGCTTTTGAACACGACAACGAGGTCGGCGCGGCGCGGCGCAGGCGGCGGCGGATCAGGCGCCGGCGCGGCGGCCGGTGCCGGGCGCTGCGGCGAGCCAAACCATCCGGCGAGGAGACCGCCGTAGAGGCCGGGCCCGCCCTGGCAGCCGCCGGTCAGGGCGAGGAGCGCGACGGCGATGACAACGGCGCCCGCGTGGCGCCGATGCGGGCGAATATTCTGCCAACTCATGCGCGCCTTCTATCAGTAAGGGCGGATAGCGGAGGAGAGGGCGTCAAGTCGCAGGCGGGCGCCGTCCGATGAAGCGCAGAAACGCAGGCGCGCGGCCGGCGGCGCGGGCCTTTTCTTCGTAGCGCGTGGCGGGCCAGCCGGCGGGCCGCTCGCGCCAATCGGCGGGCCGATTCGCCGCCCAATGGAAATCGGGGCGCGCGGTCAGATGCTCTAGCATCCAGGCGAGATAGCCGGGATCGTCGGTCGCAAGGCGCAGTTCGCCGCCGCCTTGCATGACCCTGGCGAGGCGGTCGAGCGTCGCCGGCGCGACGAGGCGGCGCTTGTGATGGCGCTCCTTCGGCCAGGGATCGGGAAACAGCGCGAACACCAGGCCGATCGAGGCGGGCGGCAGGCGGTCGAGCAGCAAGCGTGCATCGTCGGCAAAGATGCGGATATTGGCGAGGCCGCGGCAGGCAATTTCGCCGGCGAGGCAGGCGACGCCGTTTTCGAACACCTCGCAGCCGATAAAGCCGATCTCCGGGTGGCGCGCGGCCTGCTCAGCGAGGTGCTCGCCTGCGCCGAAGCCGATCTCCAACCAGACCGCCTGCGGCGGTTGCGCAAACAGTGCGGCCGGATCGAGCACGCCCTGTTCCGGTAACGTTATCGCGAGGCGCGGCAGCACCTCGTCATAGACGCGCTGTCGGCCGGCGCGCAGCCGCCGCCCGCGCCGTCTTCCGTAAAGCTGTGGCCGCCGGTCGCTCAATCGCCGGCGGCGCGCGGCCGGCCGTGCTCGTCGGTGTAGATTTCGCCGCCCTGCGCCAAGAACTCCTGCGACTTTTCGGCCATGCCCGAGCGCGCATAATCGCGGATTTCCTGGGTGATCTGCATCGAGCAGAATTTCGGCCCGCACATCGAGCAGAAATGCGCGAGCTTGGCGCCTTCGGCCGGCAGTGTCTGGTCGTGGAATTTCTCGGCCGTCTCGGGGTCCAACGACAGGTTGAACTGGTCCTTCCAGCGGAATTCGAAGCGGGCGCGGGACAAGGCGTCATCGCGTTCGCGCGCCGCCGGATGGCCCTTCGCCAGATCGGCGGCGTGGGCGGCGATCTTGTAGGTGACGACGCCCACCTTTACGTCGTCGCGGTCGGGCAGGCCGAGATGCTCCTTCGGCGTCACGTAGCAGAGGAGCGCCGTGCCGAACCAGCCGATCATCGCCGCGCCGATGCCGCTGGTGATGTGGTCATAGCCCGGCGCGACATCGGTCACGAGCGGCCCCAGGGTATAAAACGGCGCCTCGCCGCATTCCGCGAGCTGCTTGTCCATATTGACCTTGATCTTGTGCATCGGCACGTGGCCGGGGCCTTCGATCATGACCTGGACGCCGTCTTCCCAGGCGAATTTCGTCAATTCGCCGAGGGTTTCGAGTTCGGCAAACTGCGCGCGATCGTTGGCGTCGGCGATCGAGCCGGGCCTCAGCCCATCGCCGAACGAATAGGAGACGTCATAGGCCCGCATGATTTCGTTGATCTCGCGGATATGGGTGTAGAGGAAATTCTCCCGGTGATGCGCGAGGCACCATTTCGCCATGATCGAGCCGCCGCGCGACACGATGCCGGTGACGCGCGAGGCGGTCAGCGGGATGTAGGCGAGGCGCACGCCGGCGTGGATCGTGAAGTAATCGACGCCTTGTTCCGCCTGCTCGATCAGCGTGTCGCGGAAGAGTTCCCAGGTCAATTCCTCGGCCTTGCCGCCGACCTTTTCGAGCGCCTGGTAGATCGGCACGGTGCCGATCGGCACCGGCGAATTCCTGATGATCCATTCGCGGATCGTGTGGATGTTGCGCCCCGTCGAGAGGTCCATGACCGTGTCGGCGCCCCAGCGCGTCGCCCACACCATCTTGTCGACTTCTTCGGCCACCCCCGACGTGACGATCGAATTGCCGATATTGGCGTTGATTTTGACGAGGAAATTGCGGCCGATGATCATCGGCTCCGATTCCGGGTGGTTGATGTTGGCCGGGATGATCGCGCGGCCGCGGGCGATCTCGTCGCGCACAAATTCCGCCGTCACGTGCTCGGGGATCGCGGCGCCGAACGAGCGCCCCTCGTCGATGCGCTTCAGCGCCTCCTCGCGCCCCAAGTTCTCGCGGATCGCGACGTATTCCATCTCTGGCGTGACGATGCCGCGCCGCGCATAGGCGATCTGCGTCACCGCCTCGCCGGCCCTGGCGCGCAGCACCTTGCGGCCGGCGCGGTTGAACACCGGCACCGAACCCGGCTCGCCGCGCTTCAGGCCGTTGTCTTCGGGGCGGATGTCGCGCCCCCGGATCTCCGCGACATCGCCGCGCGCGATGATCCACGGCCGGCGCAATTCCGGGAGCCCCGAGCGGATGTCGGTCGCGATCGCCGGATCGGAATAGGGGCCGGACGTGTCGTAGACGCGCACCGGCGGCTCGTGCGCGCCCGCCGTCAGCGCGATCTCGCGCATCGCGACGCGCACGTCGCCGTGGCGCTGCCCGCCGACATAAATCTTGCGCGAGGCGGGAAACGGGCCGGTCGTCACCCCAGGGATCGAGGCGGGCACCGGGGTCGAGAGCGGGGCGGAATCAGGCATCGGAAGCCTCCATTGCGGAGACCGGGCCGATCATCGGGGTGGGAAAAGCGGCGCTTGGCCTAAGCGTTCGTCCTGTCCCTACGCCGGCACGACCCGGATCAGGTTCAAAGGGTCTCCCGCGAGCCAGCGGTCTCTCAGCCCCTTGGTCGCGACGACTGGGGGCACCCCTTGGATGGCGCAATCATGGGCAGGTTGTCGCATTTCCGTCAAGCGGCACGCAGCTGCCCCGCAAGGCGCCGGAAATTTTCCCAGAGCAGGCAATTTTTTGCGATTTAGCAGGGAATTTCGCCGGGCCAGACGCTGCACGGTCGAGGGACGATCCGGAGGCGGTCTTGCCGGGTGTTGAAAATAACGGCGCGCGAGGCCGCGCCACGCGGCCCTCTCGATCGCGGAAAACTTCATCAAAGTGTCACAGTAGGCGACTACTGGTTACGTCCGTTTGCGCGGTGGATGGCGCGGTAACGCGTGTAGTCCAGCGGAAACTCTGCATGCCCGCTATGCCGCCTCATCTTAGTCAAGAATTGCTTTGAGGGGAGCCCGACCAATGGTCGACGTCGCCACACCGCAAACGCGGGCGCAGCCGCCCGCGAAAACGGTGCAGGAGTATATCGACGAATTGCCGGTGTGGTCCGACGGCACGGCACTGAAATCTACCCCGATGACGGGAATGCAGTGGCGCATCTGGGCGCTCGCTGCCTTTGGCAAGTTCTTTGAAGGGTTTGTCGTCTTCATGGGCGGCGTGACCGTGCCGCTGATCACCCGCGAATTCCACCTCGCCGCCGCCGAGAAAGGCCTCGTCACCTCAGCAAGCCTCGCGGGCATTCTGGCCGGCACGATCCTGCTCGGCGGCATGTCGGACTACTTTGGCCGCAAGCGGATGTTCATCGCCGAGATGATCATCTTTTGTTTGTTCCTCGCGCTGTTGATCCTGGTGCAGAACTTCCTGTCGCTGGTAATCTGCCTTTTCGGAGTCGGCATGGCGCTCGGCTGCGACTACCCGACGGCGCACATGATTATCTCCGAAAGCATCCCGAGCGCCGCGCGCGGCCGCCTCGTGCTCGGCGCCTTCGCCTTTCAGGCGATCGGCGCCATGTGCGGCATCGGCATCGGCGCGCTCGTGCTCGTGCTCGATCCGAGCATCGATGCCTGGCGGTGGATGTACGCGACGGCGCTCGTCCCGGCGGTGCTGATCACGCTCGGCCGCTTTTTCATCACGGAAAGCGCGAACTGGCTGATCGTGCGCGGCGCGCATGAAGAAGCGGAACGAGCCGTAACGCGCCTGCTTTACCGCAAGCCGCTCTACCCGCAGACGGTGGCGCTCCTCCGCCACGTCGCCGACGAGGCGAGCGCATCGAAAAAAACCTTCCTCGCGCTGTTCGACGCCCGCAACCGCCGCGCGACAAACTTCTCGTCGGTGCCGTGGTTCCTGCAGGATCTCGGCACTTACGGCATCGGCGTCTTCACCCCCACTCTGATCGCGGCCGCGCTCGGCAGTGGCCCCGACAAGATCCGCAGTCCGGCTGACTTGATCGCGAGCGGCATCCATTCGGCGGAGGCCGCGGCGCTGACAACGTCGCTGCTGGTCGTCGGCATCGTTTTCGCGATCGCGCTGGCCGATACGTTTGGGCGCATCCGCCTGCAGATCTTTGGCTTCCTCGGCTGCGCGGTCGGCCTCGCGATCGCCACGCTGTCGATCGACGCGACCGGCGCGGCCAAGCTGTACCTCATCATGGCCGGCGTCATGCTGTTCAACTTCATGACCAATCTTGGCCCCAACGCGCAGACCTATCTGCTCGCGGGCGAGGTGTTTCCGACCGAGGTGCGCGGCATGGGGGCGGGCTTCGCGGCGATGATCGGCAAGGTTGGCGCCGTCGCGACCACTTACGGGTTCCCGCTCCTGCTTGTCTCCGTCGGCACCCGCACGCTGCTTTACGGCCTCGCGGTCAGTTCGGTGCTTGGCGCGATCGTAACCTGGATGTACCGCATCGAGACGACCGGCGTGAACCTTGACCAGATCGGGCGTTTAGCGCCTGCCGGGGATTAGCCTTCATGATCAACAGACCTCGCCGCGCGCCCGCTGCCGCCGCGATTGGCGTTGTCTTCGCCCTCGCGGGTCTGACTGCGCACGCCGCCGACGTCACCCTCAACGAAACCGGCTCGACCCTGCTCTTCCCGCTGTTCCAGGCGTGGATCGCCGGCTACAAGAGCGTGGTGCCGGGTGTCACGATTACCGCGGCCGCCACCGGCTCCGGCGCCGGCGAGAAGGCGGCGCTCGACGGCGCCGTCCGCATCGGCGCGTCCGACGCCTATCTCTCCGACAAGGTCGCGGCGCAGAACCCGCAGATCCTGGACATCCCGCTCGCCATCTCGGCGCAGACGATTAATTACAACCTGCCGGGTCTGAACGGCGCCCACCTCAAAATCGACGGCCCGACGCTCGCCGCGATCTACAGGGGCACTATCACGCAGTGGGATGACCCGGCGATCAAAGCGATGAATCCGGGCGCGGCGCTGCCGCACCACGCGATCATCCCGGTCCGCCGCGCCGACGGCTCCGGCGACACGTTCATCTTTACCCAGTTTCTCGATTTCTCGGCCCAGAGTTGGGAGGACAATCCCGGCTACGGCACCGAGATCGCGTGGCCCAATGTCGCCGCGGAAAAAACCGCCACTGGCAACGACGGCGTCGTCAAGACCCTCGCCGCCACACCTTACGCAATCGGTTATGTGGGTATCAGCTACGCCGACGAGATCGCCAAAGCCCATCTCCGCACCGCGATGGTCAAAAGCCAGGACGGCAAGTTCCTGCTCCCAACATCGCAGTCGATCGCCGACGCGGCTGCCGAACTCGATCCGCGCACACCATCGTACGAGCGGATCAGCCTCGTCTTCGCGCCCGGCGACAACAGCTACCCGCTGATCAACTACGAATACGCCGTCGTGTCGAAATCGCAGCCCAATATCTCAACTTCGCATGCGCTGCGCCACTTTCTGCTGTGGGCCATCTCAACCACCGGCGGTAACGGCAAAAACTATCTCCAGCCCGTCGGCTTTATCGCGTTGCCCGATTTCATCCGCGGCCTCAGCGAAGCGCAGATCGCGCAGATCAAATAACGAGCATAGTCGGCGCCGCCGGTTGCCGATTGCCAAGCCCTTTAGTGGGAACGGCGGCGCGACGCCGGCGCTGCCGTCCCTCACGCATGACGCAGGCCCGCGCGACGGCACGGGCTGGCATGCGTCACGATTTTGTAACAGGGGTTGACGGCGCCGATCTCCCGCTTATTCTCATATTCAGCATAAGCGTGTTCCCACCGCCGGACGATGAGCGTCCGGTTTTTCCGGCGCCTTGAAATGCTCAAATTGAGCATATGGAAGGAGCTCCCGATGCTCGAAGCCACCCCAGGCCCAACCGACCGCGCGCTGCCGCTGCCCGAGCTCTATGCCCGCGTCGAGCGCCATGTGCCGCCCGTCGAATGGTCGATCCTCGCCGACGACATCGGCGCGATCCTCAAGCTGAAGCGCGAGCGGAACGCGGTCATCCTCGCGCACAACTACCAGACCCCCGACATCTTCCACACGGTTGGCGACATCACCGGCGACAGCCTCGCGCTGGCGCGTGAGGCGGCGCGCACCGACGCTGCGGTGATCGTCCTCGCCGGTGTGCATTTCATGGCCGAGACGGCGAAATTGCTCAACCCCGAGAAGACCGTGCTGATCCCGTCGCTGGAGGCTGGCTGCTCGCTCGCCGCCTCGATCACCGCCGCCGACGTGCGCCTGTTGCGCCAGCGCTATCCGGGCGTGCCGATTGTCAGCTATGTCAACACGTCGGCCGCGGTGAAGGCCGAGAGCGACGTGTGCTGCACATCGGGCAACGCCAGGAAGATCGTCGAGGCATTGGGGGCGCCGCGCGTCATCATGCTGCCGGACGAGTACCTCGCGCGCAACGTCGCGAAAGAGACCGGGGTCGAGATCATCGCCTGGAAGGGGCATTGCGAGGTGCACGAGCGCTTTACGCCCGATGACATTCGCGAACTGCGCGCGACGCATCCCGGCATCACCGTCTTGGCGCATCCCGAATGCCCGCCCGAGGTCGTCGCGCTGTGCGATTTCGTCGGTTCGACGGCGGCGATGGCCGATTATGTCGGGCGCGAGCGGCCGGGGCGGGTCGTGCTGTTGACCGAATGCTCGATGAGCGACAACGTCGCGCTGCACCATCCCGATCTCGATTTTGTGCGGCCGTGCAATCTGTGCCCGCACATGAAGCGTATCACGCTGGGCAACATCCGCCGCGCGCTCGAAACGATGACGCATGAGGTGACGGTGGCGCCCGATATCGCGGCGAAGGCGCGCCGCACGGTCGAACGCATGCTGGCGATCGGGTGATGCGAGGATGCCGCCTCGCTCGGCTCACCGCCCCCTTGGCGGCGGCGATCGCGCTTGCGGCAATACCGGCCGTGGCC
>JASIAN010000155.1 GCA_030042035.1 Alphaproteobacteria bacterium | reverse complement strand
AGCGAAGCGTGGACCAAGCTCGGCGGCGGCTGGTACCGGCAGGACTATTTTCTGTACTACCGGCCGGCGGGACATGCGGACCAGTTCTTGCGGGCCTGGCTCGATGTCATCGGCCGGGAAGCGGGCGAACGGAATGGGTCAGCCCGGCAGTTATTCGAGCGCCTGTCCAACCCGAGCGCGCCCGGCGCGTGCGGTGAATGCCACAGCGTCGATCGCGGTCCCGACGGGTCGCGACTGGTCAATTGGTTTCCATTTCGCCCCGATCCGGCGCAGCATGGCTTTACAAAATTCGCGCACCTGCCGCACCTGACCCTGTTCGGATCGGAGGGCTGCAAAACCTGCCATCAGTTCAACGCGACACCCGATTTTTCCGCGACCTACAAGCACGGCAACCCGTTCGTCTTTGCCGCGTCATTTGAGCCGATCAAGAAGAATCTGTGCGCTTCCTGTCACGTTGCGGGCCGCGCGTCGGCGGCGTGCACGACCTGCCACAATTATCACATCGGCGACATTCCCGACGCGATGGGGGCGATGACGAGGGCCCCCGAAGACCACTCCCCGGGCAGCGGCACGCAACCCCATCGCCTTGGGACATCCGCGGAGCTGCCGCCCGCGACCGGGCGCGCCGCGGCGCCCCGTCTCGCGGACGAACGGTGGCGGTAGGCGGGTTCATCCCCTCTCCACGGGATCAACAAGCAGCCTCGCGGCTGCCCTTTATCCGGCGCGATCGATTAAGGTGCGGTGGCGACTCCGCAACCGGAGCATCGAGCCGTGCAGACCAGCCGCGACCGCATCCTGACCGGGCAGGTCGACAGCCTGCCGCCTCCCGCCGATCGGCAGGCCCCCCTCACCGCGCGCGAGCGCGGCGAGGCGATCGATGAGGCGGCGTTCGACGTGCGCCTCGCGGCGGCGGGCGGAGCAAGATGGCGCGTCATTGCGAAGAGCGCAGCGACGCGGCAACCCCGCCGCATCGACGAGGCCTGACGTGGAGGCTGTCCTCACGCTCATCGCCGCGCCCGGCGAGAGGTCGCTGCCCGCCATCGCGGAGGCCCTCGCGGCGGCGCTGCCGCTCGTCAGCGCGCCCGATTGGCTGGCGCCGCCCATCGCGTGCGATCTCGCCTTGGGCGAAGGCGACCCACAGACGATCGAACGGCTGGCGCGCGGCGCGATCGGCACGGCGCGGATTGACGTGCTGGTCCAGCCGGCCGCGGGGCGCCGCAAGCGCGTGCTCGTCGCCGATCTCGAATCGACGATCATCGAAAACGAGATGCTCGATGAATTGGCGGACTTCGTCGGCCGCCGCGCGCAGGTCGCCGAGATCACGCGGCGGGCGATGAACGGCGAACTCGATTTCGCTGCCGCGCTCACCGAACGGGTGGCACTGCTGAAAGGGTTGCCCGCGGCAGTGCTCGGCGCAGCGGCCGGCCGCATCCGGCTGATGCCGGGCGCGCGGACGCTGCTCGCGACGGCGCACGCCGCCGGCGTGCGCAGGCTGCTGGTATCCGGCGGCTTTACGGTGTTCGCCGATAGGGTCGCGGCCGAACTCGGCTTCGAGCGGGTCGTCGCCAACCGGCTCGACATTGCCGCGGACCGCATCGCCGGCACCGTCGCGGCGCCGATCGTGACCCGCGACACGAAACGCGACGCGCTCCTCGCCTTTGCCCGCGAATGCGGCGTCGCGCCGGCGGCGGCGTTGGCGGTCGGCGACGGCGCCAACGACCTGCCGATGCTGCTGGCGGCGGGGTTCGGCGTCGCGTTTCGCGCGAAGCCGACTGTTGCGGCCGCGGCGCGTTGGCGGCTCGACCACGCCGACCTGACCGGCCTCCTCTATGCCCAAGGCTACCGGCAGCGGGAGATCGTCGGCTGAGGCTGTTCAGCTTTGGTCGAGACCCAGCGCGACAAAGCGCAGATCGCCCTGCCGCTCGACGAGCAGCAGGATCGACTTGCGGCCGGCCCGCCGCGCCGCGTCGATCTTGCCGAGGATGTCGTGAGCGCTGGCGACATCTTCCTGCGAGGCTTCGATGATGACGTCGCCCGGTTGCATCCCCTTCTCCGCCGCGGGGCTGTTCTTGACCACGGCAACAACGACAACCCCCTTGTCATTTCCCAGCGAGAACTCGTTCTTCAGTGCCGGCGTGATGGTGGACAAGGTAAGGCCGAGCGTCGTGACGCGGTCGGCGGGGGTGGGCTCTTTGGCCTTCTCGTTGGCGGCTAGTTTCGGGCTGTCGGCGAGCCGCCCGACAACAATCTGCAATACCTCCCGCCGCCGTTTGCGCCAGATCGTCACCGGCACCGTGCTGCCGGCCCGGCTCTCGGCGACGAGCCGCGGCAGTTGCCGCAGGTCGGAGACCGGCTTGCCGTCGTAGATGAGGATCACGTCGCCCGGCTCGATGCCGCCCTTCTGCGCCGGCCCGCCGGCATTGACGCTGGCGACGAGGGCGCCCTTCGCCTTGTCGAGACCGAGGCTCTCGGCAATCTCGCCGGTCACCGATTGGATGCGCACCCCGAGCCAGCCGCGGTGCACGGTATGATCCGGCTCGTGGATCAGTTCGTCGACGACCTCCCTGGCGAGATTGGACGGGATCGCAAAGCCGATGCCGATCGAGCCCCCCGAGGGTGAAAAGATCGCGGTGTTGATGCCGATCACCCGGCCGTTCATGTTGAACATCGGACCGCCGGAATTGCCGCGGTTGATCGGCGCGTCGGTCTGCAGGAAATCGTCGTACGGGCCGGCGTTGATGTCGCGCTGCCGCGCCGACAGGATGCCGGCGGTGACGCTGCCGCCAAGCCCGAAGGGATTGCCGATTGCCAGCACCCAGTCGCCGACCCGCGCCTTGTCGCTGTCGCCCCAGGCTGCGGCGGCCAGCGGCTCCTTGGCATCCACCTTCAAGACCGCGATGTCGGTCTTCGCGTCGCGGCCGACAACGGTCGCCTTGAGGTCGGTGTTGTCGTGCAGGATGACAGTGATCGTGTCGGCATTCTCGATCACATGGTTGTTGGTCACGACGTAGCCCGACGGGTCGATGATGAACCCCGAACCGAGCGAGGTCGCCTTGCGCAGCTGCAGGCTCGGGTCCTCGCCGTGCTCGGCATTGTGATTGAAAAAATTCTTGAAGAACTGGTCGAACGGCGACCCCGGCGGAAACGGCGATTTGCCAGGCGCCGGCGCCTCGCCCTGCTCCTCCGACCTGATCGTCTCGGTCGTCGAGATGTTGACGACGGATGGCAAAAGCTGGGCGACGAGATCGGCAAACCCGTCCGGTCCCGGGCGCGCCGCCGCAGAGTGCCAACCCGCAGGCAGGAGCAACATCAGTGCTAAGGCTGCGACGGCGGTCCCGCGCCGCCCGCGCAACAACAACGACAACACGTCAACAACTCCCCGCAGGAACAGATGCGAGATTACGCAAATCGCGGCCGACAAGCCAGATTGCTCGCGGCGGCGCGGCAAGCTCAGCGTCGCACGAGCCACACCAGCGCGACCCCGATCACGGCGCACAACAGGCCGGCAATGCGCAAAACCTGGGAAGGGATCGCCACGGCGCGCGCAGCGATGCGCTTCATCGTTTCGGGCAGCAGCGCGTATAGGATGCCCTCGATAACGAGAACCAGCGCCAGCGCGGTCCACAAATCCCGCATCAACCGCCGCGCAGCGCGCCCGAGCAGATCATCGTGTCCGCGCCGGGTCGCGGGAGACGCCGGCGGGGGGTGCAGCGGCCGGAGCCGAGGGCGGCCCCGCGGCCGTCGCCGCCGCGCCGGCGACACCTACGGGACCCTGGAAAAAGCGGAAGAAGTTGCCCTGTGGCGTCAGCACGAACGCGGTGTCCTTGCCGGCGAGCGCGTCGCGGTAGGCCTGCAGGGAGCGGTAGAACGCAAAGAATTTCTCGTCCTGGCCGTAGGCCTTGGCGTAGACCGCGGTCGCCTGCGCATCGCCCTGGCCGCGCAGTTCCTGCGCCTGCCGTTGCGCGTCGGCGATGGTCACGGTCACGTCGCGATCGGCGGTGGCGCGTACGGTCGCCGCCGCCTGCGCGCCTTCGGCGCGGTAGAGCGCCGCCTGCTGCTGCCGCTCGGAATTCATCCGCGCATAGATGGCTTCGCTGTTCTGCGGCGGCAGATCGACGCGGCGGATGCGGGTATCGACAACATCGATGCCGAACGGCTTGGCCTCGGCGTGAACCTCGTCGCGGATCTTCCACATGATCGGCGCCCGCCGCACCGACAACAGCGCCGACAGCGGCACCTTGCCGATCACCTGCCGCATGCTGCTGCTGACCATCGCGGTGAGCCGGGCGCGCACCGCGTCTTCGCCGCCGACCGTCTGGTAAAACAGCAGCGGGTTGACGATCCGATAGCGCGTATAGGTATCGACGATCGCGCGCTTCTGGTCGGCAGCGATGACCTCTTCCGGCGGCGGCTCGACATCGAGGAGGCGCCTGTCGAAGAACACGACGTTCTGCACGAACGGCAATTTGACTTCGAGCCCGGGCTCATCGATGACGCGGACCGGTCGGCCGAACTGCAAGAGCAGCGCCAGCTCGGTCTGGTTGACGATGAACAGCGAGCTGGTCAGGAACAGGCCGGCGATGACCAGCAGCCCGGCGGCGAGGGCGAGAGCACGGCGGTTCATTGGCCGCGCCCGATCGACAGCTGCGCGCCGCCGTCATTTGCCGCCGCCGCGGGCACGGACGGGCGCGCCGCCGCCGCGGCGGTCGTGCTGCCCGCCAGGGCGGGCAGCGGCAGATAGGGTAGGACGCCGCTTTTGCCGGCGGCTGCCTGGTCGAGGATGACCTTGTGGCTGTGCTCCAGGATGTCTTCCATCGTATCGAGATAGAGGCGCTGAGCGGTCACCGTCTCGGCCGCCTTGAAGGCCTTGTAGACGGCGTCGAAGCGCGCCGCATTGCCCTCGGCCTGCGCCACCACCTGCTGGCGATAGGCCTCGGCGCCCTGGATGATCTTGGCGGCCTGTCCTTTTGCCTTGGGCACCACGTCGTTGCGGTAGGCTTCCGCCTCGTTCTTGAGCCGCGCCTCGTCGGCCAGCGCCGCCTGCACATCGCGGAAGGCCGCGATGACCGGTTCCGGGGGATCGACCCGCTGCAGCGTCACCTGCGTCACCAGAACCCCTGCGCCATACGAATCGAGGAGCTGCTGCAAGAGCTTGTGCGTTTGGCTCTCGATCTGCTCGCGGCCGGCGGACAGCTCCATCGCCAGCGGATGCTCGCCGATCACTTCGCGCAGCGCGCTTTCGGCCGCCGATTTGACCGTCTTTTCCGGAGCGCGGATGTTGAACAGGTAGGCCTTGGCGTCCTTGATGACCCAGAACACCGTGCAGTTGACATCGACGATATTCTCATCGCCGGTCAACATCAGCGATTCTTCCGGCACCTGGGCGCTGGCGATCGGCTCTCCCTCGTCGTTCTCCTGGCTGCGATAGCCGATCTCGGTGCGGTTGACGCGCGTCACGGCCGGCGTCAGCACCGTCTCGATCGGCGCCGGCATATGGTAGTTGAGGCCGGGTTGCGTCGTGCGGTTGTAGGCGCCGAAGCGCAGCACAACGCCGACTTCGTCCGGCAGTACGCGGTAGAACCCGCTCGCCAGCCACAACACGACGATCGCGATGACGACGACCGCGATGCCGGTGCCGCTGCTGAAGCCGCCCGGCAGCAGGCGGCGAAAGCGATCCTGGCTGCGCCGCAAGATCTCTTCAAGATTAGGCGGATAGGGCGGGCGCCGGCCGCCGCTCGGACCCTGACCGTTGCCGCGGCCGCCGCCGCCCCAGGGTCCGCCCCCGCCTCCGCCGCCGCGCGGCCCCGTGCCCCACGGACCGCCGCCGTCACTATGCCACGTCATTGCAACGAACCTTTTCGCGGCGGCCATCGCCGCGGCAATCCGGGCGGACCCCGGCCCTCCGCCAGCGGGCGAGGGGGTTCGATAGAGGGCGACGGCGGGCCGGGTGTTGTCAAGCCCGAGCGCCGCGCCTAAATGCACCATACCCTTTTCCGGCCGCGCGCACGAGCCGCGGCCACAATGCGTGGCGGGCAGCAGGCGATGGCGATAACCGAAAAACAGGTCCTTGACGCGCTGGCCGCGGTGCGCGACCCCGACAAGGGCGGCGACATCGTCTCGCTCGGCATGGTTTCGGGCATCGTCGTGCGCGACGGCAATGTCGGCTTTGCGATCGAGGTCGAGCCGGCGCGCGGGCCGCGGCTCGAACCTCTGCGGCGGGCGGCCGAGGCGGCGGTCGAGGCGCTGCCCGGCGTCGTCTCGGTCACCGCCGTGCTGACCGCCGAGGCGCCAAGGCGCCAAAGCCGTGCCGCGCCGACGCCGCACGCCCATGCCCGGCCCGAGGCGGCGGCGCGACCGGCGCTGGCGCCTGGCGTCAAGGCGATCGTCGCCGTCGCGTCGGGCAAGGGTGGCGTCGGCAAATCGACCGTCGCGGCCAATCTCGCGCTGGCGGCGAAGGCCAACGGCCTCTCGGTCGGCGTGCTCGACGCCGACATCTACGGCCCCTCGATGCCGCGCATGCTGGGAATTTCCGGCCGGCCGCGCTCGGCCGACGGCAGGATCCTGCAGCCGATGGAGAATTACGGCGTCAGATGCATGTCGATCGGCTTTCTCGTTGCGGAAGACACGCCGATGATCTGGCGCGGGCCGATGGTCATGAGCGCGTTGCAGCAGATGCTGCGTGACGTCGCCTGGGGCGAACTCGACCTCATGATTGTCGACATGCCGCCCGGCACCGGCGACGCGCAATTGACGATGGCGCAGCAGGTCGCGCTGGCCGGCGCGGTCATCGTCTCGACGCCGCAGGATATCGCGCTCATCGACGCCCGCCGCGGCCTTGCCATGTTCAACAAGGTCAACGTCCCGGTGCTCGGCATCATCGAGAACATGAGCTATTTCCGGTGCCCGCACTGCGGCCAGCGGAGCGACATTTTCGGCCATGGCGGCGCGCGCCGCGAAGCCGCGCGGCTCGGCGCCGAATTTCTCGGCGAGGTGCCGCTCGATCTCGCCATCCGCGAAACCTCGGACGCGGGGCGGCCGATCGTCGCGACCGACCCGGATTCACCATATGCCGAGACCTTCCGCGTCATCGCCGCGCGCATTTGGGAAAAGGTCTCGGAGAACGGCGCCCGCCGCGCGCCGCCGCGCATCGTCGTCGAGTAGGCGCCCTAAGCCCGTTGCGAGGCCGGCAGCAGGCTCTCGCGGTATTGCGGGCGCAGCACGTCGAGCTTCAGCGGCACCGGGTTGCCAAGCCACAGCGCATTCTTGCTGTGGTCATCGACATTGCTGTCGGTCAGCGGGTGCACCAGAACATCGAGCCCGTTGCGGTTCAGCATCAGCCACGGCACGACGCGTTCGAACTCCGGCACCTCGAAGATCACATTGAACTGAGAGATCGGGTGCGGACCCGCGGGCGCATCGCTGAACCCGCCCGGCTCGACGGTGAACTGGCCGATAATCGCCTCGCGCAGCTGCGCCGCCTTCGGCCTTGTTGCCGCGTCGTAATAGACATGGGCGTGAAACCCGCGGATGCGGCTCATCTTGGCCTCCTCCCCGCTATTCCGCGGCCGCCAGCTTGTCGGCGATCTTTGTGCTGATCTCGGCCCGCCATTGCTCCATCGGCTTGAAGCCCGGCTGGGCGCGGCAATACTCTTCGGTAAAGCGATAGACTTCGTTTTCGCTCTGATCGAGGTCGATCGTGAAGCCGCACGGCTGCGGCACGTACCACGGCGTGTCGCAGAACATCTCGATCTGGTTGCCCTCGGGATCGCGGAAATACACCGACCAGGCATTGCCGTGGCTGACCGGGCGGATGCTGTCGCAGCCGGCGGCGACAACCTTCCTGTAGGCACGCTGCACGGCGGCGAGATTGCCGACATTGAACGACACCTGCTGCACCATCATGGTTTCGGGCGCAGTCTCGCGGCCGCGCACGAGCACGACCTGGTGGTGATCCGAGGGGTTGCGCGACAGAAAGGTGATGCGGCCGTCGGGCGCGCCGTCGCTAACAACGAAGCCCAACACGCTCGTATAGAAATCGAGCATCTTGGGCACGTCGGTCACATAAAGGCCGACATGGCTGAGGCGCGGCGCCTGTTCGGTTTGCGGCATGGCTCGGTCCCTCTGGGATAGATAAAATCTTGTGGTCATCGTATACGGGCCCGCGCATCCGGGAAACCCATATCATCGCGTTCACCGCGCAGCGAGGCGGCACAAACTGGGCGGTCAGGCGCGCGCCACGATGTTGTCGTGCCGCCTGGCGGCGGTTTCGGCCTTGGCGAAATCCGCTTCGGTAAAGCCATAGAGCCGCGCTCCGCCGGACAGGATCTTGCCGGCGATGTCCTTCGATATGCTCGGGTTGCTCAGCACTCGGTTCGACACCTCGGGGAAGCTCGAGTCGAAATGCGGGAAGTCGCTCGACACGCAAATGTTGTCGGCGCCGCCCAGCAGTTCGACGACCGATCCCACTTCCTTCTCGCCGCTCTCGATCGCCGAGAAGCAGTTGCGCTGCCAGTATTCCTGCGGACTGAGCTTCAGGTAGGGCGCATCCGAGTCGTGATGCTGGCGGAGGTCCCATTCGATGCGGCCCAGCAATCCCGGCACCCACCAGCTCTGCGCTTCGAGGAACGCAACCTTGAGCTTCGGGTAGAATTCGAAGATGCCGCCGAGCATCAGCGCGATGAGCGCCAGCTGCATCTCGGTCGAATGGCTCGCGACATGCCGCATGAAGCGGTTCTCGCCAAAGCGCGGCTCGATCGTCGAGTAATAGGAGCCAGTGCCTTCGTGGAAGCACAGCGGCACATTCAATTCCTGCAGCAGCGCATACAGCGGATCCCAGTAATTGGAATGCCAATACCGGCCGTTTACGTAATTCGGCCGGACGAACGCGCCGACCGCACCATACTGGTTGACGCAGCGCAAGAGTTCGGCGCAGGCGAGATTGACGTCGTGCACCGGCAACATCGCCGCCATCTTTAATTGATCGGGGCTGTGCCGGCAGAATTCGGCAAGCCAGTCATTATAGGCGCGGCAGATCGCGGCGGAGAATTGCGGGTCCATGTTGTCGCGCGCGAGAAACGACAGACCGGCCGTCGGGAACAGCACGGCGATGTCGATGCCCTCCATCGCCATGCCCATAACCTGCGCCTCAGCGTCGTAGCCGCGCTCGACCGCAAACATGACGTTGGTGTTGGCGCGCTTGGAGACGAGCGGGCCGCGGATGCGGTTGTACTGCGACACGTTGCCGTCGTTGCTGGTCGGCGTGCCGTCAAAATACCAGATCGGGCGGCCGCGCATGCCCGTGGGGCCGCCGGCGCTGCGCCGGACCGACGAGGTAACGCGCGGGCGGAAGGCGGGGTCGAGATATTTGTCGAAGAGTTCGGGCGGCTCCATGATGTGCATGTCGCAATCGACGAACCGGTAGCCGTCTTTCATTGTGCCGCTTCCTCCGCTGTCGAGGCGTCGTTAAAGCCGGTACGAACGGTGCGCCCGCGCGCGGCGCAGCGCAAGAGCGAGGCGGTCAAAGGCGGCAGCGCGAGGGCGGCGATACCGGCTACCACTGCGGCGTAGCCGCGGTAATATTCGCGCCGAGGACGGCGGCCGCGGCGAGGCGGGGTGGGCGCCGAAGAGCCCGAGGGCGCGATGAAAAAAATGATGGCGATTGCCGCGGTGCTTGCGACTGTGGCGGCGGGCGCGGCCGCGCAGGCCGAGGACACCCAGGTCGCATTGCAGCTGTCGGGGCCGGCGCAGTTCGAGTTTGCCGGGTATTACGCGGCGCTGTGGCAGGGGTTTTACCGCGCCACCGGGCTCGACGTCGCGATCAAGCCGCGCGATGCGTCGGCCGACGCGGCGTCAGGCGAGGTGATGCACGCGGTCGCCGACGGCCATGCTGCGTTTGGCGTCGCGCCCGCCGGGGCGCTCGTGATCCGCGCCGCGCAAGGCCAGCCGCTGATTTTGCTGGCGCCGATTTTTCAGCGCAGCGGCGCCGAAATCTATTATCGCGCCACCGACGACTACGCCTCGCCGGGCGCGCTCGCCGGCGCCAAAATCGGGCGGCTCGCGGCCAGCAACATCCTCGATATCGAGATGGCGACCGCGCTGAAGGCGGAGGGGATCGACCCGGACAAGCTCAACTCGATCCCGCTGCAGCCCGGCCAGGCGGTGGGCGCGCTCGCCGGCGATCGCGTCGATGCCGTGCCTGGCTCGGCCTGGACGTTTCCGTGGCTGGCGCATGAACACGGGTTCGCCGTCAAATCGATCAACCCGGCCGATTACCGGGTCGAATTTTACGGCGACACGCTGTTCGCGACGCAGCGCTTCGCCGCCGACCACCCCGACCTCGTGCGCGGCTTCCGCGCTGCCTCGCTGAAGGGCTGGGCCTACGCGCTGGCGCACCCGGACGCCATCGCCGCCCGCCTGCTGCACGACCTGCCGCATCCGCCGGGGATCGCGGATGCCGCCGGCTTCGAGCACTACCAGGCGGAACTGGCGCGGGCACTGGCGCGCTATCCGGCGGTCGCGCTCGGGCATTCGAACCCCGACCGCTGGAACCGTATCGAAGCGAGCCTCGCGAGTACGCGAGCGCTGGTGCGCGCCGCCGAGCCGGCGGATTTCGTCTACGATCCCGACGCGGCCGCGGCCGCGCGAAGCGGCCATGATCTGCGCTCGTTTGCAACCCTCGGCGCCGCACTCGTCCTTGCGCTCGCGGTCGCCGCGTGGCTGGGGCTGCGCCCGCGCCGGCGAGCGCACACGGCCGCGTGGCTGGGGCGGCTCCGACGCCGGCACGCGGGCGTCGCAGCGCCGCCGCGCCGCGCCGCGCCGGCCGGAAGCGCCATGCCGGCGGTACCCGCAGCCGGGGCGAACGCCGAAGCCGCGACACCCGCACCTCCGTTGGCCGATCTTAACGCGACGCTCGCTCGCCTGGAGCGCGCGATGCGCCGGCGCGTGCCGCGCCGCGCCAGGTTGCGCCTGTCGCTGCTGCCGGCCTTGTGGGGCTGTCGCGCCGAGCCGGCGGTGGTGCGGCGGCTGGTGCTCGACCTTGTCACCGCCGCTTCCGCCGACCTCAAGGATGGCGGCGAGGTGGTCGTCGGCACCCGCAATTATGCGTTTGATGAGGCCGCCTTGGCGGCAACACCCGATGCCCGGCTCGGCGAATTCGCCCGTGTTACGGTGCGCGACAATGGCGCCGGCCTGTCGGAGCCGGCGCTCGCGCAGATTTTCGATCCGGCGACGACGAAGCGGCCGGCAGCCGCCGCCGCGGCCGCGGCGCTGCGCGCCGCGGGCGGCTTTGTGCGGGTCGAGAGCGCGGAGGGTGTCGGCACCGCGGTGCATCTCTATTTTCCGCGCGCGGTCGAAATAGAGAGCGGCAAACCCGGCAGGCCGGCCGAAGCCGCCGAGTAACGGCGTTCACAGGCGGAGCGGCGAGAGGTCGATCCAGCGGCGCTCGCGGTGGCTCTGGTGACACGCTTCGGCGAGCTGCACGCTCTTCGCCCCTTCGATAAGCGGCGCCGGAAACGGCGCGTCCTCAGCGACATGGCGCAGGAACAATTCCCAACCGGCGCGGTAGCCGTTCTCGACCGGTTCGAGATCGGGCATCTCCTGCCACTGTGCGTCGAAATCCACCCGTTGCGGCTGTTCCGGGTTGAACAGCGGCTTCGGCGTCGCGACAAGCGGCTGCACGAAACAGCGGTGCAGCCCGGCGACCGCCGACCCGAGCGTGCCGTCGATCTGGATCTGCAGCAGATCATCGCGCTTGACGCGGCTCGCCCAGGACGAGCTGACCTGCGCCAGAATGCCGCCTTCCAGCTCGAACATCGCGAAAGCGTGGTCCTCGACATCGACCGCGTACGGCCGGCCGGCCTCGTCACGGCGCGTTGGCTGTGCCGTCGCGTGGCGGCACGAGACGGAAGCGATCGGCCCCAGCAGCCGATCGAAGATGTAGCGCCAATGCGCGAACATATCGAGGATCAGCCCGCCGCCCGTCGCCTGCCGGTAATTCCAGCTCGGCCGCTGCGCTGCGACAAACTCGCCGTCGAACACCCACCACCCGAAATCGAGCCGGATCGACAGGGTGCGGCCGAAAAACCCGGCGTCGTACAACCGGCGCAGTTTCTTGAGGCCCGGCAGGGACAACTTGTCCTGCACGACGCCGCCCTTGCGGCCGGCTGCCGCGCCGGCGCGGGCGAGCGCCAGCGCCGCCTCCAGATTCTCGGCGATCGGCTTTTCGAGATAGACGTGCTTCCGGGCGGCAAACGCGGCTCGCGCGCGCTCCGCCCGGCCGCCGGTTGCGCTCGCATCGAAATAGATCGCGATCGCCGGATCGGCGAGGGCCGCATTGCGATCGGTGCTCCAGCTGAGACCGCCGCTGTTCGCCGCCAGCGCCGCAAGCTTTGCCGGGTCGCGGCCAAGCAGCAGCGGCTCAGGCACGAGCCGATCGCCATTGGCGAGCCTGAGACCGCCTTCGGCGCGCATCGCGAGCAGCGCCCTCAGATGCTGCGTCGTACCGAGCCGACCGGTGGCACCGTCGATAATGACGCCGATCGTACGGTCTGCCATGGGCTTCTCCCCCAAAAGTCGCACGGCCGGATGCGATCCAACCGTCCCGTCTTGCGACGGTGTAACAAAATGAGTGACAAGACGGGAGCGGCCGGGTCAAGCCCGCCCGCGGAGTGATTGGGGCGCGTGGCAATTCGCACCGCTTATCTTGCGGCCGAGGGGTTCGTCGCCGAACTAGCGCACGAATTGGCAGCGATCGAACGTCGGCACGGCCGCCTGCTGCTCGCCGCCGGACCGCCGCGCCCCGCCGCATGGGCGCAGAATGTGTGGCTCGATCCGCGGCAACTCGCGATTGCTTCGATCGCCGATGCTGCCCGGCAGTTGCGCGGCATCCAGCGCAATTGGGCGTCCTACGCGCCGCTCTTCCATCGCCGCGCGATGCTGATCGAGGCGCAGTTGCCGGTCGTCTCTGCGAAACCGCTCAGCTTCGGCGAACCGCCGCCGCTGGCGCCGCTCGGCTCGTGGACGCTGCTCGATGCCGATACGCTCCTTGCCGCGCCGCATTGCACGAGCGCGTTTCCCAATGGCGAGATGCGGTTCGTCGAAGACCGCACCGGGCCGCCGAGCCGCGCCTATCTGAAGCTGTGGGAGGCGCTGACGCTGATCGGCGAGCGCCCGCAGCCGGGCGACACATGCCTCGATCTCGGCAGCAGCCCCGGCGGTTGGACCTGGGCCTTGGCGCAGATGGGGGCATGCGTCGTCAGCGTCGACAAGGCGCCGCTCGCGCCGGCCGTCGCGAGCCTGCCGAATGTCGAATACCGCAGCGAAAGCGCCTTTGCGCTCGATCCCTCCTCGCTCGGGGCCATCGATTGGCTGTTTGCCGATATCGCATGCTATCCAGCGCGGCTTTTGGCGCTGATCGAGCGCTGGCTCGCCGCCGGCACGTGCCGCCGCTTTGTCTGCACAATCAAATTCCAAGGCCCGACTGACCATGCGATTGCGGCGCGCTTTGCCGCGATCCCTGGCGCGACGCTGCGCCACCTCTTTCACAACGGGCACGAACTGACCTGGATGAAGCTCGATTAACCGCCGCCTTCGCACCCGCGCCGTGCTATCAAGCAGCCAGCCCGAGCCGGAGAATGACGATGAGAGAGCCACTGTGGGCATGGGATGCGGCCGATCTGGCGGCGGCAGTCCGCACTCGCGCGATCTCGGCGAAGGAAGCAGTCGGAGCGGCGCTCGATCGCCTCGCGGCGGTCAACCCGAAGATCAACGCCGTCGTGCAGGTGCTGGCGGACGAGGCGATGGCGGCAGCGGATGCGGCCGACGCACGGGTGCGGCGCGGCGAGCCGCTCGGGCCGCTGCATGGCGTCCCGGTCACGATCAAGGTCAACGTCGATCAGCGGGGGTGTGCGACGACCAACGGCGTCGTCGCGTTCCGTGACAACATCGCCGCCGCCGATGCGCCGCCCGTCGCCAACTGGAAGAAGGCCGGCGCCATTATCATCGGCCGCACCAACACGCCGGCCTTCTCGTGGCGTTGGTTCACCGACAACGACCTGCACGGCCGCACGCTCAACCCGTGGAACAGCGGCATCACGCCGGGCGGATCGAGCGGCGGCGCGGCGGCGGCGCTCGCCGCCGGCATCGGCGCTCTGGCGCACGGCAACGACATCGGCGGCTCGATCCGTTACCCGGCCTATGTCTGCGGCCTCGTCGGCATCCGCCCAAGCCTCGGCCGGGTGCCGAGCTTCAACCCGACCGCGCCGGAGGAGCGACCGCTGACATCGCAGATCGCCTCGGTGCAGGGGCCGCTGGCGCGGTGCGTCAAGGATTTGCGGCTGGGGCTGGCGGCGATGTCAGCCTTCGATCCGCGCGACCCGTGGTGGGTGCCGGCGCCGTTGGAGGGCCCGCCGCCCAGGCGGCCGATCCGCATCGCACTGTGCGTCGATCCGGGCGGCGCCGGGGTGGCGCCCGAGGTCGGCGCGGCGCTGCGGCAGGCCGCCCTTTGGCTCGCCGAGGCCGGCTATGCGGTCGAAGAGAAAGAGCCGCCGCATTTCACCGAAGCGGTGGATTTGTGGCATGCAACGGTCGGCGTCGAGAGCCGCCTGACGCTGCTGCCACTGATCGAGCAATACGGCGACGCGGCGGTCAAGACCATGGCGCGCGCGTTTGATGCGCGGCTGCCGGCGCTCGACCTCGCCGGGTTCGGCAAGGCCCTGGCGCGGCGCTCGACCTTGCTGCGCGCGTGGATGGAATTCTTCGAGGATTGCCCGCTGATCCTGATGCCGCTGTCGTGCGAGAAGCCGTTTCCGGCTGGCTTCGACCAGCAGGGCGAGGCCGCAGTACAGCGATTACTGACCGCGCAGCGGACGCAATTTCCGCCGGCGACGCTCGGCTTGCCGGGGATCTCGGTGCCGACCGGTCTCTCGGGCGGCGTGCCGATGGGGGTGCAGCTGATCGCCGGCCGCTATCGCGAAGATCTGCTACTCGCCGCGGCCGAAATCATTGAGGCGCGCGCCTCGATGGCGACGCCGATCGATCCGCAGCCGTAAGACGCGGCGACAAGCAGGGTTGCGCGACAGGCGCCGCCGTGCGAAGGGCAGCGCGCTGACATTTTCAAGGAGGACGGGAAATGGCCGGACGATCGGCAGGACGGGTCGCCCTCGTCACCGGCGGCGCCCGTGGCATCGGCGCGGCGACCGCGGCGCGGCTCGCGGAGGATGGCGCGGCGATCGCGATCGCCGATCTCGACGGCGCCGGCGCCGAGAAGACCGCGGCGGAGATCGCCGCCGCGCACGGCGTCAAGGCGATCGGCCTCAAGGCCAATGTCGCCGAGGCGGCCGCGGTTGAGGCGATGATCACCGAGGTCGTCGCGCGTCTCGGCGCGCTCGACATCCTCGTCAACAACGCCGGCATCACCCGCGACAACCTCATTTACCGAATGACCGACGAGGACTGGGATTCGGTCATCGACGTGCACCTCAAGGGGGCTTTTCTGTGTGCCCGCGCCGCCCAGCGCGAGATGGTGAAGCGCGGCTGGGGCCGCATCGTCAACCTGTCCTCGGCCTCGGCGCTCGGCAATCGCGGCCAGACGAATTATTCGACCGCCAAGGCCGGGCTGCAGGGCATGGCGCGGACGCTGGCGATCGAATTGGGCCGCTACGGCATCACCGCCAATGCCGTGGCGCCCGGCTTTATCGACACCGAGATGACCCGGCAAACGGCGATCCGCATGGGCCGCGACCCCGAGGAGTGGAAGGCCGAGGTCGCGCAAAACATCCCGGTACGCCGCGCCGGCGTGCCGCGCGACGTTGCCAACGTCATCGCGTTTTTGTGTAGCGACGACGCCTCGTTCGTGTCGGGTCAGGTCATCTACGTCGCCGGCGGCCCGCGCGGCTGATCGCCGGAAACGGAACACGGGCGACCGGCGATCGGCCGCCCGCGTCGCGGTCGGCACTCAGTACGGGCGATAATAATAATAGGTCGGCGCGTAATAATAAGCCGGGCCAGGGGCCGGGTAATAATACCCATACGGATAGGCGTAATACGGGCTGGTCGCCGCACCAACCGCGGCACCCAGGGCGAACGCGCCGAGACCGAGGCCGATCGCCGGGCCGGCGCCCCAATGGTGCCAGTAAGCGGCGGCCGGTTGCGGTGCGGCAAACGCGACCGCGGCGACAAGCGCGCCAGCAACAGCGATGCGGCGGCCGGTCGTGCTGACGATCGAGGTATTCGACATCCGAGTTCTCCTTCGCATGCCGCGCGGGGATCGCCGTGCGCGGCCTTCAACTGCGATCACATCCTTCCGGCCTCTGTCGTCTGTCTTGCGCCGACCGGTGGATCGCGTGCCGACAAGATAGGAGAGCGGCGTCAAACAGCGTGTGAACCGCGCCACAGTTTTACGAGAATTTCTGTCGAATGCGCCGGCGCCCGTTCCGATGCGTCGGAAAGCGAGCGCCGGCCGCGTCACCGGCGGATGCTATAATGACTGCCGCGCCGGACCGGAGGGTCGGAAAATGCGCAGCCTGTGGTCGGATGAGGCGGCGGCGGCGATCGTCACGCATTACGGGGCACGGGACATCGGCCCGGATTTGGCGCTGCGCGTCTATACCTCGCGCCTGTTGGGCGGTGACCCGCGCCTCGTTTTGCATGGCGGCGGCAACACATCGCTGAAAGCCGTCGCGCCCGATCTCGCGGGCGTGCCGGTCGAGGCCCTTTATATCAAAGGCAGCGGCTCCGATCTGGCGACGATCGAGCCGGCGGGCCTGCCGGCCGTGCGGCTCGCGCCGCTGCGTGAATTGCGGGCGCGTGCGGCCTTGTCGGATGACGACATGGCGCGCCGGCTGCGTGCCGCGCTCGTCGAGCCGGACGCACCGAACCCCTCGGTCGAGACGCTGCTGCATGCCTTTCTGCCGCATAAATTCATCGATCATACGCATGCAGCGGCGGTCTTGAGCCTTGCCGACCAGCCGGACGGTGCCCTGCGCATCGCCGATCTCTACGGCAAGCAGGTGGGCGTCGTGCCGTACCTGATGCCCGGGTTTGGTCTCGCAAAGAAGACGGCCGCGATCTATGACGCAGACCCCGCGGTCGAGGGCCTCGTCTTGCTGAAGCACGGCGTCGTCAGCCTTGGCGCCGACGCGCGCGAGGCTTACGAGCGCATGATCGCGATCGTTGCTGCGGCCGAAGCGCACCTGGCGCGCGGCCGTCGTACCGTTTTCGTCGCGGCGGCGCTGCCCCGCTCCCTCGCCGCGCCGGCCGAAATTGCGCCGATCCTGCGCGGCGCCTGCGCCCTGCCAGACCCGGAGCGGCCCGGCGCCTATCGCCACTTCGTGCTGGATTTGCGCGACGGGCCAGCCGTGCGCAACTTTGTCGACGGCGCCGAACTGCGACGCTACGCGACGGCCGGCGTCGCCACCCCCGACCACGCGATCCGCACGAAATACCGGCCGCTAATCGTGCCGCCGCCCGAGGCCGGCAGGCTCGACGCGTTCGCCGCGGCGGCGCGCGCGGCGGTCGCGTCCTTCGTCGCCGATTACCGCGCCTACTTTGTGCGATACGACGCCGGCCGCGGAAAACGCGAACTCGATCCGGCGCCGCGCGTCGCGCTGGTGCCGGGCATCGGGCTGTTCGGCCTTGCGCGTAGCGCCCGCGATGCCGAGATTGCCGCCGACCTCGCCGCGAGCTGGGTCAAAACGGTGACCGACGCCGAGGCGATCGACCGCTTCGAATCAATCTCTGAGGCCGACGCGTTCGAGATCGAATATTGGCCGCTGGAACAGGCGAAGCTCGGCAAGGCAGTCGAAAAGCCGCTCGCCGGCAAGATTGCCGTCGTGACTGGCGGCGCCGGCACGATCGGGCTGGCGACGGCGCTTGCGTTCAGCGATGCGGGCGCCGAAATTGCGCTGTTCGACCGCGGGGGGAACAATGTCGCCGTCGCCGCGGAAAAATTGGGCGGCCTCGGCCTGGTCGCCGACGTGACCGACGCCGCCGCCGTGCGGGCCGCATTCGATCGGGTTGCCGTCGCGTTCGGCGGCGTCGATATCGTCCTCTCCAATGCCGGCGCCGCCTGGCAGGGCAAGATCGGCGAGGTCGACGACAAGATTTTGCGCCAGAGCTTCGAGCTGAATTTCTTCGCCCACCAATACGTGGCGCAGAACGCCGTGCGGATCATGCTGGCGCAGCGAACCGGCGGCTGCCTGTTGTTCAATGTTTCAAAACAGGCGGTCAGCCCGGGCCCCAATTTCGGGCCATATGGCCTGCCGAAGGCCGCGACCTTGGCGCTGATGCGGCAATACGCGCTCGAATACGGTGCGGCCGGCATCCGCGCCAACGCTGTCAACGCCGATGGCATCCGCGGCGGTCTGTTGACCCAAGCCATGATCGCCGAGCGCGCCCGCGCCTACGGCATCAGCGAACAGCAATACATGAGCCGCAATCTCCTCGGCCGCGAGGTCACCGCCGAGGATGTCGCGCAGGCATTTCTGGCGCTGGCGCTGGCGCGCAGCACGACTGGGGCCTTCTACCCGGTCGATGGCGGCAACCTCGCCGCCGCCCCGCGGTAAAAAGAGGCAGCCGCTCCACTTCACAACGCGCCGATCGCCAAAAGGGGTGGCTCACAGCGCTGTCCATCGCAAAACAGCCTTCGCCGTGCCGCTCGTCGAGCGCTCCATCGCGCGCAACATGCCACTCCCGATCATTTTAAATGCTTCAGAGACGATTTAATGAGCCGTCACTGTGTCCGTGAAATGCTGCAAATCGGTTACCCGCGGGCGGGCGCTTCCGCCTCGGCACACCGCGCCGCGCTAGAAGCATTAAGAGATCGTTTACTGCGATCGCGCTAGACAGTCTCCACTGGCCTCGGGACCCAGTCACAGAGTGCTCTCGCATGCGACAAAGAATTTTGCGCGATACGCGCGGGACGATCCTGGTCTTGAGCGCCTTCCTGCTCGCCGGCGTCATCGGGGTTTCCGCCCTCGCCGTCGAGTTCGGGCTCGGTCTCTACCGCCACATCGAAAACCAGCGGTTGGCCGATGCTGCCGCCCTCAGCGGCGCGCTCGTGTACGTTTCCACCGGCAGCTCGAGCGCGGCGCAGAGCGCGGCCGGCAACATCGTTCAGCTGAACGGGATCTCGAGCAGCGACGCTGCGATTTCCTTGGTCAATTCGCCGACTGGCGACGGCAATCAGGCCGTGCAGGTCACGGTGACGACGAGCGACCCGCTGTTGTTGGCACGGGTGCTGACGACGAAGACCACGCTGCCGGTCAGCAGCACCGGCACGGTCGAGATCGAGGGCGGCACCGCCGCGTGCATCATGGCGCTCGACCAGAACGGAACCGGCGTATCTTTGTCAGGCGGGACGTCCGTTTCCGCACCGGGCTGCGCGGTCGCTTCGAACAACACGTTTACTCAAGCGAATTGCGGCGTCACGATCACCACCCCGGTTGCCGCCTACGATTCCGGCACACCGCCCTTTTTGGCTAGCGGATGCAGCAGCTTCGTTGTGCCGCCGTCAGGGAAGTCGTCCGTCACTTACGACAAGCAGGTGACCGCCGACCCACTGGCGGGCGACTCCGCCGTGACGACGGCTGTCAGTCGGCTCACATCGGTAGCGGCGATCACGTCGCCAAGCGGACCATCTGCATCGAGCGGCAGCAATATCGATTTCGAATATAGCGCGGTCACATCCGGCCTTCCAAGCGGCTGCACCGATTCGTTCAGCTCGCCCAACCATACCGTGACGTGCACGGGAAACGGCCCGTTCAGCTTTGGCAACATTTCGCTGCAGGGCGGCATCACGGTCAACTTCAACACCGGCGGCTCGTCAAGCGCGGTGTACAATTTCAACGAAATCGACGACAGCGGCACGGCGCTCAATTTCGGTCCCGGAACCTACAACATCGCGGACGGGGTGTTGACGGGCGGCGGCTCGACGACGAGCTTTGGCGCCGGCACCTTCAACATCGGCAAGCTTCCCAGTTCCTCGGGTTGCCCGGCCTCCGGCTACAGCATCTGCAACAGTGGGACTTCGTTGACCTTTGCCGGCCCGAGCACCTTTGTCACCGCGGGTGGCATCTATGACCCCGGCGGCGAAACGATGATCCTCGGCTGCACGACCGTGGCAGGGTGCAGCGGCAGCACAAACAGCTACGACCTCGGCGCGGCCAGCGACGGATATTCGATCTATACCGCTGGCGGCGCCGATCTGTATCTCGCCGACGCAACCGGCTCCAGCGATTTGTTTGAGACCGCCGGCAGCATCGGCAGCAGTGGCGGCAGCTGCATCTGGCTGCCGGCCACCGCGCAGCACGACATCAACGGCTATATTTCGCTCGATGGCGGGCTGACGCTGGGCGCCGGCACCTACACGATCAGCGACTATTTTGCCGCGGGCGCGAGCTCGGGCGGCGACGTCACCTGCAACGGCACGTCGGTCGGCGTCTTCGGCAACGATGTGTCGATAGTCTACGGCGCCGCCACGACGATCAGTTCCTGTGGCAGCCAGTCGGGAACGATCGGCTTCTGCCTCGCCGCCGGGTTTAGCAACGTCACCCTGGTGGCGCCGTCGTCTGGCACGATGCAGGACCTGGCGGTGATTGGCCCAATCGCCTCTTCGGGGAACACCGCGGCGGTTGATTTCTCCGGCGGCGCCTCGGGCACCAGCGTATCCGGCGCTTTCTACGCGCCGATCGGCCCGATAACGCTCGACGGCGGTTCCAATCTCGGTAACGGTTCGGCGCAATGCCTCGAACTGATCGGCTCCGAAGTATCAGTTACCGCCGGAAGCGCCACGGCCACGACCTGCACCGGCCTCCCGCAGGCGACGATCGGCCAAGGGCCTTCCTTGGTGGATTGACGAGCGAGATCGCCCGATGCCCAATTTTCGCTCGGTTCGGCGCCGCCTCGCGCTCCTCCGTGCGGCGCATTCCGGGGTTGCCGCGATCGAATTCGCCCTCGTCGCGATGGCCCTTCTGCTCATCGTTGCCGGCACTGTCGACCTCGGCATGCAGATCTACGTCCAAGAAGAGCTGGGTTCGGCGCTGGCAGCCGGCGCCGAATATGCCGCCGTCAACGCGAATAGCGTCGATTCGACAAACGGCGCGTCCTTGGCCACTGCCATCGCCAACGTCGTCGCAAATGTCAACGGGACGAGTTGGGCGAGCAGCGGCGTGTGCGTCAATGACGGCCCGACGGCGACGGCGAATGGCGGCACCGCGCCGTCCTGCAGCGGCACCGCGGCCAACGCTGATGACTACTATTGCCCGACCGGGTCGTCGCCGAGCTGGAGCTGGGGCACCGGTCAAAGCTCGGGCGGCGGTTCTTGCGGCAGTGCCGGTATTTACGGCAAATTCGTCACCATTTCGGCGAGCCGCAGCATCACACCGCTGTTTCCCTCCTTCGGCTTTGCGACGAGCGGGCCGATAACCCGCAGCGTTCTTGTCGAGACGCAATGACCCGGCTCCTTTCCGCGCTCGTTCGCTGTCGCGGCGGCACCACGGCAATCGAATTCGCGTTGGTATTGCCGGCCTTTCTTGGGCTCATCTTTGGCACTGTGGAATACGGCCGGCTGCTGTGGACGCGCGAAGCCCTGCAGGAGGTCGCGACGGCCGGCGCCCGATGCATGGCGGTGCGGGCGAGCAATTGCGCTTCCGGCGGTTCCTACAGCGCGTCGAACACGACGAGCTATATACAAAACCTGGCTGCCGACTGGGATCTTTCGCTGCCGAGCGCGAACATCACTCTCGCCTACGGCACAACCTGCGCTGGCGCCTCCGGCTTTTCGTCGGTGTCCGTGACGACGACGTTCAAGAGCGTCGTGCCAAAGATCATGATGCTTCCCGGAAACGGAACGACGCTCGACGCAAGCGCCTGCTTTCCGGACACGCCGTAGCCGACCGGCGATCGCCGCGACGGCATCGAAGAGAGAGCTTCAAAACCCTCGCGCCGCCGTTCGACCCGTTCTTCAAGCCTGCCGCAATCTCGCCGGGCGAGAGCGCGAGCGGCCGCGCCGCAAGATCGCCACGAAGGCCAAACCCCGCGTTCATTCGCGGGCGTAACCCAGGCGCAGGTGGCGTGACCCAGGCGCAGGTGCAGGCACACGCCGCTCAGTTCGCATCTCACCAATGCGGGACCGGGCAGTGAACCCGACGTTTCCGGCCGGCCGGCACGGTCGCCTGTGAACTGCCGGGTTACCGTCCGGATTTACGACAAAGCCGCCCGCAGGCGGGGCTGCCGGCACGGCGGCCCGCCGGTGCCGGTTCAGGCCGACTGGATCGGATATCTGGCGAAAACCTGCTCGGCTTGGGCAAACGCCTTGTCGACCGCCTCCTTGACCGTCGCCTTGCCCGTGGCGATATCAACCAGCGCCAACTGGAAGATGTGCTTGCTTTCGACCTCGGCCCAGGCCGGGGTGTAGGAATACCAAACGGGCAATGTCGGCCTCTTGAAACCTTGCTCGATCATCGGCACCAGGTGCGGCACGACCTCCGGCGGTCCACTCTTGGTCCACCACGGATCGTTCAGGGCCTGGTGCGGATAGACCGGCACAGCGCGGCCGATGCCCCCCTTCATCCAGTCGTTCTCGATTTCGGGTTGCATGAAATATTTGGCGAAGTCCTTCGCTACCGCTAGGTTCTTCGCGCCCTTCGGGATCACTGCGGTAAAGGTGCCGAAGAATCCCGGAATCTGCTTGCCCTCGTCGTCGAGTGGCAGGGGGTAGGTGATGACGTTTTTCAACTCCTCCGGCATCGACGCCAGCATCGCGATCTCGGTCGACAGCGTACCGTCGAAATCGACAATGCACAATTTCGAGTGGAAGGAGTTGTTGTCGTCAGCGTCGTTCCAATTGAGCGATTCCGGCGGGTTAAAGCCGTCCTTGTAGATGGTGGCGAGCCTGTTCATCGCCTTGGCTGCCGCCTCTCTGACCTTTGGATCCTTCGAATTCAGCTTTCCATCTTTGGTGACCGTGTCCTCGCCGCCGTAGGCGAGGGTGAAGTGCTCTTGGGTGTTGATAGGATCAATCCCGACCGTGCCGATCACAAACCCGTAGGAATAGGTGTGCCGCATGCCCTGCGCCTGCAATTTCTTCTGCATCGGCTCGAAGAAATCGATGAACTTGTCCCATTTGTTCGGGATGTCGGAGGTCTTGTACCCCGCCTTTTCGACCAGGCTGGCCCAGATGTGGAACGGGGTCAGCGCACCGCCATACGGCAGCGCGTAGTAGGCGCGCTTCCTGGTCGCACTGTTGTAGCAATAGACACTGGCCAGCGCCGCTTCGAGGAGTTGCGACTTGTTCGGCTCGATAATGTCGCTCACATCTTCGAGCTTGTCGGCCCACGCCTGCTCCGGGACATAGGGGCCGAATGCCGGGTTCACCAGATCCGGTACGTCGCCGCTGGTGACCGCCGCGATGAATTTCTGGCGCAGCGGCGCGAACGGCACAATGCTGAAGTCGAGCTTGTTGCCGCTGGCCTTTTCGTAATCTGCGCACAGCTTCTTGAACGCGACATCCTCTTGTGGCGCGAACCCCTGCACCCACCAAACCGTCGCGGTTTTGGCCTGCGCGTTGGCGACATAAGGCCGCGCCAACATACTGCCAGCGGCCGCCCCCAGGGAGGCGCGCAGCAATGACCGTCTCGTCAGCGTGCTCATCGACATTTCCTTCCTGTTCAAGGGTTGGCCCGGCCTGTTCGCAGGCCGCGTAATTGGCATCCGGGGCATGGCGGAGGCGGAGCCGCTGACGCGGCCCCGCACCCACTCGGTCAGGCTGTTTTGATCGGATATTTGGCGAAGATTTCTCCAATGCGCGTCAGCGCCTTTTCCGCCGCCGCCTCGGGCGAGGCGCCGTGGCTGGCGACGGCGGCGATGCCGAGCTGGAAGACGTGCTCGGCGTTGATCTGGCCGATCGCCGGGCTGAATGCCTCGTAGACCGGCATCGTCGGGCCCCACAGCGTCTCTTCGAAGTAGGTGCTGAGGTGCGGGTCGGGATTGTGGCCCCACCACGGATCGTTCTTGGCGAACTCGGGCATCGGGATGGCCCAGCGGCCAAGGCCACCCTTCAAGTATCCGCTCAACACCTCGGGTTGGATTGCATACTCGAGAAACTCCCTCGCCACCTCGGCATTCTTCGCGCCCTTCGGGATCACGACGCCCGGTCCGCCGATCTGCGCCGGGATTGGCCTGCCGGCATCGTCGTTAGGGATCGTGTGGGTCAGGATGTCGTCGTATTCCGCTTTGTTGTGGATCAGCGCGAGCTCGGTCGAGATCGTGCCGTCGAAATCGACAACGCAGAGCTTTGAGTGAAAGGCGTTGTTGTCGTCCGCGTCGTTCCAGTTGACCGCGCTCGGCGGAATATAATGGTCCTTCAAGAAGCTGGCGAGCTGGCCCATCGCCTTTGCCACCGCCTCTTTGACGTGCGGGCCGCGGGGATGGAACTTGCCGTCGGGAGTGAAAATATTCTTGCCGCCATGGGCGATCATGAACGCGTTGAAGGTGTTGACCGGGTCGACCCCGACCGTGCTGATTTCCCAGCCATAGCTGTACGTGTGCCGCATGCCCTGCGCCTGCAGTTTCTGCTGCATCGGCTTGAAGAAATCGATGAACTTCGACCACGTCCCCGGCAGTTCGGAGATTTTATAGCCCGATTTCTCGACCAGCGAGATCCAGATGTGAAACGGCACCGAGGCGACCTTCCACGGCACGCCGTAATACGCCCGGGTTTTTTCGACATTATTGTAGTAGTAGGCACCGGCCAGCGCGTCTTTGCTGAATTGCGCCTTCTGCGTGTCGACAATGGCGCTGACGTCTTCCAGCCGGCCGGCCCAGGATTGCGCCGGTCCAAACACGTTGTCGGCCCATTCCATCATGTCCGGCACGACGCCGCTGGTGACCGCCGACACTTCCTTGTCGCGCAGCGGCGCGAACGGCACGATGCTGAGATCGATCGTGTTGCCGCTCTGCTTCAGATAGTCGGCGACCAGCTTCTTCGCCGCCGTATCTTCTTCCGGGACGAAGCCCTGTGCAATCCACAGGCTCGCCGTCTTGGCCTGCGCATTGGCGATGTACGGGCGGGCGAATGTCCCGGCTGCCGCGACCGCAAGCGACGTGCGCAGCAACGAGCGTCTGGTCAGCGTGCTCATCGACGTTCCCTCCTCTGTGGGGCGAAGAACAGATTCGCCCATGGTTTCGGGTTCTGTGCCGGGCGCGACCGGCCGCGGCCGCCGCTCCCGGAGTGCTGCCTCACGCCGTGATCGGGTATTTCGCGAAGATCTCGCCGATCCGCTTCAACGCCTTTTCTGCCTCCTGCTCGGGATGCGCGCTGTGCGTCGCGACATTGGCGATGCCGATCTGGAAGACGTGCTCGGCGTTGGCTTGCGCGATCGCCGGGCTGTAACCTTCATAAATCGGTATCGTTTCGCCGAATATCGTCTCCTGGAAATATTCGCGCTTGTGCGGGTCGTCAGTATTGCCCCACCACGGGTCCTTCTTGGCGTAATCCGTCATCGGCAGCGCCCAGCGACCGAGGCCGCCCTTAAGATAGCTGCTCAACACCTCGGGTTGGATCGCGTATTTGAGGAAATCCCTGGCGACCGCCCCGTTCTTCGCACCCTTCGGTATGACGCAGCCGAAGGTCGCGACTTGCGCCGGGATCGGCTTGCCGGCGTCGTCATTTGGGATGCCGTGGGTCAGGATATCGTCGTATGCCTCCTTGTTGTGGATCAGCGCCAGCTCGGTTGACAAGCTGCCGTCAAAATCCATCACGCACAGCTTCGAGTGGAACGCGTTGTTGTCGTCGGCGTCATTCCAGTTGACGACGCTGTGCGGCACGTAACCCTCGGTGAAGTCGGCGGCGAGCCGGGCCATCGCCTTGGCCACCGCCTGCTTGACCTGGGGATCGTCGACATGCGCCTTACCGTCCGGCGTCACCAAATCCTTGCCGCCGTACGCGATCATAAATGCGTTGAAGGTGTTGATCGGATCGACTCCGACCGTACTGATCTCCCAGCCATAGCTGTAGGTATGGCGCATACCTTGGGCCTGCAACTTCTTTTGCAGTGGCTTGAAGAAATCGAGATAGGCCGTCCAGGTATTGGGGATATCCGATACTTTGGCGCCGCCCTTCTCGACCAGCGATTTCCAAACATGGAACGGCACCGCTGCCGCCTTCCACGGCACGCAATAATAGGCCCGCCGCTTGATTACGTTGTCATAGAAGTTATTTTGGACGAGGCAGACCTCGGAGAACTGCGCTTTCTGCGTCTCGACCACGTCGCTGACATCTTCCAGCCGGCCTGCCCAAGACTGCAGCGGCGCGAAATCGAAATCGGCGGTCTCCATGATGTCGGGGACGACGCCGCTGGTCACCGCCGATACTTCCTTGTCGCGCAGCGGCGCAAACGGCACGATGCTGACGTCGATCTGGTTGCCGCTCTGCTTTGCATAATCCGCGGCCAGCTTCTTGATGGCGACGTCTTCTTCCGGCACAAAGCCTTGGGCCAGCCACAAGCTCGCCGTCTTGGCCTGGGCGTTGGCGATGTAGGGGCGCGCAAAGCCGCTGGCGGCCGCAGCCGCCAGAGAGGCACGCAGCACCGACCGCCTCGTCAAGTTGTTCATGAGCTTCCTTCCCCCGTTGATAGCCGCCGATTTCCAGGCGTTGGCCGCTGGGATCAGCGTGAACACTATAGCGCCGTCATCATGGCCGGAGAACCCGACTCGCGACAATTTGACACGGCGAACACCTTGGTGCAGAACGCCGCAGTCAGTCGGGGCCGACGCAAAAAGGGCGGGCTCGCGCCCGCCCTTTCGGTTGTCTCAAAAACCTCTCAGCCCTTGACGCCGCCCATCGTCAACCCCGACGTCATCTTGTGGCGGAACATGTAGTAGATGGCGACCACCGGGATACCGTAAATAACTGCGGTGGCCATCATCAAGTTCCACGGCGACTCGTCGCTGTTGAGAAATTGCGCGAGTGCCACCGGAACGGTCATGCTGGATTTGTCTTCCAGCAACAGGAACTGATAGAGGTAATCGTTCCACGCCAGCAGCAGCGCGAAGGTGCCAACGGCGACCAGCGCCGGGGCCATCAGCGGCAGATAGATACGAATATAGATCTGCAGTGGCGACGCCCCGTCGATGCGCGCCGACTCGTCGAGTTCGATCGGGATCGAAGTGCCATAATTCTGGAAGATGAAAATGGAATACGGCGTGGCGAAGGTCACCAGCGCGGCGATCACGGCCCAAAGATTGTTCATCATGCCGTAGATCTGCATGATCCGGTAGAACGGGATCGCCAGGAACGAGGCCGGGATCACATAGGTCAGCAATGCCGTGTTGGTGAGAACCCAGCCGTGGCGGATGCGCATCCGGCCGATCGAAAAACTCGTCAGCGACGCAATCAAGAGGGTCAAAGCCGTCGTCGCGAAGCCGAGATAGACGCTGTTGCCGAACTGGTGCCAGAATTGGTCGAGGTACCAGAAGTGCTCGGTCAGCACCGTCCAGTAGCCGGACGCGGAGAAATGCGCCGGGAATACGCCGCTCGAAAACACGTCGTTGTGGCCTTCGAATGAGACCATGACGAGCGCGTAGACCGGCGTCAGCGTCCACACCAGCAAGACAAACCCGAGCACTGTCGCGCCGATGCTGTCGGCGATCCGCCAGCGCCGCGCGACGCGGCGCATCCGCTCGCGGTCAAGCGCCGCAGAGGTCGCCCCGATGCGGATGTCGCCCGTTGTTGCAGTCATAGCTCCACCTGTGCGGTCCGCAGTTTGCGCATGAGGACAAAGACCAGCGGGACGATCAGCGGCAACGCCGACATCACGGCTGCGACGCCGAGGCGCGGCTGCGCAATCTCAAAGGCATCGCGCACACCCAGCGTCGCAAGCACATAGGTTGACATCGCCGGGCCGCCGCCGGTCACGAAGTAATTGGTGTTGAAATCGCCGACCAGGAAGATCGTCAGCAGGAGGGTCGCAACCAAATAGAGGTTGCCCAGCATCGGCACCGTGATGTGCCAGAAGTGGCGGAGGCCGGTGGCGCCGTCGACCTTGGCCGCGTCATGGATCTCGGTCGGGATGGCCATGCGGCCGGCAAGCATGATGATGGTCCAGAATGGCACGTTCTTCCACAAATGCGCTGCCACCATTGAGCCGAACGCCAGCCACCGCGTCGTCAGCCAATCCGGACCGTTTATGTGGAAGAAGCTCCACAGCGCCGAGTTGAGGAAGCCATACTCGCCGTTCATCATCCAATGGATCGAGATGTAGGCCGGCATTTCGGGAGTGGCCCACGGCAGCACCCAGATCATCAGCAGGGCCTTGACCCACCAGCCCTTGCGCATGAAAAAGCCGGAAATCAGGAACGCCAAGCCGACTTCCAGATTCACATCGATCAGCAGGTAGAGGAGCGTGTTGACAACCGTGCTCTGATAGATCGGGTCGGAAAACAACGTGGGGTAGAGGCCCGGCTCGCTGCCCATCCAAAAGCCAAAACAGATGGGGTAGAGCACGAACAGCAAGAAGATTGCGATATAGGGCAACAGAAACGCCACCGCCCAGGCATATTCCGAGCCCTGCAGATGGCCGCGCCAAAACCGGCTGCGCGGCCGGGCTACGACCGCCCGGCCGGCCGCCGTTTGAATGGTGGGGAGAACGGTTGTGCCGTCAGCCATAATTTCCTCTCGGCTCTGCTGCCCGGTCGGGGAACCTGATCTATCGTAAAAAACGCTCTACCCGCCGCGCAAGCTCACGCCGCCGGAAACGCCTGGACGGCAGCATCGGCCGCGCTCACGGCGCCGACCCTCCCGTTTTGGGACGCCTCGCCGAAAGGCATCGACTGTCCACGACCTGGCATGGCGTTCTCCCATCCCAGCGCAGCCCTGGCGGCGGGGCGCCGGGTATCTGGCGCATACTCTAGCAGATGACAGCTTCCGCGGGCCGAGTCAATGCTCGCGATTCGGCCAGCGACATCGGCGGACCACGCCGCGATCGGGTATCTCGCGACGCTCCTCTGAACGACTGTCTCTGCTCAGCCGCGCAGCAATGCCGCCGTTGTCGCGGCGGGCGGGCGAGCCTGGTGCTGCCGGGTGGGATTGAACCACCGACCTCTCCCTTACCAAGGGAGTGCTCTACCACTGAGCTACGGCAGCAGCAGCTGCGGCGGCGGAAATACACGAGGCCCCGCTGCTTGGCAACCGGCGGGGCCGCGCCGGCAGCGGCGATGCTGCCGCGATCGCGATGATTCTCGCCGTCATGGTCCGCCAGCGGGTCGCCACGTCACCACGCCGCCGCGCTTGACAACCCGGCCGGGCGGCGCCATCCCTCCGCGATGGCCGACCCGGGCGCCGCCAAAGGACCTGCGCCCGCGCTGAAAAATCAGCGGCGGGCACAGGCGTTGCGCGATAATCTGCGGCGCCGCAAGGCGCAGGCGAACGCGCGCGCGGCGCTCGCCGACCGCAGCGCCGCACCGGCGGCGCCCGCGGCGCCGGTCCCGGACTTGAGCACCGCCGAACTCTCGCATAAAACCCACCGGAACGACTAGCGAGGCGGCGCCATCGCGCGACGCGACAAGCGCCCTCCGGAGCATCCGCATGGACCGTATTCTGATCCGCGGCGGCGTGCCGCTTTCGGGCACGATCACGATCGGCGGCGCCAAGAACGCGGCGCTGCCGCTGATGGCGGCGAGCCTGCTTTCCGGCGAGCCGCTGACGCTGCGCAACCTGCCGGATCTCGCCGATGTGCGCACGATGGCGCAGCTGCTGATGCAGCACGGCGTCGCGATCGAGGCGGCCGGCGGGCAGGGCGCCCTCGCACTGTCGGCCCGGCGCATCGCCTCGACGACCGCGCCCTACGATCTGGTGCGCAAAATGCGCGCTTCAGTGCTGGTTCTCGGGCCGCTTATCGCCCGCTGCGGCCGCGCCCGCGTGTCGCTGCCGGGCGGCTGTGCCATCGGCACGCGGCCGGTCGATCTGCATATCGCGGGGCTGCAGCGGCTCGGTGCCACGGTCGAACTGAATGGCGGCTATATCGAGGCGCATGCGCGCAATGGGCTGAAAGGCGCCGAGATCGTGTTCCCCTCCGTCTCGGTCGGCGCCACCGAGAACCTGTTGATGGCGGCGACGCTGGCAGCGGGCGAAACCCGGCTCATCAATGCCGCCCGCGAGCCCGAGATCACCGATCTCGCCCATTGCCTCAACGCGATGGGAGCCGAGATCAGCGGCATCGGCAGCGACCGCCTGACGATCCGCGGCGTTGCGGCGTTGCACGGCGCCAGCCACAGCGTCATCCCCGACCGCATCGAAACCGGCACTTATATGATGGCGGCCGCGGCGACCGGCGGCGAGCTGCGGCTCCACGGCGGCCGGCTTGATCATGTCGATGCCGTGCGCCGCGCGCTGGACGCGGCCGGGGTGTGCGTCAGCGAGGCGGCCGACGGCATTACGGTCAGCCGCCGCAACGGCCGCCTCGCCGGCATCGATTTGATGACCGAGCCGTATCCCGGCTTCCCGACCGATTTGCAGGCGCAGGTCATGGCGCTGATGACGGTCGCCGAAGGCGCCTCGATGATCACCGAGACGATCTTCGAAAATCGCTTTATGCATGTGCCGGAGCTGGCGCGGATGGGCGCCAACATCACCGTGCACGGCGCCTCGGCACTGGTGCGCGGCGTGCCGCGGCTGATGGGCGCGCCGGTCATGGCGACCGATCTGCGCGCCTCGGTGTCGCTGGTGCTGGCCGGGCTCGTCGCCGTCGGCGAGACCGTCGTCAACCGGGTCTATCATCTCGACCGCGGTTACGAACGGATCGAAGCGAAGCTGTCGGCCTGCGGCGCGCGCATCGAAAGGCTGCGCGATTAATGCAGCCGGGTGCGCGGCCAGCTGCATCCCCGCAAGGGCTGCGGCTGCGCGCCGAGGATGCCGAAGACTTGGCCGTCCTTTCGGCCTGTCTCCAGGATGCGCTCGTTGCCGTGCGCGATCTTGCCTATGATGAGGGGGCCGGTACATTTGTCGCGGCCGCCAACCGGTTTTGCTGGGAAGGCGGCGGCGCGGGTGCGGCGGCGCCGTACGCGCGCACGTTGTGCCTGATCGCGTTCGAAGGCGTCACCGGTGTCGCCTATCGCGGCTTTCAGCGCAGAGAGGAAGGACGGATTTTGTCGCTGTTGACAATCAGGGCAAGGCCCGTCGGTGCGGGAACGATGATCGATCTCGAATTCGCCGGCGGCGCGACGATCCGGCTGCTCGCCGCCGCCATCCGTTGTCGCGCCCGCGATTTCGGTGAGCGGTGGCCGACGTTGCGGCAGCCCGGCCATGCCCTGGACGAGGTCCCATGACGGCGCTGGGCATCGACCCCCCGCAGATCGGAACGGAACGCCTTGTCATGGCGCTGCCGAACGGGCGCATTCTCGGCGAGGTCATGCCATTGCTGCGGCGCATCGGTATCGTGCCCGAGCCGGCGTTCAACGACCCGCAGAGCCGCCAGCTGCGGTTCGCGACCGCCGATCCGCGCCTCGACCTGATCCGCGTGCGCAGCTTCGACGTCGCGACCTTTGTCGCGTTTGGCGCCGCCCAGCTCGGCGTCGCCGGCAACGACGTCTTGATGGAATTCGACTATTCCGAGATTTACGCGCCGCTCGACCTCGATGTCGGGCATTGCCGAATGGCGGTCGCGGTGCCGGCAGATTGGGCCCAGAGTGAGGATCCTCGCAGCTGGAGCCATCTGCGCATTGCGACCAAATACCCGGAAATCACCCGTCGCCATTTTGCCGAGCGCGGCGTTCAGGCCGAATGCATCAAGCTGAACGGCGCCATCGAGCTGGCGCCGCTCTTGGGCGTATGCCGCCATATCGTCGATCTGGTACAGACCGGCGCGACGCTGAAAGCGAACGGCCTTGTCGAACTGGAGCGCATCGCCGATATCAGCTCGCGGCTCATCGTCAACCGCCCGGCGCTGAAGACGCGACCGGAGGAGATCGGGCAATGGATCGAGCGCTTTCGGGCGGCGGTCGGCGACCGCGGCCGACAGCGCGCCGAGGCCGCCCAGGGATAAGATGACGGCCATCCTGAAGACCCGCGATTCCGGCTTCGAAGCGGCGTTTTGCGCGCTCCTGGCGATGAAACGCGAGAGCGCCGCCGACGTTGATGCGGTGGTTGCGGCGATCATCGACGACGTGCGGGCGCGCGGCGATGCGGCGCTCATCGACTATACGAGCCGCTTCGATCGCGCTGCGCTCACCATCGACCAGCTTCGCGTGTCGCCCGCCGCGATCGCGGCCGGAGCCGCGCATGTCGAACCGGAAACGCTCGCGGCCTTGCACCTGGCGGCCGAACGGATCGAGAGCTTCCATCGCCGGCAGTTGCCGCAGGGCATCGATTACGTCGATGCGGCGGGCGTGCGGCTCGCCCAGCGCTGGCGCCCGCTCGCCGCCGCCGGCCTTTATGTGCCCGGCGGCACCGCTGCCTATCCATCGTCGGTGCTGATGAACGCGATCCCGGCGAAGGTCGCCGGCGTCGAGCGTCTCGTCATGGTCGTGCCGACGCCGGATGGCGCGCTGAACCCGCTCGTGCTGGCGGCCGCCCGGCTCGCCGGCATCGACGAAATCTACCGGGTCGGCGGGGCGCAGGCGGTGGCGGCGCTGGCTTACGGCACCGCGACGATCGCGCCGGTCGACAAGATCGTCGGGCCGGGCAACGCCTATGTCGCGGCGGCCAAGCGGCGCCTGTTCGGCACGGTCGGCATCGACATGATCGCCGGCCCGTCGGAAATTCTCGTGCTCGCCGATCGCGCCAACGACCCAACATGGATCGCCGCCGATCTGCTCTCGCAGGCCGAGCACGACACCGCGGCGCAGGCGATGCTGATCACCGACGACGACGCGTTCGCGGCCGATGTCGAGCACGCGGTCGCGCGCCATCTGCAGCATCTGCCGCGCAGCGAGATCGCACAGGCGAGCTGGCGCGACAACGGTGCGATCATCGTCGTCGCCGATTGGGCCGAGGCAGTTCCGCTGATCGACCGCATCGCCCCCGAGCATTGCGAATTGGCGATTGCCGAGGCCGACAGCATCGCGCAGCAGATCCGCCACGCCGGCGCGATCTTTCTTGGACGCCATACGCCCGAAGCGATCGGCGACTACATCGCCGGCCCCAACCACGTGCTGCCGACGGCTCGCAGCGCGCGGTTTGCCTCGGGCCTCGGCGTGCTGGACTTCATGAAGCGCACGACGCTGGTCGCCTGCAACGAAAGAAGCCTCGCCGCGCTCGCCCCCGCCGCGATCCGGCTGGCGGAAGCCGAAGGCCTTGACGCGCACGCGCTGTCGCTGGCGCTGAGGCTCGACCGGCATGACTGACGCGGTGCAGCGCATCGCCGACATCGCGCTCGACGAGCGCACCGTGATCCGCCGCAGTCCCGAGATCGAACGCGAGCGCGCCGCGGCGATCGCCGATCTCCTGCACGACAATCACTTCGCGCCCGCCTCCGGGCTGGCCGGGCCGTTTCGCGTGCAGCTGGCGACCTGCGACGGCCGGCTGGCGATGGAAATCCAATCGGTCGCGAGCCGCGCAGGCGAGACGATCACGCTGCCGCTGCGGCCGTTTGCCCGCATCATCAAGGATTATTTCCTCGTCTGCGAGAGCTACGCGAAGGCATTGCGCGGCGCCAATCTTGGCCGCGTCGAGGCGATCGACATGGGTCGCCGCGGCCTGCACGACGAGGGCGCCGAACTGCTGCAGCAGCGGCTGGCCGGCAAGGTGGCGATCGACCGCGACACCGCGCGGCGTCTGTTCACGCTGATTTGCGTCCTGCATCTGAAGGCCTCGGCGCACGGGCTGGGGCCGCATCCGCGCTCGTGACCGCGCCGCTGGTGTTGGCCTCGGCGTCGCCCCGCCGGCTCGACCTGTTGCGGCAGATCGGCATCGAGCCGGATGCGATCGCGCCGGCCGACATCGACGAGACGCCGCTTCCGGGCGAATTGCCGGCGCCGCATGTCGTGCGGCTCGCCGAAGCGAAGGCGCGCGCGGTGGCGGCGCGCCATCCCGGCGCCTTCATCCTCGCTGCCGATACTGTCGTTGCCTGCGGCCGCCGCATCCTGCCGAAGGCCGAGGATGAGGCGACCGCGCGAGGCTGCCTCGAGCTGTTGTCGGGCCGGCGACACCGCGTTTATGGCGGCGTCGCGCTGATCGCGCCGGATGGGCGCATCGCGATCCGCCGCATCGAAAGCCGGGTCGCGATGAAGCGCCTCGCCGCGGACGAGATCGCCGCCTATCTCAAAAGCGGCGAGTGGCGTGGCAAGGCCGGCGGCTACGCGATCCAGGGCCGCGCCGCCGCCTTTGTGTCCTGGCTCTCGGGCTCTTATTCGAATGTCGTCGGGCTGCCGCTGTTCGAGGTCGCGCAGCTCCTCGCCAGCCGCGGCTTTTACCCGCATTGCGCCGCGACCTCGTGATCGCCGCCGGCCCCGGCGAATGGCGCGCCGCCTGGTTCGAAGACGGCGCCGCGGTCGAACTCCATGTCGAACGCGGCGACAGCCCGCCGCCCGGCAGCCTGCATGTCGGCCGCGTCGTGCGGCTGGTCGCGGGGCTTGGCGCGGCGCTCGTCGATATCGGTGCCGAGCGGCCCGGCTTTCTGCCGCTCGGCCGGCCGCTCGATGACGGCGCCCGCGTTATCGCCGAGGTGCGCCGCGAGGCGCAGCGCGGCAAGGGCGCGCTGTTGTCCGAGCGCATTCCCGAAGCGCGCCTCGCAGCGCTGGCCGCGCGCGCTGCCCGGCTCAACCCGCCGGCGCTGCTCGATCCGCCGCCGGGGTTTGCCGCATCCTTGGCGCTGCGCCTGCCCGCCGCGCCGGACCGCATTCTGGCTGACGATGCGGCCGTGCTGCCTGAATTGCGAGAGGCCTTTCCGGATGCCGAGGCCGCGCATGCCGGGCCGCCCGACTGGCCGCTCGATCTCGATGCGCTGTTCGACGCGGCGCTGGCGCCGGCACTCGCGCTGCCCGGCGGCGGCCGCCTCTCGATCGACGAGACGCAGGCGGCGGTGCTGATCGATGTCGATACCGGCACGCCGGAAGCGGGTGCGGCCGAGCGCAACATGATGGCGGCGAACCTCGAAGCGGCGGCGGCGCTCGCGCGTCAGCTGCGGCTGCGCCAGCTCGGCGGCGGCATCATCGTCGATTTCGCCGCCCTCGAGGGCCGCCGGCCGCGCGAGCGCGTGCGAACGGCGATCGAAGCGCTGCTCGCCGGCGACCCGGCGCGGCCGCAGGTGCTGGGCTGGACCCGGCTCGGCCAT
>JASIAN010000154.1 GCA_030042035.1 Alphaproteobacteria bacterium | reverse complement strand
TTTGCCGAGCGGCAACGGCGGCATCATCGGCTCATGCGGCGGATAGGCCGGATCGCCAGCGAGGCCCGAGACGCCCATCATGCGGTCGTTCTCGTCGAAATACGGCGCCAGCGTGTCGTAGCTGATGGGCCAATCTTCGGCGACGCCGTCGAGCGTTTTGACGCGGAAGTCGGACGGATGCAGGCGGGGGAAATGCGCCGTATACATGACCGTGCCGCCGCCGACGCCGTTGAAATTGACGACTTTGATCGGCGAGTTGTCGTCGTTGATCGGATAGTCTTCCGGCCGGCCGCGGATGTTGGGGCTCGGCGAGAAATCGCCATAAAACCGCGCCTCCCAGTCTCGGCCGGTGCTGGGGTAGGTCAGGGGGTTCATCCAATCGCCCTGTTCGAGGCAGAGGATGTGCATCTTCGTCTCGGCCAGGCTCCAGGCGACCGCGGCGCCCGACGCACCGGCGCCGACGATCAGCACATCGACGGGATCGTGCATGTTCGTCTCCCCTAATAACTCCCCTCAGCATGCCCCGATCGGCTCGCGCGATTCAATCTGCCGCGCGTCCGGTGGGAGTTTCGGCCGTCCGCTGCCGACGGCCTTGGCCCCAGGGGTTGCACATCGGCCGTGGGCGATGGGAGGATAATTCCGCGCTATTAGTTAGCGTGGTGAGCCGCCGCCAAAGCAGCGGACGCCGCGCGATGCGTGGAGAACTAATAGGGGGAATGATGGTCGCACGGCTTTCTACATGGTCAAGCTGGAGGCCGTTCGGATCGGTAAGTCAGACGTTGCGCCGCTGATGACGCTGATTGTCGGCCCGAGTGAGGAGACTAAGGTGATTGCGGAGGAAAAGCAGGAGATCGCCGCGCGCTATGCTGAGCGGCGGCAGTTCTGGGAGGGCCTGCTCGCAGCCGCGAACACAAAAACGCCCCTGCATTCGGGCCGCTCTCCCACCAAGGACTCATGGATATCGACCGGGGCCGGCAAGCGCGGCATCGACTATAATTATGTGATCCTCCAGCACGACGTTCGCGTCGAAGTCTGGATCGCCCGAGGTTCCGGGCAGGCTACCGAAAATAAACAGATTTTTGACACACTCGCCGCGAAAAAGGACGAGATACAAGCTGCTTTTGGATCACCAGAACTGGACTGGCAACGGTTAGAAGAAAGTGCGGCTTGTCGGATTTGCGCGGCGTCAGATATTGGCGGCTATCGCGATCCGGAGAAATGGCCGGAGATTTACGCGTGGATGACCGACCATATGATCGCGTTAGAAAAGGCGTTTCGCCCACACATCAACGCCCTGAAGATATAACCGCGGTGCGTCCAGCGGCGCGCAGAGGATCGATCACGCTGCATCAAGGAGGGAACCCATGGCGGAATTGACCGGCGATGAAATTCTCGCGCGCTGCCCGGAAGCGCAAGGCGTCAGGCTGTGTTAAGCTCGCCTCAATGTCGATCATTCCCGACGACGCGCGCATCGCTGCCCTGTGCCGCCGCTTCAACGTGCGCCGGCTGGAACTGTTCGGCTCAGCCGCCACCGGCCGTTTTGACCCCGAGCGCAGCGATGTTGATCTGCTCGTCGAGTTCGCGCCGATGCCCCCGGCAGCGTATGCCGCAGCGTATTTCGGGCTCAGCGAGGCCCTCGAGGCGGCGTGCGGGAGGCCGGTCGACCTAGTGTCCGAAGCGGCGTTGGCGAACCCGTATCTGATCTGCCGCATCGCGGCCGAGAAGCGCCGGCTCTACCCGCAGCCATGATCGGCGACGAGGCCGCCAAGCTGCTGTGGGATGCGCACGGCGCGGCCGAGCGGATCAGCCGCTTCACCGTTAACCGCAGTTTCGACGATTATTTGGCCGACGAGATGCTGCGCGCCGCTGTCGAGCGGCAGTTCGAGATTATCGGCGAAGCCTTTGCCGCTCTGAGGCGCATCGACGCGGCGCGCGCCGCCGGCATCCCCAACCTGCCGCGCATCGTCGCCTTCCGCAATGTGCTAATCCACGCCTATGCGACAGTGGACCCGAAGCTCGTCTGGGGCGTCATCGAAAGCCACCTGCCGGAGTTGCGCGCCGCTCTCGCTCAGTTGCTCGGAAATGTCCCTTAAGTTGAGAGTCCACCGCGATGCAGATCATCGATGCGCAAATCCACACCTGGGGTTCGGGGCTGCCGAGCAATCTGTCGCATCGCCAGGTGACGCATTTCACGCCGGCAGAGGCGATCGCGCTGATGAACGAGGCAGGCGTCGATGCCGCGATCATCCACCCGCCGGGCTGGGACCCTAATTCAACAGAGATGGCGCTCCAGGCGGTGCGCGATTACCCCGGTCGATTTGCCATCATGGGGTCGCTGCCGCTCGATCGGCCGGAATCGCGCGAGCGCATCGCGACGTGGTGCGCGCAGCCGGGCATGCTCGGGTTGCGCTACACGTTTCTCAGCGATCCGGCGCGGCGCTGGCTCGCCGACGGGACGCTCGACTGGTTGTGGCGGGCGGCCGAGGCGGCGGGGGTGCCGATCGCGATGCTGGCAACCGACTCGTTGCGGGAGATCGGCCTCATCGCCGCGCGATACCCCGGCCTGCGCCTGACGATCGATCACCTCGGCGGTCGCGGCGGCACCAGCCAGTTAAAGGACGCCGCGGCGATGACGCACATGCCGGCGCTACTGGCGCTGGCGGAGTATCCCAATGTCGCGGTCAAGGCGACCGGCGTGCCGCATTACGCCAGCGAGGCCTATCCCTTCCCGGCGCTGCACCCCTACCTGAGGCAGGTCTTTGACGCATTCGGGCCGGAGCGCATGTTCTGGGGCACCGACATCACGAAGATGAAGTGCTCGTGGCGGCAGTGCGTGACGATGTTCACCGAGGAATTGCCGTGGCTCCGGGGCCGCGACCTCGACCTCGTCATGGGCGAGGGGATCTGCGCCTGCTGGGGTTGGGACCGCCGCGCTGTCAACCGCTGACTATCGCGACGCGCAGGTCTCGCCGAGCCGCGCGATCGAGACGCGCGCCCGTTGCAGCGGCAGGCGGGGCGACCGACCGCGCATGATGACGTGAGCGATGCTGCGCAGGCGGTCGGCGACGTCGTTCAGGCAATGACAGCCCAGACACCGCAGCCCATGCTGATGAGCAACCCCCAGGCCAGCACCGCCAAAACCAGATAGACGAGAACGGCCATCCGAGGTGGCAGCCGCCGCTCCTCGCCCGTCTCAATCTCCGCGAAACGCGACAACGGCCGCTCCATCTCCGAAGGGAAATTTAGGATCGTTAAGGTTACTAACCAAATCAATCTGATTCACCATATATCACCGCGAATTAACCTCGAATTTTATGGAATTGGTCTGCGGGTTTTTGTATATCGCTGACCGTACACAACACAAGGGCGCTCGAGAATTCCATGCTTCAGATCAGTGCTCGGCGGCCGATGGCTGAATCTGCGTCGCTTCGGCAATTCGAGAGCAATTCGGGAATGAAACGGTTCGGCGATGTGGTGATCTCTTGCGCCGCGATCACCTTCAGCTTACCACTCATGGGAGTTATTGCGCTCACGATCAAATTGCACAGTCGCGGCCCGGTGCTGGTCCGTGAGGACCGGCGCGTGGCCGCCGGTCGGCGCATTCAGGTCCTGAAATTCCGCACCACTGCGCACCGGCATCGCGAATCGACAGCTGAGGCGCAGGAATATTTGACGGCCATCGGTGAGTTTCTCTATTACACCCGCCTCGTAGACCTGCCGCAGCTTATCAATGTGCTGCGCGGCGACATGAGCCTCACCGATGCGGCGGGCGTTCATCCGGATTTCTTCGATTGAGGCGGTGACGCAGCGGGGTACGCATTCCGTTTGTAGAATGGCGGCAAAGGCGGGATGGGATCACGCGACGGCCGGTTTCCGTGCCGCTTGCGCCGCCGCCACGGCGCGGGCCGTCAAACGTAGCGCCGCGTCGGCCGGGTGCGGCGGCGTCCAGCCGAGCAACGCGCGCGTCGGCGCATCATCGACCTCCAGCGACGACGTGAGGCGCGCGACGGCCGGGCCGATCGCGGGCAGCCACCGCAGCAGCGCGAAGACCAGCGCCGGCACCGCCAGCAGCCGGGCGCGCCGTCCTTGTCCAGCGGCGAGGATGCGGATCAGATCGCACAACGGCAGCGGCGCGCCGTCGGCCGCGAGAAGCACCTGGCCGGCCGCTGCCGAGTGCGTCGCCGCGACGGCAATCAGGTGGGCGAGGTTGTCGACGTAAATCAGGCTGCGGCGGTTCGTGAGCGAGGCGAATGGCAGCGGCAGACCGCTCGCCGCCAGCCGCGCGAGGGCGCGGAAATTACCGCCGACGCCGGGGCCGTAGACGAGCGGCGTGCGGATCACGACGAGATCGATGCCGGTCTCGGCTGCGGCACGCGCCAGCGCCTCTTCGCTGGCCCGTTTGGCGCGGCCGTAGGCGTCCTCGGGATGCGGCGGGTCGCCGGCCTGCAGCTTCCGGCCGGGCGTCGTCGCCTCCGCCATCGCCTTGATCGAGCTGAGATAGAGAAAGCGCCGGACGCCTTGTCGCGCGGCGGCGGCGGCAAGCGTGGCGGCGGCGGCGGGTTCGGCGGCGAGTACGCGCCGATCGGCGCGGCGATGCGCCTGCTGCGCCAGATGAATGACGATGTCGGCACCGCACAGCGCGTGCGCCCAATCGCGTCCCGGCACGATGTCGCCGATGACGCGCGGCGCGATGCCGGCTGCAAAGGTCGCGTCATGCTGCGCCGGACGGCGCAGCCCGGCGATAACCCGATGACCCGCGGCCGCGAGCGTCGGGCACAACGCCGCGCCGATGAACCCGCCCGCGCCAGTCACCACGATCTGCGCCATGGTCCCCGACGCGCGCGGCTCTCGGGACTAATCGACTGGCACAAAAATGCAGTGGCGGATCTTGTTCTCGATCGCCTTCGACAGGTGCCCCTTGCCGGTCGTGTCCTCGACCAGGATCACCTCGCCGGCGCCGATGACGCGCGCCTCGCCGTCGCTGGCCGTGATCTGCACGCCGGCGTCGAGGTTGATGATGTATTGCCGGCGCGGCGCCGGATGCCAGTCGAGGTCGTAATCGGGTTGCACTTGGCGGAAGATGATGCCGGTCGCCGGCAATCGCTTCGACAATCTGCCGGCCCGGCCCTCCTCGACCCATTCGACCTCGATATCGCGAAAATGCGACTGGCCGTTCTGGTCGGTGTAGAGGTTATGGATCCGCATCGCGCCGTCTCCTTGTGCTGTCGCGGCGACGATCTTAATGGCGCCGCGGCCGCCAGCGCCAGCGCCGCGATGCGGACCCGGCGGGCTCAGTAGCGGTAATACGCGTAATAGCCAGGCGCGTAATAGGCCGGCGCGGGCGGGTAGTAATAAGCCGCCGGCGGATAGTAATAATGCGGCCAAGCCCACAGCGGCGCCGTCACGACCGCCGCCGCCGTGCCGACGACCGCGGCGCCGGCCCAGAATGGCCAAACTCCATGGCCGTGATGCCAGCCGCGCGCCTGCGCCCCGAAGAATGGCGCCAGCGCCAGCCCCGCCGCCAGCGCCACGCCCAGGGAAACTCGCTTCCACATCATCGCTTGACCCTCCATTTGCCGACGGCGCGTCTTGCGCGAGGCGTTCGCTGGTGGAAACGCAACCGTTGCGATGCGTTCATAGGGCGTGATGAGCGCCGGCATCCCCCCACTTGATCTCGCAAAATGACGGGAACATTTGACGACATAAAGATATCTTTATATGTTGAGGCAAATGCGCTTCAGCAAAGGGGTCGAGTGATGCCGCAGTTTACCGATTACAAGGTTGCCGATCTCGGACTCGCCGATTGGGGCCGCAGGGAGATCGCGATCGCCGAGACCGAGATGCCGGGGTTGATGGCGCTGCGCGACGAGTTCGGCGCGGCAAAGCCGCTCTCCGGCGCGCGCATCGTCGGCTGCCTCCATATGACGATCCAGACTGCTGTCTTGATCGAGACGCTGATCCATCTCGGCGCCACGGTACGCTGGTCGTCGTGCAACATCTTCTCGACCCAGGACCATGCCGCCGCGGCGATCGCGGCCCGCGGGATCCCGGTTTTCGCGTGGAAAGGCGAGACTGAAGAGGAATACGCCTGGTGTATTGAGCAGACGCTGAAGGGGCCGGACGGCTGGACCCCCAATATGGTGCTCGACGACGGCGGCGACGCGACAAAAATCATCCACGACGAGCACCCGCATTTGCTCGCTGACATCCGCGGCATCTCGGAAGAGACGACGACCGGCGTCAACCGGCTGTACGACATGGTGCGCGAGGGGACGCTGAAGGCGCCGGCCTTCAACGTCAACGACAGCGTGACGAAATCGAAATTCGATAACCTTTACGGCTGCCGCGAGAGCCTCGTCGACGGCATCAAGCGCGCCACCGACGTCATGGTGGCCGGCAAGATCGCAATGGTTAACGGCTTCGGCAATGTCGGCAAAGGCTCGGCCGCGAGTCTCAGAAGCCAAGGCGCGCGCGTCTTGGTTGCCGAGATCGATCCAATCTGCGCGCTCCAGGCCGCGATGGAGGGCTACGAGGTCACGACGATGGACGAGGCGGCAGCAAAGGCCGACATCTTCGTCACCGCAACCGGCAATGTCGATGTCATCACCCTCGACCATATGCGGCAGATGAAGGACCGCGCGATCGTCTGCAACATCGGCCACTTCGACAGTGAAATTCAGATCGACGCGCTGCGCAATTACCAGTGGGAAGAAGTGAAGCCGCAGGTCGATGAAGTCATCTTCCCCGACGGCAAGCGGCTGATCGTCTTGGCCAAGGGGCGGCTCGTCAATCTCGGCTGCGCGACGGGCCATCCGAGCTTTGTGATGAGCGCGTCATTTACGAACCAGGTGCTGGCGCAGATCGAATTGTGGACCAACGAAGGCAAGTACGAGAACCAGGTGTACGTGCTGCCGAAGCATTTGGACGAGAAGGTCGCGGCGCTGCATCTCGACAAGCTCGGCGCCAAGCTGTCGCGGCTGTCGCCGAAACAGGCCACTTATATCGGCGTCGCGACCGCCGGCCCGTTCAAGCCCGAGCATTACCGCTATTGACCGCTCGCGGCGCGCACCGACATCAACGCCATCCCGGTCCGGCCGGATGGGAGAGATGGGATGCGCGCGCAATTGTTGACTGACGCGGGCCGGCCGCTGGTTGCCGCCGACGTGCCGGCGCCGCGGCCCGGTCCGCGCGAGGTGCTGATAGGGGTCACGGCCTGCGCCGTATGCCGCACCGATTTGCATGTCGTCGATGGCGAATTGCCCAATGCGAAACTGCCGCTGATCCCCGGCCACGAGATCGTCGGCACGATTGTCGAAACGGGCGGCGAGGTCGAACGCTTCGGGGTCGGCGAGCGGGTCGGCGTGCCGTGGCTCGGCTGGACCTGCGGCACCTGCGAATATTGCCGCAGCGGCCGCGAAAACCTGTGCGACAACGCCCGTTTCACCGGCTACCAGATCGACGGCGGCTATGCCGAATTCACCGTCGCCGATCAGCGCTTCTGCTTCCCGCTGCCGGAGGGCTACAGCGACGTCGCCGCGGCGCCGCTGTTGTGCGCCGGCCTCATCGGCTATCGCACCTTGCGCCTGGCGGGCGATGGCAAGCGGCTTGGCATTTATGGCTTTGGCGCGGCGGCGCACATCCTGGCGCAGGTGGCGCGCTACCAGAACCGGCAGATTTTTGCCTTCACCCGGCCGGGCGACAAGGCGGCGCAGCAATTCGCCCGCGAATTCGGCGCCGCGTGGGCCGGCGGCTCGGACGAATTACCGCCCGAGCCGCTCGATGCGGCGCTGATCTTCGCGCCGGTCGGGGCGCTGGTGCCGGCAGCGCTCAAGGCGACGAAAAAGGGCGGCACCGTCGTCTGCGGCGGCATCCACATGAGCGACATCCCGGCTTTTCCCTACAGCCTGTTGTGGGAGGAGCGCGTGCTGCGCTCGGTCGCCAACCTGACGCGGCGCGATGCGCAGGAATTTCTCGCGCTGGCGCCCGAGGCCGGCGTGCACACGACGACGCGGGTCTACCCGTTGGCCGACGCCAACCGCGCGCTCGCCGACTTGCGCAGCGGCAACCTGACCGGCGCCGCCGTGCTGGTGCCCTAGCGGCGTCCGATCAGCAGCTTTCTTCCGCCGCTTCGTCGCGGTCGCCGTCGCCGCTCGCGGTTCCTGCTTCGGCCGGAAGGCCTTTGAGGCGGGCGGCGCGAGCGACCGCGGCGTCGAGTTCCTCGAGCGTGCACAGCCCGAGACTGACCGGGTGGCGCGGCTTGATGTTGGCGCTGTTCCAATGGGTGCGGTCGCGCACCGCGGCGATCGTCGGTTTCGTCGTGCCGATCAGCTTCGAGATCTGCGCGTCCGATAATTCGGGGTGATTGCGCAGGAGGTAGATGATCGCGTCGGGCTTGTCCTGGCGCTTGGCGATCGGCGTATAGCGCGGTCCGCGGTGGCGGGCCAGTTGCGGCGGGACCGCGGTGGGCAGCAGCTTGAGGCGCGCCTCGGGGTCTTTCTGGCAGCGTTCGATCTCCGCGGCCGTCGTCTGGCCATTGGCGACGGGATCAAGACCCTGCATCTGTACCGCGACCTCGCCATCGGCGATCGCCTGCACTTCGAGCGGGTGCAGCCCGCAGAAATCGGCGATCTGCTCGAACGTCAGCGAGGTGTTCTCGACCAGCCAGACGGCGGTCGCTTTCGGCATCAACGGAGCCGGCATCGCAACTGTCCCGGTTTGAGGCGCGCCCACAGCGCTTTTGCGGTGCATATAATGGCCGGAGCCGATTCAGGGAAGGCGAGAGCGGACGATGATGGACGAAGACGATCAGGCGGCGCGGCGTCAGCCCTCGAAACCGAAAGACCTGACCCTCATGGGCATCGCCGAACTCGAAGACTACATCGCGGCGCTGGCGGCCGAGATCGCCCGCGCCCGCGCCGAAATCGCCGCGAAACAGACGCAGCGCAGCGGCGCCGAGGCGCTGTTCAGGCGCTAGGGCCGGCGCATTCGAAAACTCAGTCGAGGCCGTCGCGCTCGCGCATCAGGCCGGCGACCGCGCGCGAATCGGGGTCGTCGCGCCGCGCCAGCGCCCGGGCGATGCGCGGCCGGTCGGATGCCGGGCGGTTCTGCGACAATTTGAACTTGCCTTCGAGCCGGCTGACTCGCAACTCGACGCCGACGATGCCGTTCAGCATCGCGGCAAGAAAGCGCTCCGGCAGGTCCTCGATGCGCCACGGTGGCGTCGGCTCGCGCGCTTCGTGGCGCTCCGACAACCGCCCGACCAGATCCCGCAGCCAGGCGGCGTCGCGGATCGTACGGGCCTCGCCATAGGCGTGCACCGCTGCGTAATTCCACGTCGGCACCGCCGGTCCGGCCGCGTACCAACTGGGCGAAACATAGGCGTGCGGCCCGGCAAAGATCGCCAGCGCCTCGCCGCCCTGGTCGAGGTCGGCGACCTGTGGGTTGGCGCGCGCCACATGCGCCTGCAGCAGCAATTGCCCGTCGCGCCGGGCAACAAGAAACGGGAGATGGCTGGCGGTCTGCCCCGCGGCGCCGCGGCTGACGAGCAGCCCGAATTCGTGCCGCTCGATGTGCGCGAGCAGCACCTCTTCGCGATCTTCGGTGAAATGCGGCGGCAAATAGACCACGCCTGCGCCTCCTACGCTCAAAGAAAATGGCGCGTCAGCAGGCTGCCGAGCAATGCAACCCCTGACAACAGCAGGATCCCGCCCGAGCCGCGATTGATCCAGACGAGATGCCGACGGTCGAACGACAGCCGCAGCAGGTCGGCGCCGCCGGCGAGCCCTGCCCACCACAACAGCGAGCCGAACCAGACGCCGAGCACGAGGATTGCCGCCCGGCCGAGCGTCGCCTCGTGACCGGTGAAGCCGAGCGCCGCGAAAATCGCGACAAACGCTAAGATTGTGATGGGGTTTGTGATCGTCAGCGCAAAGGCCGAGACGTAATCGGCGATCAGCGTATCGGGGTCGCGCGCCGCAGCGCCGGCCGGCATCGGGTCGGCGGCAAGCGCCGCGGCGCCGACATAGAGCAGAAACGCGGCGCCGCCGAAGCGCAGCCAATCCTGGTAGCCAAGCAGCAGGTCGGCGATAAAGCCGAGGCCGAAGCCGGCGATAATGGCGAATACCGCATCCGCCGTCGCAGCCCCGAGGCCTGACACAAACCCGGCGAGCCGGCCGCGGAAAATCGTGCGGCGAATGCACAGGACTCCGACCGGGCCGACCGGCACCGCGATGATGATGCCGACCAGCACGCCCTTCAGCAGAAAGGCCAGCAGCATTCCACCCAAACCTGTGAGCCGGGGGCAGTCTCCGGAAAGGCCAGCATTCGCGCAACCGGAAATGCGCGGCGCCGCGGCATCGACTGATCGTGCTATCGTCGGCGGAGGTTCGTCCGAAAGCCGAGGTTAACCCGATGGATGCCGCCCAAATGCGCGAAATGCAGGCACCGCTCAAGGCGAAATACCGCGATGACCCCGCGGCCGCGGTCGTGACGCTGAAGGCGGAGGGCGCGCTCGACGCCGACGGCATCGCCTGCCGGGTCGACACCGGCCGCGCGCTCGTCGAGGCGGGACTGCACCCGGCGACCGGCGGCACCGGTCTCCAGGCGTGCTCCGGCGACATGCTGCTGGAGGCGCTTGTCGCCTGTGCCGGCGTGACGTTGCGCGCGGTCGCGACGGCGCTCGATTTCCGTCTTGCGGGCGGCCGGGTGCGGGCCGAGGGCGACCTCGATTTCCGCGGCACGCTCGGCGTCGATCGCGAAGCGCCGGTCGGATTTCGCGACATCCGGCTCAGCTTTGCGCTCGACACCGACGAATCGCCGGACAGGATCGACACGCTGTTGAAATTGACCGAGCGCTATTGCGTCGTGCTGCAGACCCTGCGCCGCCCGCCTGCGATCGCCGCGGCGATCGCCGCGAACCAAGGGAGCTTCGAATGACTGCCGCCTATCTTGGACCCTATCGGGTTGCCGCGTTCAACACGGCGCACGATTCCGAAAACAAGATCCATAACGATGCGACCGCCCGCCGCTTCGGCTTCAGCGGCGGCTTGGTGCCAGGGGTCGATGTGTACGGCTATATGTCGCATCTGCCGGTCGAACGTTGGGGCCGCGCCTGGCTCGAACGCGGCAGCGCCGAATGCCGTTTTCTGAAGCCGGTGTATGACGGCGACAGCGTCAGCGTCACGGCGCGCGAGGAGAACGGCACGCTGGCGATTACCGTTGAAAGCCGCGGCGAGGTCTGCGCTGTTGGCCGCGCCGCGCTGCCCGAGGCGGCAACGGCGTCGGCGCTTGCGGATTTCGTCCGCGTGCCGCAGCGCCCCGAGCCGCGCCCGCCGGCCGACGAGAAATCGCTTGCGGTCGGCACCTGGCTCGGCCTCGACCCCTACCCGATCACGCCGGAGATGGCGGCGCGCTACCTTGCCGACGCGCACGAGACCGCGCCGATCTACGCGGCGGAAGGCCTCGCGCATCCGCGCGACATGCTGCGCGTCGGCAATTTCGCGATCAGCCGCAATGTGGTGCTCGGGCCGTGGATCCACACCGGCAGCCGCATCCGGCATCTCGCGCTGGTCCGGGTCGGCAGCACGCTGTCGGCGCGCGCCCGTGTGACGCGAAATTACGAGCACAAAGGCCACCAGATCGTCGAGATCGATGCGCTGGTATTGGCCGACGGCGACCAGCCGGCCGCCCACCTCGTCCACACCGCGATCTACCGACCGCGCCAGGTCGCCGAAGCGGCATGAACGCGGCGCTTATTGCGCGTCGCGGCGGATATGCCGCCAGATGAACCAGACAACGCCGACCGCAATCAGTGCGACAATGGCGAGATCGAACCGGCGCATGAATGCGCGCAGGCCCGGGTCGCTCTGCCATTGCTGTCCGAGCCGGTAGCCGACATAGGCGAGCGCAAAGCACCATGGCCACGAGCCGATGAACGTATAAATCTGGAACCGCAACTGCGGCATCCGCGTGATGCCGGCCGGCAGGGCGATGAACGTGCGGATGACCGGCAACAACCGGCCGATCAGCACCGCGGCGCCACCGAACCTGGCAAAAAAGCGGTCGGCGGCGAGGAGATCCCGTCGCCCGATCAATAGCCGGGGACCCCAGCGTTCGAGGAATGGCCGGCCGCCGATGCGCCCGGCAACATAGGCGATCGTCGAACCGACATTGCAGCCGGCGGCGCCGGCGGTCGCCGCGAGCAGCAGGTCGAAGCGCCCGGTCGCGGCGAGATAGCCGGAAAACGGCATGATGATTTCCGACGGCAGCGGAATGCAGGCCGATTCGATCGCCATCAGCGCAAGGATGCCGAGATAGCCGCCGCTTGCGATCGTCGCGACGATGAAGCCGGCAAGCGCGCCGGCAATATCATGCGGCATCAGTTTTGCGTCGGCGGCGCGGGAAAACGCGGCGGCGCGGTCGGCGCCTGCGACACGCCGACGAGCCAGCCGAGCAGCCGCGCGAACGGCGATTCCTCGGCTGCCGCGGTCGCGGTCGGCGGCGCAGCCGGCATCGTGTCGGGCAGCGGCCGCATCGGCAGGCCGCGCGTCGCCACCTGCATGAAATTGGCCCACGCCGCCGCCGGCAGCGACCCGCCGACGACCCGCCGCATCGGCGCATCGTTGTCGTTGCCAAACCACACCCCGGTGATGAGGTCTGCGGTGTAGCCGATGAACCAGGCGTCGCGGTAATCCTGGGTTGTGCCGGTCTTGCCGGCGGCAGGCCGCGGCAGCGCAGCCGCCCGCCCCGTGCCGTCGGCGATGACGCGGGCCAGCATCTCATTCATCATGCCGACATCGGCCGGCGCGACGACCGGCCCCGGCCCCGAGCCTTCGCGGCGATAGACGATCTGGCCGTCGCGGTCGCGGATGTCGCGAATGCCGTACGGGATGACGCCGTCGCCACCATTCGCGAACGGGGCGTAGGCAGCGGTCAATTCCACCAGGTTCACATCGGCGGTCCCGAGCGCGATGCTGGCATCGTGCGGCAGCGTCGAGGTGATGCCGAGGCGGTTGGCAACGGCGATGACATGGCCGATGCCGGCGCGTTCGGCGACGCGCACGGCGATCGTGTTGACCGAGTCCGCCAAAGCGCGCGACAGCGTCATGTCGCCTCGGTAGCGCCGGCCGTAATCGCGCGGCCGCCAGTCGCCGATGCGGACGGGCGCATCATCGAACACATCATCCGGTCTGAGGCCCGCTTCCAGCCCGGCGAGATAGACAAACGGCTTGAAGGCGGAGCCCGGCTGCCGTTCGGCCTCGGTGGCGCGGTTGAACTGACTCTGCGCGTAATCGCGGCCGCCGACCATCGCGAGCACGGCACCGTCCGGCGCCAGCGCGACGAGCGCGCCCTGGTTCACCCGGTCGCGCTCGCCGTCGCGCGTCAGCATGTCGCCGATGGCGGCCTCCGCCGCCTGCTGCAGCCGCGGATGGAGCGTCGTCTCGACAATGAGGTCGCGGTCGGCGGCACCGGCGAAACCATGTACCTGATCGGCGATCCAATCGGCAAAATAGCGTGAGCCGGCATGCCCCGCGCCCGCCCAGTCCGTGCCATGCCGCTCGGCGGCAGCTTCCCTGACGCGGGTGATGAAGCCAGCGGCGATCATGTTGTCGAGCACCTGCGTGGCGCGCGCCGCCGCGGCGGCGCGGTCGCGCGCCGGGCTGTAAAGGCTCGGCGCCTTCAAGAGCCCGGCGATGACGGCGCTCTCGTAGAGGTCGAGGTCGGCCGCCGACTTGCCGAAATAGCGGTGCGCCGCCGCATCGACGCCATAGGCGCCGGCGCCGAGATAGACGCGGTTGAGATAAATCTCGAGGATTTGGTCCTTCGTGAAGCGGTGATCGAGCCACAGCGCCAGCAGCGTCTCGCGGATTTTGCGGCCGATGCTGCGCTCCGGCGTCAGAAACAGGATTTTGGCGAGTTGCTGGGTGATCGTGCTGCCACCCTCGACGATGCGGCCGGCGCGCAGATCGGCAATCGCGGCGCGCAGCATGCCGATCGGGTCGATGCCGAAATTGCTGTAAAAGCGGCGATCCTCGGTCGCGATGACGGCTTGCGGCAAATAGGGCGACATCTGCCGCAGGGTCAACGGCCGGCCGAACAAATCGCCGTAGGTCGCGATGACGCTGCCGTCGGCGGCGAGGATCGTCAGGCTCGGTCGCCGCTCGGCGACCGCGAGCCGGCTGGTGTCGGGAAGGGTCAGCGCGAAATAGCCGATGACGCCGCCGCCAAGG
>JASIAN010000153.1 GCA_030042035.1 Alphaproteobacteria bacterium | reverse complement strand
TTATTTCTCCTCGTGAGAGACCGATCCGGGGTGGACCGGCCCCAGCGGGCGCAGGCGGATGCCGGAGCGCAGGTGGCGATAGGGCAGTTCGGCCGGATCGGTAACGTGCGCTCCCGGCGACTGCACGCACAGGATCGTCTCGGCGATCGGCTGGAAATGCGCGCGGAAATGCACGGTCGATTTCAGGGCGAGGATCGGCACTTGCGCCGGCTCGACCCCGACATGGCGAAACATTTCCTGGTCGACCGCCTGGATGCGTTGCGCCGCCAGCACCGCGCTGACGCCGCTCGCCGCGTCGGTGACAAGCGCCATCGGGCCGATCTGGAATTTGGCGCCGCCGTACATCGGCCCACTGCCGGTGAAGACGCCGCTGCCGAGCCGCGCGACCCGCCAGTCGGCCTCGACCGGCCTCTCGCCACCGTATCCCACGGCGGCGCCGATGCCACGGTCGAGTTGCGCCTCTTCGCCGGCCTCGGTCGCCGCCGCAGCCGCTGCCGGGTCGACGATCATGCCGATGACCGCGCCGGCCGCGCGCTGCTCGATCAGCGCTCGCAACAGCCCGACCGTGTCGGAGGTGCCGCCGGCGCCGGGATTGTCCTGGATATCGGCGAGGATGACCGGTCGCGTCGCGGTGCGGGCGAGGCGCAGCGCCTCGGCGACGGCCTCCTGCGGCGTATAGAGCCGGCCGGCGAAATCCTTCTCCCGCGCGTTGATCGCGACGGCGATGCGGTCGGCCGCCGCCTCGGCAGCGTCGCGATCGTGGCCGTAAACGACCAGCGCCGGGCCGCACTGCCGGATATCGGCCGGCGGAAACCCGGGCGTATGGGTGACGCTGACGATGCCCTGGTTGTGCGAGCCCGCTGGTGCGCCGGCGGCGGTGTTGCCGCGCTCGATCTCGGCGATCAGGTCGAATATTCCTTTGGCCGGCTCCATCAACGTGCATTGCCACACCAGCGGGATCAGAAAATCGAGCTGGCGATAAGCCTTGTGGAGCGGACGCCGATCGCGCAACAGCCGGTCGAGCAGCTCGGCGGCGCGGCTGCCGGTCTCCGCCATGTCGATGTGCGGGTAGGTCCGATAGCCGACCATCGCCGTGGCGTATTGCACCATCTCTGCCGTCAGATTGGTGTGGTAGTCGAGGCTGGTGACGATCGGAATGCGATTGCCCATTGCCTCGCGAATGCGGCGCAGCAGTTCGCCTTCCCCGTCTTCGTGATGCTCGGCGACCATCGCGCCGTGAAGGTCGAGATAGATGCCGTCGAGCGGGCGCTGCGCCGCGAGGTCGGCGAGGATCGCGGCGGCAACCGTCTCGTACGCGTCGCGATCGACATAGGAGGCCGGCGGCGCCGAGCACCAGCACAGCGGCGCGAGGTCGTGGCCGAGCCGTTGCAAAGTCTTGACCGCACCGGCGATCGGGATGTTGAAGCCTTCGACCGCCTCGATCAATTCCGGCCCGCGAATAAAGCCGGGCCACGCGTCGGCCCGCGCGAAATCGGCCCAGTGCGCGCGCTGCGGCGCAAACGTGTTGGTCTCGTGCTGGAAGCCGCCAACCGCGATCCGCGCCATCCGGGTGCCCTCTGATCTTGTCCGGGTATCGTCTGCGTCACGCTCTCATGGTGCGCTTGCCGACGGCGGCGCGAAAAATGCGCAGGTAATTGCCGCCGGCGATTTTTCCTGTCTCGTCGGACGTGAAGCCGCCGCGCAGCATCGCGGCGACGAGGTGCACCCATTGCGTATAATCCGGCACGCTGCCCGGCGTGACGTGCTGATCGGTGCCGATGCTGACGTGATCGACGCCGACGATGTCGGCCATCTCCTTCAGGCCTTCGACATACCTGTCGAGGCTGTCGAAGAAGTGCCAAATGCCGATCGCGCCGCCAGTCTCGGCGATCATTCTCTCATGGTCGGCGGTGATCTGCCGTCCGGTCAGCGGGGTGGCGCCCATCGCCCGCGACCCGAGAACCGCGGTATGCGACAACAGCAGCGACTTCGTCGCGACTACCGCGAGCGCGCCTTCGGCATTGCGCCCGAGAATGGGGCCGTCCGGCACATCGGCAAGGCAGGCGGCCGCCAGCGATCCGGCCCGCATGTCGCGCGCAATGTCGCCGCTGGGTGGTGCGTTGGAGGTGATCCCGGTCCTGCCGCCGTGGGTATGCACGTCGACGGATACTGCGATTGGCCTCACGCAGCGAGCAGGGGCGGCGTGCCGAGCCGGTCAGCCGCCGTACCGAGTACCCGCTCCGCCGCCAGCGCGATCGCCAGCAGTTTTTCTTCGGCACCCGCCGGCGCGATCAACTGGAGCCCGACCGGCATGCCGGCACCGTCGCGGCCGACCGGCAGCGTGATCGCACACAGGCCGAGGTAGTTGACCGCGACCGTGTTGCGCACGATGCGGCGATTGATCCGCAGGTTGCCCTCCGGCTCGACGACATCTGACATCAATGGCGGGGTCAGACAGAGCGTCGGCGAGGCGATGACATCGATCGCGTCGAGGCGCGGCGCCGCGCTCCGTGCCAGCGCCCGCAGACGCGCGAGGCGGCCGAGGTAATCTCGCGCGCTGACGTTTTCTGCATTGCGTACCGCCGGCGCGATGACCGGGTCGAACTGTGCCAGCCATTCCGGCAACTCGCGGTCAAGGAAGCTGCGCAGTTCGACCGCGCTGAGGCTGCCCTGCATAAATACGGCGTAGGCGGCCTCCGCCTCCGGCAATTGGAACTGGCGCGTCACGGCGCCGGCGCGGCCGAGCGCCTTCACCGCCTCTTCTACGGCCTCCGCGATCCCAGGATCACAGTCGCGCCACAGGAACGGGTCGCCGATGCCGATGCGAACACTAGCGATGTCGCGAGTCTCCGCCCGGGTAATCAATTCCACCGGATCGATCCCGGCGGGATCGAGCGCGGCAAAGCCGTACGCGACATCGGCGACGCTGCGCGCCAGGAGGCCCGGCGTGTCAAAGGTCGGCGACAGGGGTACCACACCATCGGTCGACCAGCGCCCGAGCGTTACCTTCAAGCCGACCGTGCCGGTCATCGAGGCCGGAATGCGTACCGAACCCGCCGTGTCGCTGCCGAACGCCAGCGCGGCGGAGCCTTCCCAGAGGCTGACGCCGGCGCCACTCGATGAGCCGCCTACCGAGCGGTGCGCGGCCACGTCCCATGGATTGTATGGCGCTCCCCAGTGGCTGTTGTGGCCGGTGCCGCCAAAGGCGAATTCGACCATGTGGGTCTTGCCCATGATGACGCCGAGTTGCCGGCGCAACGTCGCCACGAGCGGCCCGTCGCGCTCCCACGGATCGGCGGGCAGCCGGCGGCTCGACCCGGCAAAGCAGGGATATCCCGATGCGGCGAACAGGTCCTTGATCGACACCGGCATTCCATGCAGCGGCCCGGCCGAGACTCCAGCCGCAAAAGCCGCGTCGGCCGCCCGCGCGACGGCGCGCGCCTGTTCCGGCGCCCAGTGGGAGTAGGCGTGCAACTTCTCGCCAAAGCGCTCGTGCCGCGCGATCGCCGCCGCGATAAGCTCGCCGGCGGTAATCCGCTTCTCACGCAAGTTTCGCGCGGTCTCGATCAGCGGGCGGAACAGCGGATCGTCTGCCATCGTGCGGCTCCTCGGACTATCGTGCCGCCCGCGCCTTGCGTTCGGCGATCCAGGATTTGACTTGGTCGTAGTAGTTGGCGAGATAGTATTCGGCGATGTCGTCCGCCATGGTGGCCCAGACGCCGTCATGGCCGAGGATGTAGCGCAATGCCTCGTCGAGATGTCGAGCGGCGTTTGGTCGGCCGATATTGTGCGGGTGCAATGACAGGCACATGACCCGGCCGTTCTCGGCGCCCTCGCGGTAGAGCGTATCGAACTGGTCGCGGATCGCCTGCTGGAAATAGTCCGCCTCGCGCTCCCACGACAGCATCGCGGCGTCGTTGGTCTGGCCGGTATAGGGGACGAAGATGAAGCGCTGGCCGCCGCGCACGTTGATCGGCCAGGGCTGGTCGTCGATGATCCACGAGGTGTGGTAGAGGCAGCCGGCCTCGGCCATCAGATCGTCGGTATGCACCGTGTAACCTGCGCCGCCGCCGAGCCGGCCCTTGAGGCGCTTGCCGGTCATCTCCCGCAGATGGGTGATGAAATCCTGCCAGTAGGCGCGCTCCTCGTCCTCGGACATGCCGTAGATCGGCCGGCTGTTGTAGAGACCGTGCGCCATGTAGTCCCAATCGGCGGCGACCATGGCGTCCTTGATCTCGGGGAAATGGTCGAGGAGTTCGAGGTTCAGGCAGCAGCAGGCGCGCAGCTCGTGCTTGCTCAACACGTCGAGCATGCGCCAGAAGCCGACCCGGTTGCCGTAATCCATGCGCGCGTAGAACGGGATATCGGGCTGGGTCGGGCGGTTCTGCGGCAGGTACTCGAAGAACTCCATGTTCGGCGCGACCCAGAACGCGACGCGGGCATTGTCGGGCCAGCGGATGATCGGCCGGTCGTTGATCGGCGCGTAATCGAAACGCCCAGGCGCGAGTGTCATTGCCGTTCCTCCTTCGCGGTCAGCCCTGTTGCGCCTTGAACCAGTCGATGATCTGGCTCCCGGTCGCCTTCCACACGCCCTGGCGGGCGCAGATATGGCCGAGCACCTCGTCGAGGTGACGGATGCGCCACGGCTGGCCGATGATCCAGGGGTGCAGCTGCAGTACCATCAGCCGGCCGGTGGTGGCGCCGTCGGCATAGAGGCCGTCAAACCACTCGCACCACAGCAGGTTGACTTCGTTGATCGTGCGCCGCCCGTGCAGGTGGATGTAGTTGTCGTCGAGATAGGCGTTGACGCCGAGCGAGTAGAGTTCGCCAGTCTTCGGCGTCATGCGGTAGGGCTGCTCGTCGTTGCCCCAATCGCAGACGTAGCGGATGCCTTCGGCAGCGAGCAGGTTGGGCGTGTTCGGCGTCTCTTGGAAATCTGGGCCGGACCAGCCGACTGGCCGCGCACCGGTCGCCCGCTCGACCGCTTCGAGCGAGGTGCGGATGTAGTCGCGTTCCTCGTCTTCGGACATGCCGCTATGGATGATGCGCCGGCGCGACAGCCCGTGCGCGATAAACTCGGCGCCGCGCTTTTTGCCCTCGTCGACCAGTACCGGGTAGTGGTCGGCAACCGCCTTGTCGAGCGCCAGCGTCGGCACGATGCCGTATTTGTCGAGCACGGCGAGGATGCGGAAAATCCCGACGCGGTTGCCGTATTCATGGTTGCCCCAGCCGCCGATATCGGGGAATTGCGGCTGGTTGCCGCTCCACAACCC
>JASIAN010000152.1 GCA_030042035.1 Alphaproteobacteria bacterium | reverse complement strand
CTGACGTGCGCCCCCTCAATATGCGCCGAGGCGAGAATCGCACGCCCGAATACTGCGCCTCAACCCGAACCACAAGGTGCCGACGGCCAGCCCTTGAGCGAGAACGGCGCGATCCAGTTGTGGATCGCGCGGCAATTCGCGGCCGCGACGCTGAACCAAAGGGCCGCTCCGGGTGGAGCGGCCCTTGGTCGTGAATGGCCGGGTCAAGCCCGGCCATGACGGCGATAGGACTCAGCTATGCCAGCGGAACTGCTGCGGCTTCCTCGCCGAACCCTGCGACAGGAGGCAGTTGACGAGGGCCGGACCCTTGAAGTTCATCGCCTCGGCAAGCGCGCCTTTGAGATCCTTCGGGTCCTCGACATAGAAGCCCTTGCCGCCGAAGGCTTCCATCATCTTGTCGTAGCGCGCCCCCCAGATGAGCGCGTTGGGCTTCATGTTCATCATCGGGTTTTCCGGGATTTCCGGCATGCCCGGACCGATGCCGCCGTTGTTCAAGACGACGATCTTAACGGGGAAGTTGTAGCGGCACAGCGTCTCCATCTCCATGCCGCTAAAGCCGATCGCCGAGTCGCCCGAGAGATGCACAACCGGCCGGTCGGGGCACGCGACGGCGGCGGCGATCGCCTGGCCGAGGCCGACGCCCATCGTGCCGTAGGTGCCCGCGTTCAATACCGAGCGGGCGTCGAAGGCCGGCAATTGCGTCAGCCCGATATCCATCGTGCCGGCACCCTCGGCGCTCAAGATCGCATTCTTCGGCATCCACTGGGCGACATCGCGCAACAGGCGGAAATAGCCGCCGGGGACGGTGTCGTCGTCGATCTGCGGCTTGATCTGCGCGACGTTCTCCGCGGTCTTTTTGGCGATCGCCTGGCGCCACGGCGATTCCTTCGGGTGGAACCACTGGCGGCCGCCGAGCGCCCGGTTCATCTGCTGCATGATCGCCTTGCCGTCGCCGACCAGCGCCACGTCGGTCGGCCGGTTATGGCCGATCTCCTCCGGCGCGATGTCGAGCTGGATGACCTTGACGTCCGGCGCATAGCGCGGCGGCAGGCCAAAATGCAGGATCCAGTTGAAGCGCGCGCCCATCAGGAAGACGACATCGGCTTGCTGCAGGGCCAATGTGCGCGCCGCCGACACGGCCAGCGGGTGCTCGTCCGAAATGACGCCCTTCCCCATCGGCGAGCGCAGGAACGGCACCTGCGTGCGCTCGACAAAGGCGCGCACCTCTTCCTCGGCGTGGGCCCAGGCCATGCCCTTGCCGACGATGACGAGCGGCCGCTCGGCGCGCTCCAACAGGTTCAAGGCCTGCTCGATGTTTTCCTGCGGCGCGACGGTGCGCGGCGGCTCCGGCACGCGCCCGGCGTGGACCGCCTCAGCTTCGTCGCATTCGCCCGTGATGATGTCGTCTGGCATGTCGAGATAGGTGGCGCCCGGGCGGCCGTAGGTCGCGTTGCGCACCGCCTCGGCGACATAATAGGGGATGCGGCGGACGCTCTCGATGCCGTGCGCGAACTTGCAGAACGGCGTCGCGATCACGACCTGGCGCTCTTCCTGGAAGGCGCCCATGCCGCTGCGATAGGTCTCCGAGGCGCCGCCGATCAGGATCATCGGCCAGCAGTTCTGCTGCGCGTTGGCGAGGCCGGCGAGACCATGCACGACGCCGGGGCCGGTCACGACGATGCAGGCGCCGGGCCGCCCGGTCAGGTAGCCGTAAGCCTGCGCCGCGTAGGAGGCGGCCTGCTCGTTGCGCATGCCGATGTAATTGACGCCTTCCTGCTGCGCCGCCGCGGCGATCGGGCCGACCGGGAAGCCGACCACCCCGAACAGGTGGTTGATGCCCTGCTGCTTCAGGCTGCGCGCAATCAACGTGGCGCCGGTAACTTTGGCCATGCGTTTTCTCCTGTCGTTGCGGGCGGGCGGGCGCCCGAACCCGGCTGCCGAAACTTCGAACGACGGTCAGATTACGCATTTATCGCGGCGCGGCAAATGAACTTGTCCCGCGGCGGCTTGGCTCTGCGCCGCGGGCATGGCTGGCGGCCCGCGCCGCGTCAGCGGGCGTCGCGCATCGCTTCGCTGCCGCCGTCCTCGTGGAATTGGCCGCGCAGCCCGGCTTCGATGATCCGCCGCAACACTGGCTGCACCGCGGCCGCATCGAGCGCCCGATCCTCTGCGTACCGCGCAAATGGATGGGCGCACATCTGCGCGATGTTTGCGACGATCTCCCGGTGGCGCATGCGGCCGCCGATATAGGGATCGGTATAGATGACGACGCCATCGAGAATGCAGGCGTCGGCGCGCTGCCGGTCGCGCTGCGTGTGCGCGACATCGATCCGCGCGCTCGCCCGCGCCGGCGCGGGCGACAGCATCGATGAGAGCGCGGCGGCGAGCAGCACCACCGCGGCCATCGACAACAGGGCGAACCAGTACCGGCGCGATCGAGCGGCGGAATTGGTCCCGGCAAAGGCACCGCGCGTCGCAACGAACCTCACGAGAGCCTCCTCCGGCCGCCGTCCCCGGTGACATCGCGCTGTGGCACGGCAACACCATACCGGAAAAGCGCTTGCCGCGCGGCCGCAAGGGCGATTAAGCCTCGGGCGACCTCTCACCGCCGGAGCCGTGCCATGCCCGATTTCCCCGACCGCCAGGCGCTCGACGCACTGCGCGCCTATGATACGCCGACGATCTGCAACGCGCTCGAAATCGTCGTGCCGGCGCGCCGCACGATCGGCTTCACGCGGCGGCCGCTCGTCGCGCCGTTTCCCGAACTGAAGCCGGTCGTCGGCTTCGCCCGCACCGCGCTGATCCGCTCGCGCGAGCCGCACCCGCGCGACCGCGACGCCGCCAACCGCATCCGCCTCGCCTACTATGAACACATCGCCGCCGCGCCCTTGCCGAGCATTTCGGTGATCCAGGATATCGATGCGCCCGACACCGGCTTCGGCGCGTTCTGGGGCGAGGTGCAGACGCATGTCCACGCCGGCCTCGGCTGCATCGGCGTCATCACCGACGGCTCGGTGCGCGACCTCGATGCGATGTCGCCGGGGTTTTTCGTGCTGGCCGGCTCGGTCATGCCAAGCCACGCGCATGTCCATCTCGTCGAGTTCGGTGGCACGGTCAGCGTTGCCGGCATGGTCGTCTCGGCCAACGACGTGATCCACGCCGACCGCCACGGCGCCGTCGTCGTGCCGGCCGACGCGGTGGCCAAGATCCCGGCCGCCGCCGATCTGTTGGCGCGCCGCGAGCGCGTGCTGATCGACGCGTCAAAGCGTCCCGGTTTCTCGGTTGAACGCCTCCGCGAGGCTTACCGGGAGCAGGACGAAATTCACTAAAATCGGCGGGCTTGCTTCGCTTCGCTCGCAATGACATGGCAAATCGGTGTCATTGCGAGGACCCGCGGGCAATAACCCGCGGGGACGAAGCAATCCCGCTCCGGGGAGCAATGAATGGCGCAGGTCGTGATTCGCCGCTCGACGATCGATCTCGGCGGGCTGCCGCGCACGATGCGATCGGAGCATGCGCGGTTTCTGCGCAACTGGCGCGATGCGCTGGTGACGTTCGGGGCCATTTTTCGCGATGACGCGCCGGAGGGCTATCTCTATCAGACGGATCTGCCGGGCCATGTGCCCGATGCGGTCGCGCGCTTTATGGCCGAAGACCCCTTGGCCGCAAACGGCGTCGTTGAGACCGACGAATTGAGCGACTGGCATTGCGCGCTGGCGACGCGCCAGCCGACAGCGCCGCTGCGCCCCGGCCTCAGCGGCTTCTTTTTTCATGGCATCGGCAAGCCGGGCATGACGGCCTTCCGCAACTCGATAGTGCCGGCGCACCGCGCCTATCTGCAGCCGATGGACGCGGGCCATTGCCTGGCGCGCGGCTATCTGACCGATGCCGACGGGCAGGTCTGGCGCGGCAGCGCAATGGTCTACGAATTTGCGAACCGCGCCGCGCTCGACGATTTCTTCCGTGACGAGCCTTACTGCAGACACGGCATCTACCAGACGATCGACGTCTACGACTGGCGCCGCGGCGGCATCGATTAGCGGTGGCCGGGAGGCAATGCTAGTATTTCGCCGAGCACGATGGGGAGGGAGCGATGCGCGGGGTGGTGTTTCTCGGCGAACGGCAGCTCGACCTTATGGAATTTCCCGACCCGACGCCGGGCGAGGGCGAGGTCGTCATCGAAATGAAGGCGTCGGGCATGTGCGGCAGCGACCTGCATCAGTACCGGCGGCCGAAGGCGGGCGGGTCGAGCGGCGGCATCCCGGCGCCGTCGGAGCCGGTCATCGCCGGCCACGAGCCGTGCGGCGTCGTCGCCGCGATCGGCCCGGGCGTGCCGGCGGCGCAGGCCCAACTCGGCCAGCGCGTCATGGTGCACCATTACAAGGGCTGCACCGTGTGCAACCACTGCCGCTCCGGCTGGTCGCAGCTGTGCCAGGAGCAGCCGGTGCTGGTCTACGGCAATAACGCCCATGGCGGCCACGCCAAATACCTGAAAGTGCCGGCCTTTACGCTGGTACCATTGCTCGACGAATTGTCGTTTGCGACCGGCGCGGCGATCTCGTGCGGCACCGGCACGGCCTATGGTGCGCTGCGGCGCATCAAGCTGTCGGGCAACGACACGATCGCGATTTTCGGGCAGGGGCCGGTCGGGCTGTCGGCGACGCAGCTGGCGAGCGCGATGGGGGCGCGCGTCATCGCGCTGGATGTCAGCCCCGAACGGCTGTTGCGCGCCAAGGATTTCGGCGCCTGGGAGACGGTCAATCCGCGCTCGAACGACCCGGTCGGCGCGATCAAGGATTTGACGCATGGCTACGGCGCCGAGTTCACGCTCGATACCTCATCGCAGCCGGAGGGCCGCATCGCCGCCGTACGCGCAACGAAGGTGTGGGGCACGACCTGCTTTGTCGGTGAGCGCAACCAGGTGACGATCGATGTCAGCCCGGACATGCTGAGAAAACAGCTGACGATCGTCGCGTCGTGGACATTCTCGCAGATGGGCCAGGCGGAATGCGCGCAATTCGTTGCTGACCGCGGGATTGACGTCGAAAAACTGTTCACCCATCGCTGGCGCTTGGATCAGGCGGACGAGGCCTACAAGCTGTTCGACACGCAGACGACCGGCAAGGGCGTGTTTTTGATGTAAGCTGATCGGAGGGAGATTGCTTCGTCACTCCGCTCCTCGCAATGACGGAGAAGATTTACTGTGTATATATTCTTACGAATAAACGACATACTGTGCTTTACACTGGCGTAACTGGAAATCTGAAGGCGCGGGTCTATCAGCACAGAGAAAAGCTTATCTCCGGGTTTACGGCCCGTTACAACGTCCAGAAACTTGTCTACTATGAGGCGTTCACCGATCCTTATACGGCTATCAGCCGCGAGAAGCAGATAAAGGCGGGCTCCCGTAAGAGGAAAATTGGCTTGATTAGTGCGATGAACCCGCAATGGCAGGATCTATATGATCACATTTAAGGGCAACGTCATTGCGAGCGCAGCGAAGCAATCTCGTCGACAATTGCGCGAGAGGTGATGAGATTGGGTTAAGGTTGCGCAATTTACTCCGCCGCGGGGCGGGTGCGGTTGGCGGCGTCGATGTCTGGCACGGCGGCCGAGGCCGCGACATTGCCGAGGCGCGAGCCGCGAGTGACGGCGAGCGCGGCGCGCGCCGCCTCATTCTCGGTGATCTTCGCCATGATCGCTTCCTTGGCGCGGTCGAAGACGCCGCGCTCGGTCGCGACCGAATGCTGCGAGCGGCGCAGACCCGCAAGGTAGCCGTTGATCTCCGGCACGACGTAGCGCGCCACCATGTCCCAGCTTCGCGCCGTGTTTTCCGGGTTGGCCCAGTCGTGCACAAAGCCGACGAGGGTGCCGAACCCGCCGCTCACCTCGAGCACCGATTTGATGCGCTGGACGAGATCGTCGGGCGTCCCGATCGTCGCCGCCGCGGCCGCGCTGTACGCGGTTTTTTCGATCGCCTCGTCAGGGTCCTTGAAGGGCGCCGCACCCGGGCGCTGCAACGTGCCGACGATGTATTCGTTGTGGTGACGCATGAGGCCCCGGCGGGCTTCCTCGATCGCCTTGTCGCGCGTCTCGGCGATATGCCAGGAGAGCAATACGCGCCAATCCTTGCGATCGACACTCGTGCCGTGCTTCCTGGCGGCCGCTTCGGCAAAGCCCCATTGCGTCGGCAGCGCGTTGAGACCTTCTTCCGACAAGGACCCGATCGAAATGACGCCGATGCCGTGCTTGCCGGCCAGCGTCATGCCCGACGGGCTGATCTGCGAGGCGACCGCAAACGGCATCTCCTCCTGCAACGGCAATAGCTGCAGCTGTGCGTCCTGCAGCATGTACCAGTCGGTCTTGTGCGTGACCCGCTCGCCGCTCATCAAGCGCCGGATGACGCCGATCGCCTCGTCCTGGCGGTCGCGCTGCACCATCGGATCGATGCCCAGCGTGTGGGCATCCGAAGCGAGCGCGCCCGGGCCCGACCCGAAGATCGCCCGGCCGCCCGACATCCAGTCGAGCTGGACCATGCGCTGTGCGACGTTGAACGGGTGGTGGTAGGGCAGCGAGACGACCCCGGTGGCGAGCTTGATGCGCGCCGAGCGCTGCGCTGCCGCGGCGAGAAACATTTCCGGCGAGCCGATCATCTCCCAGCCGCTCGAAT
>JASIAN010000151.1 GCA_030042035.1 Alphaproteobacteria bacterium | reverse complement strand
GGCGAACCGCCCGAGACCGCCGTCGCGTTGCGCTCGGCGATCAGCGTCTGAGCCAGCTTCTGGCGCTCCGCGGTGCTGGTTTCCACGGTCGGCGGCGGCGGCACGCTGGCGAGGTTCGGGTATGGCTGGTCGTAAGCGTTGGCCATGTTGCCGGTGAACGGCGCCGTCTTCGGGTTGGGATCGTCGGCGTTCAGACCCTTCAGCGAGCGCCATGCCGCGAGCCCCTGGCTGCAGCCGGCGACGACGAGGGCGACGCCGAAGATCGCGCCTATCCTCGCGATCGATCGACGCAAACCATCGCCGTCGCCACGAATTCGGCTCCCGCACAAAGCCATCTGCCGAACCCTGTTGTCGCTCGATGAGACGACTGTGACTCCGCGTCTGCGGTCAACCGAGACTAAGGTGGTGGCGCCTTTTCTTGTCAAGCGATGCGCGACGCGATGCGAAGGAAGGGGCGGGGCGAGCGGTCCCGGCATCGGCCGCTTCGGAGGGCGCCCGCGGCGCTCCTGCGCATCTGACGGGTTAGCGGTGCGCATCGGTGATGACCATATTTTGGGCTATCAAATGCTGGGGTCATCACGATGAGCAACAGCGAAAACGGCGCGACGGGATCGCCGCCCGACCCGGCCGAACTGTCGCGGCGGATGGCCGAAGAGTGGGCCGAGATCGCCGAGAAGAGCCGGCGGCTCGTCGCCGATTTCCTGGCGCGGCAGGGGAGGGAAGGCGACGGTCTCGGCCTCTCCGATCCGACGGCGCTCGGCGCGGCGTTTTTCGAAATGACCGCGCGCCTGCTGGTCAACCCGGCGCGTCTCGTCGAGGCGCAGATGTCACTGTGGCAGGATTACCTGAAGCTGTGGCAGCAGACGACACAGCGTTTCCTCGGCGGGCCGGCCGAGCCGCCGCTCGTTGAGCCGGCGGCGGAGGACCGCCGCTTCCGCGACCGCGCGTGGAGCGACAACGCCGTTTTCGACTTCATCAAGCAGAGCTACCTGTTGACCGCGCGCTGGCTGCAGATCCAGGTCAGGAGCGCCGACGGTCTCGACGAGCACACCGCCCGCAAGCTGGATTTCTACACGCGGCAATTCGTCGATGCGGTGGCGCCGTCGAATTTCCTGCTGACCAACCCGGAAGTCTTGCGCGCGACGCTCGAAAGCCGCGGCGAAAACCTTGTGCAGGGCCTGAAAAACCTGCTCGACGACCTGGAGCGGGGCAAGGGGCGGCTTCAGATCAGCATGACCGACATGACCGCGTTCAAGATCGGCGACAACGTTGCGGCGAGCCCCGGCAAGGTCGTCTTTCAGAACGATCTGATGCAGCTGATCCAGTACGCGCCGACGACCGACACCGTCAAACGCCGGCCGCTCCTTATCATCCCGCCGTGGATCAACAAGTTCTACATTCTCGATCTGCGGCCGCGCAATTCGTTTATTCGCTGGGCGGTCGGGCAGGGTCATACGGTATTCGTCATTTCCTGGGTCAACCCGGACGCGCGCTTGGCGCAGAAAACCTTCGAGGACTATATGCGCGAGGGGCCGCTTGCCGCGCTTGACGCGATGGCGGACGCGACCGGCGAACGCACCGCCAACGTGATCGGCTATTGCCTCGGCGGCACGCTGCTGGCCGCAACGCTCGCCTGGATGACGGCGCAGCGGGACACCAGGATCAAGAGCGCGACCTATTTCGTCACGATGGTCGATTTCAAACAAGCCGGCGAGCTCTCGGTCTTTATCGATGAAGAGCAGCTTCAGTCATTGGAAGAACGCATGAGCAAAAAGGGCTATCTCGAAGCCCGCGACATGCACGCGACCTTCAACATGCTGCGCGCCAACGATCTCATTTGGTCGTTCGTCGTCAACAATTATCTGCTCGGCAAGCAGCCGTTTCCGTTCGACCTCTTGTATTGGAATTCGGATTCGACACGCATGCCGGCGGCGATGCACAGCTTTTACCTGCGCAACATGTACCAGAAGAACCTGCTGGTCGAGCCGGGCGGCATCACGCTCGGCGGCGTGCCGCTCGACTTGAGAAAAGTCAAGACGCCATCGTTCCTCTTATCGACCCGCGAGGACCATATCGCGCCGTGGCGCTCGACCTATGCCGCGACGCAGCTTTATGCGGGAACGGTCAAGTTCGTGCTGTCGGCTTCGGGCCACATCGCCGGCGTCGTCAACCCGCCGGGCAGCAAATACGGCCATTGGGAGCGCGACGACAACCCGCCGACTGCGGAGGAATGGCTCAAGGGCGCGACGCAAGTGGCGGATTCTTGGTGGCCGGTGTGGGAGACGTGGGTTTCGCAATACGCCGGCGACGAGGTGCCGGCGCGGCAACCCGGCGACGGCAAGCTCAAGCCGATCGAGGATGCGCCCGGCTCTTACGTCAAGGTGCGCGCGGAGGATTAAGGCGAGGCCGATGGAAACCGCCAACCTCGACCGCTATGAACGCATCGCGCCGTTCTACGACTTGCTTGATCGGCCGTTCGAGCGGTGGCGCTATCGAGCGATCCGGCCACTCTTGTTTCGCGGCATGGTGGGGAACCTGCTTGATGCCGGCCTCGGCACCGGCCGCAACTGCGAATTCTATCCGCCGGGAGCTGAATTTTCCGGCATCGACATCAGCCCGGCGAGGCGGGCGCGCGCCCAGCAGCGCTGCCCGAGCTTGGCAGTGGCCGGGCGGCTCTACCGCATGAACGTGACCGAACTCACGTTTCCGAACGGCGCCTTCGCCGGTGCCGTCGCGACCTTTCTCTGCTGCGTACTTCCCGGCATAACACGCGATTTCCGATCGATTGCCGGCGCGCGGCCGCTAGAATGGCGCCCGCGGCGCACCTCGGCCGCGGTGGGAGGGCTTGCCGATGTTTCTGCGTAATTGCTGGTATGTCGCGGGCTGGAGCCATCATTTCCCGGCGGGTCAGGCGGTGGCGCGGACGCTCCTCGGCGAGCCGATCGTGTTCTATCGCCAGGCGGCCGGCACAGTCGCCGCACTTGAGGACCGCTGCTGCCATCGTTTGGCGCCGTTGTCGAAGGGTCGGATCGAGGGAAATGATCTGCGCTGCATGTATCACGGCCTCAAATTCGCGCCGTCGGGTGCGTGCGTCGAGATTCCGGGGCAGAACGTCGTACCGCCGCAGGCGCGCGTCTGCGCCTATCCAACGGTCGAGCAGGATTCTTGGGTGTGGCTGTGGATGGGCGACCCGGCGCTCGGCGATCCGGCGCTGATCCCGCCCGCCCTCTATCACAATGATCCCGAATGGTGGATGCAGACGGGCGAACTGGCGTACGAGGCCAACTACCAGCTGATCAACGACAACCTGTTGGACCTCGCGCATCTGAGCTACGTGCACGAGAACACGCTGGGCCGCAACAGCATGAGCTGGGCCGAAAGCCGGCCGACGATCACCCCGATCCCGCGCGGCCTCAGGATCGCGCGCTGGGTCGTCAACAATCCGAGCCCCGCCTATCTCAAGATGGCGGGCGGCATCAGCCGCGTCGATATGTGGGCCAGCTACGATTACATGGTGCCGGGCATTTTCCTGTTGCACACAAAGACCTACCCGGTCGGCACGGCAGCGGCGCGCGGCGATATGGGGCCCGATCCCGATGCCGCGCCGCTGACTGAGACGACGACGTCGCAGGCGGTGACGCCGATCGATGAACGGCACACGATCTATTACTACTCGGGCTGCCTGCCGAAAGACATTGCGAGCGCCGAGGATTCACGCCAGCAGCTCGCCCTGTTCGAGCGCGCCTTCGCCGAGGACAACGCGATGATCGAGGCGCAGGCGCGGGTCATCGCGCGCACGCCGGAGCCGCGCATGCTTGGCATCCGCGCTGACCATGCGCTCAACCAGTTCCGCCGCCTGATGGAGCAATTGATCGCGGCCGAGACCAGTGCTTCTGCCGCGCCGGCGCTCGAAGCGGCCGGCTGATCAGGCAATCCCCGGCGGGCGCCAGCCGAGCCAGTCGCAGATTGCCCGGCCCATCACGAGCTCCAATTCGCGGCCCTGGAGCCACGGCATCTCCTCGGTGAACATCGTCACGCATTGCCGATAGCTGCACGGCATGCGGGTGATATCGGTGCCCCAGAAGCAGCGCTCCGGCCCGAACGCATCGACGATGCGCCGGATATGCGGGTGGATGTTGTGCCAGGGATAAGCGTCGCTCGAATAGCTTGGCGCGCCCGACAATTTCACCGCGACGTTGGGCAGTTTGGCGAGCGCCAGCATGTCGCCGAGATTCTCAAACGCGGCATCGTCCTTGCCGCCGGCGCCGCCGCCGCGGCCCAAATGGTCGATATGCAGTTTGAGGCCGGGATGGCGCCGCGCAATGTCGCCGAAAGCCGCCATATGGCCGCCGGCGAGGAGGCCGATCGGCAGCTTCTCGCGCTCGCAGGCGGCCCAGAACCAGCCGAGCGAGCCGTCCGTCCACCAGCTCTGCTGGTGCGGCTGGTTGAACGTAAAGCGGAAGCCGAGCATGCCCGGCCGCTCGCGCCAATGCCGCACGATCTCCTCGCGGTTCGCCGCCTGCAGGTCGAAATGGCCGAGGATGCAGAATTTGTCCGGATGCGCTGTGACGGCCGCGACGGCGATCTCGTTGACCTTTTCGCCGAGCGTCGAGGGCGGATGGATGACGGCGGCATCGACGCCGGCGCCCGCCATCTCCGCCAGCGCGTCGCCGACTGAATAGGTCGGGATCTGTCGGTGCTGCGCCGACATGCGGGCGTCTTCCCACAGATGGATTTGCGAATCGACGATGAACATGGCACCACTCCCCTTGCCCTGCTGGCGCGTACAGAATGACGCCAGCGATGCCGGCAATGAAGCCGGAAAGACGATCCGGATGCGCTTTCTGATCATCAATGCGTCAATCGCGACCGGCTTGCGTCATTGAAAAGCCGCGATGGCCCGCCAATATCGAGCGCCGAGGATTAGGCCTCGCGACTCTCCTTGGAGGGGTTCTATGGCTTTGGGTGAGCAGCCCCGCTGGACGGTGCGGCCGGCGGCTGGCGCGGGGGTCGAGATCGATGTCGGCCTGCGCGACTACATGCTCCGCGTCTACAACTACATGGCCTCCGGCCTGGCGCTGACGGGCATCGTCGCGTACGGCGCCGCGCTCGGAGGAGCCGACAGCTTCATCGCCCACATCTACCGCACGCCGCTGATGTGGCTCGTCATCCTGGCGCCCTTGGGCTTTGTGATGGCGTTGAGCTACGGCATCAACCGGATGCAGGCGAGCACGGCGCAGCTCTTGTTCTGGCTGTTCGCGGGCATTATGGGCCTGTCGCTGTCGACGATTTTCCTTGTTTACACCGGCGCCAGCATTGCCCGCGTGTTCTTCATCACGGCCGGCACCTTCGCCGGCATGAGCCTCTATGGCTACACGACCCGCCGCGATCTCTCGGGCATGGGCGCGTTCATGTTCATGGGGCTGATCGGCATCATCATCGCGATGCTGGTCAACATCTTCCTGCAGTCGCCGGCGCTCTACTTCGCGATCTCGGTCATCGGCGTCTTTGTGTTCGTCGGGCTGACCGCGTGGGATACCCAGCGCATCAAGGAGATGTATTTCTCCTATCAATACGCCGACGGGCAGACCGCGACGAAGACCGCGGTGATGGGGGCTTTGGCGCTCTATCTCGACTTCATCAACCTGTTCATGTTCCTCCTGCAGCTGTTCGGCACGCGGCGCGACTGACCGCGACGCCTCACGCACTCGGGAAAAAACTGCCGGTTTCGCGCCGGCCGGGCGCGCAACGGCGCAACGGGTACGCGCAAATGGCTGGGCCTCGCCCGGCCATTTGCGTCTCGTCCCCTCGGCATTGAGCAGCGTGTGGCGTCGCACGGGAATCGGACCGCGTCGCGCTGCCGGCCGGTCAGACCCGACCGGTTCCCTTGTGGCGTCCCTGCAACTCACGATACCCGGTAATTCTCGCCGACACGCGAAAATCTCCATTGGCGCAGGCGCTGCAGTTAAGTAAACAATACGGTAGCGTTCTATTAAGGCGAACATCGTATGATGTCCCTGCTGCCGCGTCTTGTTGCTTTGGCGACCGCCGTTCCCGATCATTCGCTCGACCAGGATGCGGTTACCGAGCTGGCGACGCGCGTGTTTGCCGCCGCCCCGGACCTCGTCAGGCTCCTGCGGGTCTTTGCCAGCAGCGGAGTACGGCGGCGCTATTCGGCGGTCCCGCTCAATTGGTTTGCCGAGCCTCACGATTGGGCGCAGCGCAATCGGCATTACCTCAGAGAAGCTGTCGAGCTGCTGGAGCGCGCTGCCAGCCGAGTGCTCGATCGGGTCGGCCTTGCACCCGCAGACATTGGGGCGATCGTTGCCGTCTCGACGACCGGCATCGCCACCCCGAGCCTTGATGCGTTGCTGATCGAGCGGCTGCGCCTGCGCCCCGATATACACCGGCTGCCGATCTTTGGACTTGGCTGCGCGGGCGGCGCCATCGGCCTGGCCCACGCCGCGACCCTGGCGGCGGCGATGCGGGACCGCCCGGCGTTGCTGCTCGTCGTGGAATTATGCTCGGTGACGTTCCGTGAGGGCGATGCCGGCAAGAGCAACATCGTCGGTGCGGCGTTATTCGGCGATGGCGCCGCTGCGGCTCTGCTCAGTTGCCGCGGCAGCGGGCCTGCGATCCTCGCCAGCGGCGAGCATACCTGGCCGAGGAGCCTCGATATCATGGGATGGGATGTTGCAGCAGATGGGCTGAAGCCGATCTTCTCCCGCGACATCCCACGCCTCGTCGCCGGCCGGTTGCGTGAGGCCGCGAGCGGATTTCTGGCCCAGCACGGGATGGCAATCAGCGATATCGACCGTTTTGTCTGCCATCCCGGCGGCCCCAAAGTCATCGACGCCTGCGAGCAGGCCTTTGCGCTCGAGCCGGGCACGCTCGCCGACGCCCGCGCCGTGTTACGCGACTTCGGTAACATGTCGGCGCCGACCGTGCTGTTCGTCTTGCAACGGCTGTTGGCGGAGGAACGCGACGACCGGTCTTGGCGGCGCGCACTGATGACCGCGTTCGGCCCCGGCTTCACCGCCGGCTTCGTCGCGCTCGAAAACAGTTGAGCATCCTTTACTCGGTCCTCGGCGTTGTCGTGCTACAGCGCGGCAGCGAACTGGCGTTGGCGGCGCACAACACCCGCTCACTCCGTGCATCGGGCGCCATCGAAGCAGATCGGCGCGGATACCCGTGGTTTGTCGTGCTACATGCGAGTTGGCTCGCCGCGCTGGCCGTCTTTGTGCCGGCCGATCGCGCGCCCAATTGGCCGCTGCTCGTACTCTTCGCGGCGCTGCAACTGGCGCGTCTCTGGATCATCGCCAGCCTGGGGCGGCGCTGGACGACCCGCGTCATCGTGCTGCGAGGCGCGCCGCTCGTGCGTCGCGGACCGTACCGCTGGCTGCGTCACCCCAATTATGCGACCGTCGCCGTCGAGGTTGCCACGTTGCCGTTGGCCTTCGGCGCGATCGCGATCGCCGTTGTTTTTTCTGCCGCCAACCTCGCCTTGCTCGCGCGCCGCATTGCGATCGAGGATCATGCGCTGGCGGCTAGCGCGCTTGCGCAGCGCTTCTGGGATTGAGGTTCTGGATGTGGCCGCTTTCGGTGCCGGCCGTGGGATCGATAACGGCGTTGATCAGCGCCGGCTTGCCGCTCGCGATGGCCTCGGCGAGGGCGCCGCCAAGGCCCGGCGTATCGGTCACGTGATAGCCCTTGCCGCCGAACGCCTCGATGATCCGGTCATAGCGCGCATCGCGCAGGAGGCCGGTCGGCGAATAGGGCCGGCCCGCCGGATCGCCGCGATAGACGCCATTGTTGTTGAAGATGATTGTCGTGACCGGCAATTCGTAGCGGCAGATCGTCTCGACTTCCATACCGCTGAAGCCAAACGCGCTGTCGCCCTCGATCGCGACAACCGGTTTGCCGGTCACCGCGGCGGCGCCGATCGCATAGCCCATGCCGATCCCCATGACGCCCCAGGTGCCGCTGTCGAGGCGGTGGCGCGGCAGGTTCATGTCGATGATATTGCGCCCGAAATCCAACGTGTTGGCGCCTTCGTTGACAATGTAGACATCGGGATGGGCGGCGAGCGCGTTGCGCACCGCACGCAGCGCGGAGGAGAAATTCATCGGCGACGGATCGGCGTTGAGCCGCGCCGCCATGCGCTCGATGTTCTGCTGCTTCCTCTTGCCGATCTCGTCCATCCAGGCCGCCTGGCGCCGGATCTGTCCCGGCCTCATAGCGGCATTGAGTGCCGCGAAGGTGGACTTGATGTCGCCGACGACTGGCGCGGCGATGGCGCGGTTGCTGTCGATCTCGGTCGGCGAGATGTCGACCTGCACGAGCCGCGCATTCTCGTTCCACAAGGGCGGGCGGCCGTGCGACAGAAGCCAGTTGAGCCGCGCGCCGGCGAGCAGCACGACATCGGCGTTGCCGATCGCATAAGAGCGCGCCGCGGCCGCCGATTGCGGATGGTCATCGGGCAGCAGCCCCTTCGCCATTGACATCGGCAGAAACGGCATGCCGGTCGCTTCGAGAAATGCGCGGATTTCGGCTTCGGCGCGGGCATAGGCGGCGCCTTTGCCGAGGATCGCCAGCGGCCGCTCGGCATTCGCCAACAGCGCGATCGCGCGCGCGAGGGCCTCCGGCGCGGGCGGCGCGGACGGTGCCGGATCGACGACCTTGACGAGCGATTTCCGGCCCGCTTCGGCATTGAGCGCCGACCCCAGCACCTCGGCCGTCAGATCGAGATAAACGCCGCCAGGCCGCCCGGAGACGGCGGCGCGGATCGCCCGCGCGATGCCGGTGCCGATGTCCTGCGGCCGGTTGATGCGATAGGCGGCCTTGGCGTAGGGGCGGGCGGCGCTGAGTTGGTCGAGTTCCTCGTAATCGCCTTGTTCCAAATCAACAATCGCGCGGTCTGACGACCCGCTGACGAGGATCATCGGGAAGCAGTTGGTCGTCGCATTGGCGAGCGCGACCATGCCGTTGAGGAAACCGGGCGCCGAGACGGTCATGCAGATGCCGGGCTTCTGCGTCAGAAACCCAGCGATCGCCGCGGCATTGCCGGCCGACTGCTCGTGGCGGAAGCCGAAATAGCGAATGCCCTTCGCCTGCGCCAGCCGTAACAGATCGGTGATCGGGATGCCGGCCACCCCGAAAATCGTGTCGATCCCGTTCAGCTGCAGCGCATCGACGACGAGATGAAAGCCGTCGGTCAGTTCTGCGTCGCTCATCTTCGCCCACCCTTCCGTTCCGCCGCAGGGTCTAGCGAGCCTTGCCCCCGCCCGTCAACCGCAGCCGCTGCATGCGGCGGCGCCCGGCAAATACGATCCACCGGCGGGCTCGCGTCAATTTCTGTAACCTATTTGCAACCGGCGATTAAGCCGCTAGGCTGGCAGCGTAGCCGCCAGGCTGCGGGATTTGGCAGATGCGTCGCGCCTTGATCACCGGCATTACCGGCCAGGATGGAGCCTATCTGGCGCAATTGCTCCTCGGACTGGGCTACGAGGTGCATGGCCTCGTGCGCCGCAGCGCCTCCGCGGGGCTCGCCCGCTCTCGGCTGATTTGGCTCGGGATTGACGAACAAGTGAAGCTGCACGACGGTGACATCGTCGATCTTGCCAGCCTCGTTCGCGTTCTCGACCGGGTGCGACCGCAGGAAATCTACAATCTGGCGGCGCAGTCTTTTGTTCAGGCCTCGTGGCAGCAGCCTTGTCTTACCGGCCTCGTCACCGGCCTCGGCGCCGTCAACCTGTTGGAGGCGATCCGCATCAGCGGTCTCGACACGCGGTTTTACCAGGCATCGAGCTCGGAAATGTTTGGCCTCTCGGCGCAGCCGCGGCAGTGCGAAACGACCCCGTTCCGCCCGCGCTCGCCCTACGGCGCGGCCAAGCTCTACGCCCATGGCATGACGGTCAACTACCGGGAAAGCTACGGGCTTCACGCGTCGAGCGGCATCCTGTTCAATCATGAATCGCCGCTGCGCGGGGTCGAATTCGTCACCCGGAAGATCACTTGCGCGGTCGCGCGCATCAAGCTCGGGCTGCAACAGAAGTTGCGGCTCGGCAACCTGGATGCGCGGCGCGATTGGGGGCATGCGCGTGATTATGTGCGGGCGATGTGGCTGATGCTGCAGCAGGACAGCCCAGCCGACTATGTCATCGCAACGGGCAGGGCGCGGTCGGTGCGGGAGTTCTGCGGGCTGGCATTTGCCTATGTCGGGCTTGACGCCGACGATTTTGTTGAGGTCGATCGCGGCCTGCTTCGGCCGGCCGACATCGATGCGCTGACCGGCGATGCAGCAAAGGCGAAAGCGCAACTGGGTTGGGAGCCGACGATCGGATTTGCGGAGATCGTACAGGAAATGGTCGAGGCCGACCTGCGCCGCACCCGCGAACTTGCCGGCCTCGGCAGCGATCGGCCGCGCGCCTGTCTCCCGTCAAAGCCAACCGATTCTAGATCCTCGCAAACCATGCCTTAACCGGCGGCTGCGATAGTGGCGGTCCCGACGGCCAAACGCAGTCGCGATGGCTTGTGAAAGACCGAATATCCTGGTGGTGGCCGACGATCATCGCGAGCGGTGGCGGATCGCCGCGACGATCGCCGATGCGGGGTTTTCGGTGAGGGCAGCGGCCGATCCGGGCAGCGCGTTGAGGGCGTTCGCGCATCAGGATGTTGCGGCGATCGTGCTGGCGCCACAAAGCGAGGACTGCGGCCGACTCGTGCGGCAAGCGCGGCTCTGCCGGCCCGGGCTTCCAATCATTCTCGTCCCGGCGCCTGCCGCAATGCCGCCGGCGGAAGCGGGCGGTGCGGCGATTGTCAACCGGCCGCTCGACCCGCGACGGCTGCTCGGCTCGGTCTTCGAACTGGTGCTGCAGGGCGAGCGGCCCGATGATGCGCGAGACCGGCGCGATGCTGAACTCGGCATCGCCGCGGCTCAGCTTGCCTGCCTCGACTGCCGCCGCACCGCCGCCGAGCGGTCCGGCAGCGGCGGGCTGGCGCGCGACTTGAGACGTCGGATCGGCGAAGTGCAAAGCACATCGCGTGCACTCTTTTTCGCTGTCGCGGGCGGTTGATCAGCGGGCGTCACGGCTGCCGGCGCGCCGGCGTCGCAATTCGATCATCGCCAGCACATTGCCGGCGCCGTGCTTGCGGCACAGCGCGGCGAGGCTCTTCGGATCGAGCGGCTCGGGAGCGTAGTTGATGGCCTCGCGCAGCGGCGCCGGCAGGTCGTCGAACACCGCCATCAATTCGCGCCGCAGGTCGCCGCGATCGTCCATTGGGCGCGTCCGTGCGCCTCAGGCGAAGCCAGGTCGGCGCCTCGCCGGCGAGACCAGCCAAGCCCGCAGCACGCCCGCGGCGGCGATCCCCAGGCCGATGCCAAGCACGATATCGGCCGGCCGAACCCCGGTCATCAGGGACCAGTTGAGCGCGATGACGCGCCACATGCCGACATGATACGCAAAATGGAAATAAATCGCCTCGCCGCCCGCCGTCACGACCGAGGCAACGACCGCGAGCACGCCGACCCAGACGAGCGGCAGGCGTCCGCGGGTGGCAAACCGTAGCGCCAACAAACGGTAACCCATCAGCCAGGCATAGAGCCCGGCCATGATCGTCGGCTCCCAGACCTCAAGTTTCATCTGCATCCAGAAATGGATGACCGCGAGCAGCGCGATCGCATAGACGAGGCGATGTAACCGCTGCCAATTGCGCCCCATGCGGCGCACCACGCCGTCGGTCGAGGTTGCGGCGAGCGCGGCAAGTCCAAGCAGCGCGACAAAGCCGATCGTCAGATAGATGCGCAGCACGATTTCGCTCGCCACCTTGCCGATGTCGAAGGCCTGCTGCGCGGTATAGAGCGAGATATGCGTCAGGCCGTAGGCGAAGGCGGCAACGCCGATCATCCGCCGCACCAGGATCAGCCGCGGCCACTGTAGCGCCTGGCGCAGCGGCGTCACCGCAAGCGCAAGAAAGATGAACCGGATCGTCCACAGCCCGATCTGATGGATCGCCTCGGTGAGCGGCCGTGCGCCGAGCCAGCCCGCCGACAGCGCCAGCGCCACCCACAGCCAGGGCAGGAAGAGCGCGACAAACACCGACAGCTTCAGCGGCGACAGGCGACCGCGATAGTCGTTCCACGGGTATTTCATCGCCGCGCTCGGCATCGGTCCTCACAGCGGTGGCTTGATGCCGTTGCTCTCGACATACATGAAGAGCGCCGTCAGATGGCCGTCGGGCGCTACGCTGGCGACCGCAAACACCGCCGCGCCCGGTTTCAGGAGGCTCCGTGAGCCGGAAATGGGGGCGAGCACCGGCACGCCCGGGCCGATGCTGTATTGCGACTGCCCGCCCTTCCAGGTGACGTGCACCACCTCACCCGCGGGTGCCTTCGTAACGGTGCCGACCGTGGCGTTGGTCATGACGCTGTCGGCGCCAAGGTCCCACGGGAACTGTCGGCCGCCGTTGGCGGCCGGGTGCGGCAGAATGCGCACCTCGATCGCGTGGATCTTGCCGTCCTTGCCGCGGATGCCGGTCGACGCCAGGAAATCGCCAGGCTTGACGTCGGCGAGGCTCTTTCGGGCGAAAGTGTCGATCCGGGTCTTCGCCGTGAGGAGGACGGTCGTGTCGCTGCCGCCGTCGGTTTTTATCGTCAGCGCGTTGCCGGCAACCTCGTCGATTGTACCGCGGATGCGCCGCGGCGGCGTCTGCGCGAGGGTCGGCGCCGCAACGAGCAACAGCAAGGCCGCCGCAGCGGCAGATTTCTGGAACATTCCGGCCCCTCCATCCTGGTGGTCATCAAATAGGAGTGGCAGAGCGGTTTGCAAATCCGACTGGCATTATACAAACAGATAGCCGTTTATGAAATTCAACCTCACTCTCTGTCTGTTGAAATAGCCGGCGGCGCTCCATACAATGGGCTGCAGGGCAAGCTGCGAGGCCGGGGAACAACGGGATGAGCGATCACCGCGAGTCGGGCGCGATCGATTGGAAGACGCAGGGGGTCAAGGTCATCCCCGGCGATCAACTCGATCCCAACACCGCGCAGACGCCCGGCATGGACCGCGCCGCAGCAATCAACTTTGCCCGTGCCGGCGCCAAGAAACTGTGGGCCGGCACGGTCAAAATCCACCCCGACGCGAAGACAGGCGCGCATCACCACGGTGCGCTCGAAAGCGTCATTTATGTGATCCGAGGACGGGCCCGCATGCGCTGGGGCGACCGTCTCGAATTCGTTGCCGAGGCCGGGCCCGGCGATTTCATCTTCGTGCCGCCTTATGTGCCGCACCAAGAGATCAACGCGCTCGCCAACGAAACATTGGAATGCGTGCTGGTGCGCAGCGACAATGAGAATGTCGTCGTCAATCTCGATATCGAGCCGGTCGAGAAGCCCGAAGCGGTGCGCTGGATCGACCCCGTTCACCCGCACGGCTAAGCGGCCTCGAGCCGCGGCCGCCTTCGCGGCTGCGGCCACGAGCGGCGAAGGGGCCGGCGTCAGGCGGCGGGTTTGACCTCGATTTTTTTTGCCGGCTGCTGCGCCTCGGCGGTTTTCGGCAGCGTGATCGTCAATACGCCCTTCGCCAGGTCAGCGGTGATTTTGTCGCGGTCGACATTGTCCGGCAATGCGAAGGAGCGCTGGAACGAGCCGTATGCCCGCTCGCTCATATAATAGTTTTTGCCCTTCTTTTCGGTTTCCTCCTTCTTCTCACCTTTCAGCAGGAGCATGTCACCGGTAACGGTGACTTCGACGTCCTTGTCCTCGAGGCCGGGCAATTCGGCGGTGATCTTGTAGCCCTTGTCGTCTTCGGCGACATCGACCGACGGGGCGGCGAAGGTGAACGAGGTCTCGTAGCGCAGCGCCGGCTCCCAGTCGAACATGCGGCGCAGCGATGGCATACCGAAGGCACCCGAGAAGCGGTCGAACAGGCGGTCCATTTCGCTGCGCAACGAGCGCCACGGATCGGCGACCGGCACCGGGGCGGTACCGGCCTTCTTGACTTCGACAGAAGTGTTGGCCATCAGCGATCTCCTTGAGCGAAGGCGGCTTCGGCGGCCGCGACGGCGCCACTGTGGCAGCCGGCGCGGCGGCCGGCGTTGATCTGGCTCAATCGAAGTGCGGCGCGCATGCGGCACCGCCAGGCAATGCCGCCTGGCTGCGCATCGTTCCAGACGGCGCGTTGAGGGTGCCGCTCAGCCCCCGAGCGTGACGCCGACGAGCCGGCCGATGCCGTAGGTGATGGCGGCCGCCGCATAGCCGATCAAGAGCTGGCGGCTGGTCGAAAAGACGACGCCGCGGCCGGTAAACAGCGACGTGCCGGCGCCGATCAAGACGAGTGCGATGCCGCTGGCGGCGAGCGCAGCGGCCAGCGCCGCCCAGCCGCCGAGCACAAAATAAGGCGCCACCGGAAAGATCGCGCCGGCCGCGAACAGCCCGAACGAGGCCGCTGCCGCCGCCCACGGCGAACCGCCGAGGTCCTCGGGATTGATCCCCAATTCCTCGCGTGCCAGCGTGTCGAGCGCGGTCTCTTTATCGGCCATCAGCCGCTCGGCGAGCGTTCGCGCAGTCGCCTCGTCGAGCCCTTTCGCCTGGTAGATCAGCACCATTTCCTCGAGTTCCTCCTCGGGAATGCGGCGTAATTCGTCGGCCTCAACCGCGATCTGCTGCTGCGCCAGCTCGCGCGAACTGGTCACCGACAGCCATTCGCCCATCGCCATCGAGCAGGCGCCGGCGACAAGGCCGGCGAGCCCCGTCAACAGGATCGTGCCGCCGGCAACCTCGGCGCCGGCCACGCCCATGACGAGGCTCAAATTGGAGACCAGTCCGTCATTGGCGCCGAGCACGGCGGCGCGCAGCGCGTTGCCGCCTGCTCGGTGGCGGCCTTCGAGCCGCGCCAGCGAGCTGCCGGTGGCGCCGCCCGGCATCGCTGCGGCCATGGCCTCGACGACCCGGTTGTGCGAACGCTCGGCGGCCGGCAGGCCGCCGGCGACCGCCTCGGGCTGCAGGTCGTACTGGCCGACGTCGCGCTGTTCCAATGTGCTGAGCGTCGGCAGCACAAATTGCGGCCCGAAGCGGCGCGCCAGCCAGATCAGCGCACGCGTGCGCCAGTCCGGCCGCCCGGTTGTGAACTTGGCACCCAGCCGGCTCAGTTGCTTCTTCCAAAATTCGGCGTGCGCCTCCTCGACCGACGCGAGCCGGCGGTAGACCTCGGCCAGATGCGGGTCCTTTTCGGCGTCGGCCATCGCGCGGTAAAGCGCGGCGCTGTCGACTTCGCCCTGCAGATTGCCGCGGTAGCGCGCCACCGATGAAGCCCGATCAACCATCGGCCTCCTCCTCTTGCGCTTGAAGCGATCCGACGTGCTCTATAGTGCCTGCGTCTCAGATAATTCGCAGCGAGCCTCATGGAACAGCGCAATCTCGGCCGCTCCGGCCTCATCGTCTCGGCAGTCGGCCTCGGCTGCAACAATTTCGGCGCCCGCATCGGCACGGCCGAGACCCGCGCCGTCGTGCACCAGGCGCTCGATCTCGGCGTCACATTCTTTGACACGTCCGACACCTACGGCGAGCGCGGCGCTTCGGAAGAATATCTCGGCCGCGCCCTCGGCGCCCGGCGCAAGGATATCGTGCTGGCCAGCAAGTTCGCCCGCCCGATGAGCGCAGACGGCCGCCTGCAGGGCGCCTCGCGCCGTTACATCATGGCGGCGGTCGAGGCGAGCCTCAAACGCCTCAACACTGACTGGATCGATCTCTATCAGCAGCATATCGCCGACCCGCGTACGCCGATCGAGGAGACGCTGCGCGCGCTCGACGACCTCGTGCGGCAAGGCAAGGTCCGCTATATCGGCTGTTCGACGCTCGCGGCTTGGCAGGTCGTCGAGGCGCAGTGGACTGCGACGCATTTCAACCTCGACCGTTTCGTGTCGTGCCAGGAGCGCTACAGCCTGTTGGAGCGCGAGCTCGATGAGCGGTTGATGCCGGTCATCCAATCCTACGGCCTCGGCCTCATCCCGTTCTCGCCGCTCGCCAATGGGCTCCTCACCGGCAAGTACCGCCGCAACACGCCGATGCCCGAAGGCGCCCGGCTGACAAAGACGCCGCGCCTTGCCGAGCGTTACCTGACCGAACGGAATTGGGAGATCGTCGAGCGGCTCGGCGATTTCTGCGCCGCGCGCGGCCGCAGCGTCTTGGAGCTGGCGATCAGCTGGCTTTTGTGCCGACCGGGGGTCGCGAGCGTCATCGCCGGCGCGACAACGCCCGAGCAGGTCGCCGCCAACGTCGCGGCGGCGGGATGGGCGTTGTCGCGCGAAGACATGGACGCGATCGACGATCTGACGGCAAAGTAGGCGGATCGTCATAGAGGAGGGGATCAATGGACGTTCGGCTTGACGGCAAAACTGCACTCATCACCGGCGGCAGCAAGGGGCTGGGCCTTGCGATCGCACAGGAATTTGCGGCCTCGGGGGCCGATGTCGCGATCCTCGCACGCGACCCCGGCACGCTTGCCGAGGCCAAACAGAACATCCTGGCCGGCGCGCCCGGCCGCAAGGTCGCGGCGATCAGCTGCGACGTGTCGCAGGCGGCGCCGCTGCAGCGCGCCTACGATCAGGCGATGACGGAACTCGGCAAGATCGACATCCTCGTCAACAATGCCGGCCAATCGATGGCAAAGCCGTTCGAGACCGTCACCGACGCAGACTGGCAGGGCGATTTCGACCTTAAGCTGTTCGCCGCGATCCGCCTGGCGCGGCTTGTCTTTCCGCAGATGCGGGAGCGCCATTGGGGCCGCATCATCAACGTCCTCAACATCGGCGCCAAGGCGCCGGGGCCGCGCAGCGTACCGACCTCGGTCAGCCGCGCCGCCGGCCTCGCGCTGACCAAGGTTTTGGCCAACGAGGGGGCGCCGCACGGCATCCTCGTCAATGCGCTGCATGTCGGCATCATCGTCAGCGACCAGATCGTCCGCCGCCACCGCGCCGAGGGCACAAACGCGTCGCTCGAAGAATACATCAGAAAGGCCGGCGAAAACGTGCCGCTCGGCCGCATGGGCCGGGCCGAGGAATTTGCCGCGATCGCAACATTCCTTGCCTCCGACCAAGGCGGCTACATCGCCGGCGCTTCGATCAATGTGGACGGCGGCCGCTCGCCGATTTGGTGAGGCGCTGACGACCCGATATACTGGACCGCGCAGTTAACAACCCGCGGTCCGGCGGGGAGGGAGACATGTCTGATGCGGCCGGTGCCCATCGGGTCACCGGTTATCGGCGGCTGATCGAACTCGGCATCGCGCTGTCGGCCGAGCGGCGTTTCACCCGGCTGATGGAAATGATCCTCCGCGGCGCCAAGGAACTGACCAATGCCGATGGCGGCACGATCTATCTGGTGAGCGATGACGGCCGCGAGCTGACCTTCGCGATCGTGCTTAACGATACGCTCGGCATCGCGCTCGGCGGCACGACCGGCGCGCCGGTGCCGTTCGGCCCGGTGCCGCTGCGCGACAAACAAGGCGCGCCCAATTACAAAAACGTCGCAGCGGCCGCTGCGCTCCGCGGCGAGACGATCAACCTGCCCGATGCCTATAACGCCCCGGGGTTCGACTTCAGCGGTACGCGCGCGTTCGACGAGCGCAACCGCTATCGTTCGCAGTCGTTTCTGACCGTGCCGCTGAAGAATCACGACGCCGAGGTCGTCGGCGTCCTGCAGTTGATCAACGCCCGCTCCGAAGCCGGCGTGACGATGCCGTTCTCGATCGACATCGTGCCGTTCATCGAGGCGCTCGCCGGCCAGGCCGCCGTGGCGCTCGACAACCAGATGCTGATCGACGCGCAAAAGAATCTGTTCCGCGCGATCCTCAGGGTGTTCGCCGGCGCGATCGATGCCAAATCGCCCTATACCGGCGGCCATTGTCACCGCGTCCCGGAACTGACCAACATGCTGGCGCGCGCCGCCGATGCGGCAACCGACGGGCCGCTCGCCGATTTTCATCTCAACGAGGACGAATGGTACGAACTCGAAGTGGCCGGCGGGCTGCACGACTGCGGCAAGGTGACGACGCGCGAATTTGTCGCCGACAAGGCAACGAAGCTGGAGACGATCTACAACCGCATCCATGAGATCCGCACCCGCTTCGAGGTCGTCAAGCGCGACGTCGAGATCGCTTATCTGCGAGGGGTTCTGGCCGGCGGCGATGAAGCGGCGTTGCGCGCCGCACGCGACGCCCGCCTCGTCGAGCTCGACGACGATTTCGCCTTCGTCGGCGAGTGCAACATCGGCGGTGAAGCCATGGCGCCGGAAAAGGTCGCGCGCCTCGAGCGGATCGCTGCGGTGACATGGCGGCGCACGCTCGACGACCGGCTCGGTCTGTCGTGGGAGGAAAGCGCCCGCCAGCCGGAGCGAAAAGAGACGCCGCCGGTCGTCGAGCATCTGCTGGCCGACAAGCCGGCGCACCTCCTCGCGCACGATGCCGCGCCGCTTACCCCCGACAATCCTTGGGGGTTCGTCATAAAGCCGCCGCCGCATAAGGCCAATCTCGGCGAACTGCACAATCTGTCGATCCGCCGCGGCACGCTGACCGAAGAAGAGCGCTACCACATCAACGACCATATCGTGCAGACCATCATGATGCTGGAGGCGCTGCCGTTTCCGAAGAACCTACGGCGGGTGCCGGAATGGGCCGGCGGGCATCACGAAAAGATGGATGGCAGCGGCTATCCGCGCGGTCTGACCCGCGACCAGATGAGCATCCCGGCGCGGATCATGATGATCGCCGACATCTTTGAGGCGCTGTCCGCCCGCGACCGCCCCTACAAGGCGCGCAAGACCTTGTCGGAATGCGTCGAGATCATGGCGAGCATGAGCCGCGAGCGCCATATCGACCCCGATCTCTTTGAATTGTTCCTCAAGGCCGGGGTCTACAAGGAATACGCCGGCCTCTTCCTGCTGCCCGACCAGATCGACGAGGTCGACCTGAGGCGCTACCTCGGCAGTCTTCATCCCGCCGCCTGACCGTCAGTGCGGATCGCGGCAAAGCGGTTCGCCGTTGATGTTGCGCGGCGGCTCGTCGGGCCGCCGGCGTTTATCCTTCGACGGCGATGCGTCACAGGGTCGACCGCGGCAGCGCCGACCGCGCCCGCTGCCCTAACCGGTGCGGCCTCGCCGCCATTGCCAGCCGCGCTGCGCGCATGCAAGCTTGCCGCAAGACGGCATGGCGGAGGACCGCGTAATGGCGGATGAGCATCACCCCCACGACGATCAGCACGGCTCGGAATTGTCCGAGATGCAACTGCGCGTACGCGCGCTCGAGACGATTCTGACCGAGAAGGGCTATGTCGATCCGGCGGCGCTCGATCAGCTGATTGAGAATGCCGAAACCCGGATCGGCCCGCATATCGGCGCGCGTGTCGTTGCACGCGCCTGGAGCGCACCGGAATTCAAACGCCGCCTGTTGGAAGATGCGACCGAGGCCGTCAATGCGCTGGCCGGGTTCGATCCGGTCGCGGCCCATCTGATCGCGGTTGAGAACACGCCGCAGGTTCATAACATCGTCGTCTGCACGCTGTGCTCCTGCTATCCATGGTCGGTTCTCGGCCTGCCGCCGGTTTGGTACAAATCGGCGTCGTACCGCTCGCGCGCGGTCATCGACCCGAAGGGCGTGCTCTCCGAATTCGGCGTCAAGCTGCCGCCCGACACGCAGATCAGGGTATGGGATTCGACGGCCGAAACGCGCTTCCTCGTCGTGCCGATGCGACCCCAAGGCACCGAGGGGTGGAGCGAGGAGGACTTGGCGCGGCTCGTCACGCGGGACAGCATGGTCGGCACCGGGCTTGCCAAATCGCCGGGCGAGATCGGCTGATGAGCAACACGATCCACGACATGGGCGGCATGCACGGGTTCGGCCCGGTTGTCGCCGAGCCGCACGAGCCGCCGTTTCACTCGGCGTGGGAGGGCCGGGTTTACGCAATGCAGCGGGCGATGGGCTTTACCGGGATGTGGACGATCGACGGCGGTCGGGCCTCGCTCGAAACCCTGCCACCGCTAACCTATCTCGCGGCGTCCTATTATGAGCGCTGGTTCCTCGGACTGGAGAAACGGCTCGTCGCGCATGGCTTGGTCGGCGACGACGAGTTGGCCGCCGGCCGCTCGCTGCGGCCGGGCTTGCGGCTGAACCGCAAACTGACCTTGGAGGACGCCAAGACCCCGCAGTACCTGCGCTACGATCGCCCGGCCGCAGCAGCGGCGCGCTTCAAACCAGGCGACGCGGTCAGGACGCGCAACCTCAACCCGACGACCCACACCCGCCTGCCGCGCTACGCCCGCGACAAGCGCGGCACCGTCGAAGCGGTGCGCGGCTGCCATGTGTTTCCCGACAGCGCCGCGTTGGGGGCCGGCGACGACCCGCAATGGCTTTATACGGTCGCCTTCGCGGCTCGCGAGTTGTGGGGCGAGGATGCCGATCCCGCGATCCGCGTGTCGATCGAGGCGTTCGAACCCTATCTGATCCCGGCATGAGCGACGCTGCCCTGACAGACATCGTCGGCACGCTGTCGGGTCTGCCACGCGATGAGGCCGGACCCGTGTTCCGCGAGCCGTGGGAGGCGCAGGCCTTCGCAATGACATTGGCCCTCCATCGGCACGGTGTATTCACGTGGCCAGAATGGGCCGCGGCGCTGGCGGGCGCGATCAAGCAGGCGCAGCGGGCGGGCGACCCCGACCGCGGCGATACGTATTACCATCACTGGCTGGCTGCACTCGAACACCTGGTGGCTGAGAAGGGCATCGCCGACGAGGCAGAGCTCGCGCGCACCCGCGACGCCTGGGAGCATGCGGCGGCGCGCACGCCGCACGGCACGCCGATCGAACTGGGCCCCGCGGATTTTACCGGCGGCTCGGCGCCGGATTGACGTGGAGAGCGGTCCGCAGCGCGCAGCGTGGGCAACCCAGCGCGGTGCTGTTCAGGTGGCGGTGATCTCGACCAGGGCGGTCAGCCGCGGCAGATCGCGGATCGACAGGCGGCGGTTCTCGACGATCGCAATGCCATCCTGACGCAGGCGGTTGAGCGTGCGGTTGATATGCGCGCCGGTCAGCCCCAGCGCGTCGGCCATGTGCTGACGCCGCAACGGAAACGGCGCGTTGAGCGGATCGATGTGTCCTTGCCGCGCCTGTCGCCGGTAGAGACTGAGCATCAGGAATGCCAGCCGCTTGACCGCATCGCCACACCCGACCATCGTCAACAGCTCGGCGACCCGCTCGGCCTCTGCCGCGACATAGCGCCCCAAACGCAACGCCAATGCCGGCTCCGCGCGGAAGGCTTCGCCGACCAGCCGGGCGTCGATCGCGCCGGCGCGCAACGGCGTCAGTGTGCGCACCGAATGATCGGTCACCCCGAGCAGCGCCGCCCCGAGGCCGACCAACTCGCCGGGCAGCAGAAAATCGAGAATCTGGCGCGAGGCGTCGGCGCAGTTGCGATAGCGGTACGCCCAGCCGTGGGTGATCTGGTACAGCGAGTTGCCGACTTCGCCTTCGCCGACTAGCAGACGGTTCGCCGGTAGAGCCACCGAGCGCAAGGTCAGCGTTTCGATCAGCGACGTTTCGCCGCCGCTCAGCGAGTTGAATACGCCCTGTGTATAGCGATCACGGCGCTCGCTTGCGACACTAAACATATTACAACTGGGATCAATCAAACCGGAATGTTGATGCCGACCAATCTTAGTACGAGCCGGAGCGGATGTAACGAGGTTTCTAATAATGGCGAAAATATTTTTGCCTGCGATGAGCTGCCAAAACGCAAACTCTAGGCGGCACAGCGCGGCGCTTGCCGATCTAAAAGAGCATAAGACAAAAAGGCAACTGTCAAACGGTGGGGGTCGCGCGAGAGCAAATTGCCGCGACCCCTCGCCGGCTTCCCTCTAGGCGCTGATCCCCGCCATGCCGCAGATGATCTGCCATTCTGCTTCGCTAACCGGGCAGACCGACAGGCGTGACTGGCGCAGCAGCGCCATGCCGGCAAGCGCGGGCACCATTTTCATTTGGGCGAGGCTGACCGGCGTCTTGACCGGCCTCACCGACGCGACATCGACGAGGCCGAACTTGCCGCCGGGATCGCCCGGATCGGCGTAGAACGGCCGCACGATCTCGACGACGCCGACGATCTCCTTGCCCTCGTTCGAATGGTAGAAGAAGGCGCGGTCGCCGGTTTTCATCGCCCGCAAATTGTTCGTCGCCTGGAAATTGCGGACGCCGTCCCAATGGGTGCGGCCATCCTTGACCATCTGGTCCCACGAGTATTTCGTCGGCTCGGATTTCAGCAGCCAATACGCCATGCTCAACCCCCTCGCACCGTCGCAGGATGGCCTCTGCGCCGATCGTTCGGATCGCCTTTTTCACCCCGCCAGCGGGTAGTCGGCCTGATCCTCGTACACCGATCCGGCCTTGGTCTGAAAGCTGGCGATCAGACTGAAGCGATCGACCGGCAGCGGCCCGGCGCGAAAGCGGGAATGGGCGGCGAGAAATTGGCCGAGCTTCATGGCATCCGCATCGCGCAGCCGCGCTAGGGTCACATGCGGCGCGAATTTCCGCTGCTCCGGCGGCAGCCCGACGCGGATCAGCGCCTGCTCGATGCGGTCGCGCAAGTGCGTCAGTTCCGGGCTGCGCTCGGCGCCGACCCACAGCGCGTGCGGACGATTGCCGCCGAATACGCCGGTGCCGGCAAGCTGCAGCATGAACGGCCGGGCTTTGAGACGCGCCAGCGCCGCGTCGATATCGGCGGCAACGTCTTCGCCGATGTTGCCGATAAAGCGCAGCGTCAGATGCAGGTTGCCGGGATCGACCCATTTGGCGCCGGGCAACCCGGTGCACAGGAGTGACAGTCGCAGCTTCAATTCCGGCGGAAATTCAATGCCGACAAACAGACGCAGCATGGATTAAGCCCGTTGTCATTGCGAGGAGCGAAGCGACGAAGCAATCCCCGTAAAAGCCAGAGCGGGATTGCTTCGCCGCGCTCGCGATGACGTTTGCATCATGTGAACAGTGTCAAGACGCCGGTATGGCCATAAAGCCGGTCGCGCGAAATCTCGCCGTTGGCGAAGAAGCCGACGAGCGGAAAGTCGCCCAATTCCGATCGAATGAGCCCGCTCTCGACGCCCGGGTCGCCAAATAGCGCGGCGCCGCGAGCGATGCAGCTGACATAAACGCCCGCCTTGGGCGAGCCCGGCAAGCGCGCCTTCAGCTGGCGCAGCATGCGCTGCAAATCGGTGCGGGCGCTGTCGGGGTCGCGCCGGCAAAACAGGATGTGGTCGCCTGGTGCGACCTCGGCGCCGAGCACGATCCAGCCGTGCCGCGGATCGATCGCCATCAGGTTGCGCACCAGATAGTCGCCGGTATCGGAACCGGAGACCGGCAGCCCGGCGAAAATGACGCCGCCCAGACGGCGCGGATCCTTCGCCATTTCCGGTCCGATGTCGTCATAGAACACCTGCAGCGCCGGGCGGCCGTCAATCGCCATGACGAGGTTGTCGCGCGCCTCGTCGATGCGCCGCACCGGGCCGATCGGCACGCAGCCCTGCGACAGGCCGGTCGCGACGGCGATATCGGGCGCCAGCATGACGCCGGCGAGACCGGATTTGCCGAGATCACCGGCACCGCCGGCCAAGAGCGGCTTCGGAAACCGGTGCGACACCAGCCCGCCGACCAGAAACGCGCCGCTCGCCGCGGCGGCATCGACCGTCGCGCGCGTCAGATCGGGGCAGCGCGGGTCGCCGTGCACGAGCGCCAGCGTCGGCGTCGCGCTCTCGATCCAGCGCGCGTGCGCCTTCGGCAGGTCGGCAGCGGGATCGGCCGTCGCGCCGAACAGGCGGAAACCGTCCGCCGGCAGGCGCGCCGTCAGCACTGCCGCGGCCGGCGTCTCGTACACTTCGCGCCCGGCGCCGCACACGCCGAGGCCGACGCCGCCGACCCACGCGGCGATGCCGCTGCCCTTCGCCAATTCCTGAACGATATAGGACAGGACCGGCGCGGCCGGCTCGCTGACATAGAGAATCCCGAGTGTGGCGCCACGGCCCGCGTCGGGCAGCTGCGCCAGGCACCCTGCGGCGAGGGTTGCGGGATCGCCTTCGGCAAACGCGGCGGCGAACGGTTCGGTCATGGCTTCCCTCCGATCAGCCGGATGACATAGGGCGCGATGCGCCGGGCAATGATCGCGACGCCTTTGGCGGTGGGATGGAGGCCGTCCGCCTGGTTGAGCGTCGGGTCCATCGCCACGCCGTCGAGAAAGAACGGATAAAGCGCCACGTGGTCTGCCTGCGCAAGCGCAGGATAGATGCGGTCGAAGGATTTCTGATACGCCGCGCCCCAGTTCGGCGCCGCCTTCATGCCGACGAGCAACACCCTGACGCCGGAGCGGCGAATTTTGGCGATCATTGCCACGAGATTGGCCCGCGTGATGGCGGGATCGATGCCGCGCAGCATATCGTTGGCGCCAAGTTCGAGGATCACGAGAGCGGGCTTGTCGGCGAGCGACCAGTCGAGCCGCGCAAGGCCATCGGCGGTCGTATCGCCCGAGACGCCGGCGTTGATGACCCGCGCCGTAACCCCGAGCGCGGCAAGCCGCGTCTGCAATTGCGCCGGAAACGCCGCGTCGGCCGGCAATCCCAGCCCCGCCGTCAGACTGTCGCCGAATGCCAGGATCACCGGCACATGCGCCGCCTCTGCCGCACCCGCAGCCGGCCCGGCCGCGGTCAGCAACAACGTGACGGCGGCGAGGAGGCGCCCCGCCTTATGCCGCAAATACATCCTCGCTCGCCGCTGCGGGCGGCGGGAACGGGCTCGCCTCAGCAAACGCGACGGCCGCGGCGATCGCGTCGGCAACCTCGTGCTCGATGGCGGCGACGCCGCTGTCGTCGAGCTCCCCCGCCGTTCGCAATTGCCGTTCCAACCGGGCGATCGGGTCCGTCGCCTGCCATGCCGCGATCTCGGCCGCGTCGCGCCGATCGGGTTGTCCCGGCCGTTCGGTGTGGCCGCGCCAGCGATAGGTCTTGCATTCGATGAGGCTCGGTCCCTCGCCGCGGCGCGCGCGCTCGACGGCGCGGCTGGCGGCCTGACGGACCGCAACGACATCGTTGCCGTCGACAATGACGCCAGGAATGCCGTAACCCGCGGCGCGCGCTGCGATATCGGCGAGAGCATGCGTCGCGGCAGCCGCGGTGTTGGCCGCCCACAGATTGTTCTCGCAGACGTAAATGACCGGCAGTTTCCACGTCGCGGCGATGTTGAGGCACTCGTGGAACGGCCCGGCGTTCGCGGCGCCGTCGCCGAAAAACGCCGTCGCGACGCCGCCCTGGCCCTCCATCTGCGCCGCGAGGCCGGCGCCGGTGATAATCGACAGGCCGCCCGCGACGATGCCATTGGCGCCGAGCATGCCGATCGCGAAATCGGCGATGTGCATGGAGCCGCCCTTGCCCTTGCAATAGCCGGTCTCGCGCCCGTAGAGCTCGGCCATCATGCGGCTGAGGTCGGCGCCTTTGGCGATGCAATGGCCATGGCCGCGGTGGGTCGAGATGATGCGGTCGGTCCGCGCGAGGGCCGAGCACACGCCGACCGCGACCGCCTCCTCGCCAATGTAACAGTGCACGACGCCGTAAATCCGGCCGGCGCGGTAGTCGGCCGAGGCGCGCTCCTCGAAGCGGCGGATCGTCAGCATGCCGCGCAGCAGCGCACGCTGTTCGTCGGGCGGCAGGTTCGTCACGAGACTCTGGGCCATCGGGCGATCCCTCGTTGCAAGCCGCCATGATGATCCGGCGCCGGCCGCGCGGCAACCGTTGAGCCGGCCGCGGCGGGCGGCCTAGACTGGCCTTCCGTCAACCTGCCACGCCGCCCGCCCATGCCCGCTCCGGCCAACCCGCGCATCGCCGTTCTCGGCTTTTCGATCGAATGCAACAAATTCGCCCCGCCGGCGACCCGCGCGCATTTCCTCGCCCGCACCTATCTCGAAGGTGACGCGATTATCGCCGAGGCGCGCGGGCCGACCCCGACGATGCTGCCCGAGACGCCCGGCTTTGTCGCGGCGATGGATGCGTCGGGGCCGTGGCAGCCGATCGGCATCGCGCTCGCGATGGCCGAGCCGAACGGCCCGGTCGAACAGGCCTTCTTCACCGCGCTGTTGGAGACGATTGCCCGCCGCCTGCGCGCCGCGCTGCCGCTCGACGGCGTCTATATCTGCGCGCATGGCGCGGCGGTGACGACCGCGGACGACGACTCGGAGGGGGCGCTGTTCGAGATCGTGCGCGCCGTCGTCGGGCCGGATGTGCCGGTCGTCGCGACGTTTGACCTGCACGCCAACGTCTCCGACCGCATGGTGGACCTGATCGACGCGTTCATCGGCTACCGCACAAACCCGCATCTCGACATGCGCGGGCGCGGCGCCGAGGCGGCCGCGGGGTTGCGCGAACTGCTGGCCGGTACGAAGACCGAGCGGGTGCGGCTCCGGCTGCCGATCGTGCCGCCGACCGTGACCCTCTTGACCGCCGCCGGCCCCTACGCCGAGATGATCCGGCTCGGCCAGGAGCGCATGACGTCTGAGATCATGAATGTGTCGGTGATGGGTGGGTTCGCCTATTCCGACACGGCGAAAAACGGCCTCAGCGTCATCGTTACCGGCCGGGGCTCGGACAGCCGCGCCGCCGCGGCGGCGCTGGCGCGCGAGATCGCCGAGTACGGCTGGCAGCAGCGCGCGCGCTTTTATGCCCATCTGACGCCGCTCGACGAGGCCGTGCAACAAGCGCTTGCCGCCGGCCGTGACCCCTCGCTGCCGGCGCTGTGCTTTGCCGATGTCGCCGACAACCCCGGTGGCGGCGGCCGCGGCAACACGATGTATTTGCTGCGCGCCTTCGCCGCAGCGGGCGTCACCGGCGCGCTGTTCGGTATCGTCTACGACCCCGAACTCGCTGCCGAGGCGCACGGCCACGGCCTCCATTACCATTTCACGGCGCAATTCAACCGGGCCGAGACGACAAATTTCTCCGAACCCTGGAGCGCGCCGGCGCGGGTTGCGGCGCTGTCGGATGGCAACTGCGTTGGCCGCCGCGGCATCTATGCCGGCCAGCGTCTGGCCTTGGGCCCCACCGCGGCGCTGGCGGTGGGCGGCATCACAGTCGTCGTCGTGTCGCACCGGCTGCAATGCGCCGATCCGGTGTTTTTCGAGATGCTGGGTCTCGATGTGCGCCGGGCACGGTCGGTCGCGGTCAAATCGCGCGGCCATTTCCGCGGCGGCTTCGACGAGTTTTTCGGCCCCGATCAGATCGTCGAGGTCGACCTACCCGGCCTCACCTCGCCGATGCTCCAGCGCTTCCAGTGGACCCGCTTGCCGCGCCCCGTTATCCCGCTCGACCTCGACGTCGAATACCGGCTGAGCTGACCTCGCCACGATGGGGGCCCGCTCGCACGGGCAAGACTGCGGCATGCCGCCACAGCCGGCCCGGCCGTATGCCGTCTGAAAGTGTAAAGGATTCCGACAGCGGCACAGCGAAACGCCGCGCATGCGGGGTCGGTTCCACGCGACATATCGCCGCACCGGCGGGCGCGGCGGCGTCGAGAAAGGCGCAGGGACGGGGGGTTGGGCTAGCCCGTGCGGCGCCTCCTTGGGGTCGGATCGCGGCAGCGGCGCGCGCTATCACACCGGCCGTTCGATGCCGCGCGCGGCCGCCGATCGGCCACTGCAAACATGTGCATAAGACTGCGCTCCGCGAGCGGCGCATTTCGTCCGTCGCGCGGGTCGCCCGGCGCGTCGCGCCGCCGCGCACCGTCACTCGCAACGGTAGCTGGCGTCAGCGGTGACAAAAGCGCCGCTGCGGCAGCGCGCCGGCAGATGACGAAAGGCATATCACCGCCGCCGGCGCACGATGTCGCGGTCGTGCGGCCGGGCGGTCGGCGAGAAGTAGCAGTGATGCTGGCGGGCGTCGCGGCGACGGTCAAGAAGCGGATCGGGGAGAAGGGAAGGCCGTTGCGCGCGGCGCCGCCGCTGCCATAGCGGCCAGTGCAGCAAACATCACCGGCGGCGACTGTCGCAGGGTCGCCGCCGGTGATGGGGAGAAGACAATCGGTGAGGCGTGGGATGGGCCGCACGATGAACGATGTCGCGGTCGCTGTGACGAAGGGTTGGCGCGAGGCCATGCCGGAAGGGAGGGGGTAGGGGGTCATCGCGGGGTTGCCGATCCGGTGGGCCGTGTTTCCGGTGTCAGGCTTTCTGCTGGCGGCGCCGGCCGGGGGAGAAGGGTCCGGAGGCGCCGCCGAGTGACGACTAAGAGAAGGGTTGTCCGCGTTCTGCCTCAGGCGGCAGCCACACCCTGCGCCGGCTTGCGGCCGAGGCGGCGGCGGATCAGCGGGAGGCCCAAGAGGCTGCTGGCGAACAGCACCATCGACGCGGGCTCGGGCACGGTCGGCGGCGGATAGCTCGCGTACGCAACCGTAAGGGATTGATCGATGTTCCAATCGGTCGCAAACGGCAGGCTGACATCGAGCCCAATGTCCGCTCCGTTACTGGTGGTGATGGTGATCGCCTGGTTCGTGATGGATCCCGAGGTCTGCGCGCCCGCAGTTCCGCTCGGCTCGCTCGCGAACCACGCATCATCATCATAGGCCGCCGTACCCTTGTCGGGGTTGTGCGAGGCATTTATGCCGCCGGCGTAGAACTCCAGGTAATCCGTGAAACTCGTGCTTCCGAGGTCAGCGTTGTTAGAGGTAGCGTAGGCGGTGAGCTCGAACGTGATCGGTATGTACGCAGCCTGCTGCTCACTGTGGTTCTCGGTGACGCCCGGCTGTGCGATGAACAGGTAGCTCGTCGCTGGCGTTCCGCCATCAGTCTCCAGCATCAAATCGTCGATCGTAAACGGGTCCTCAGACGGAGCGCCGCCGCTGTTGCTGTGAGACACGTTGCTGGTGGTCAGCGTTGGCGCCCCGCTGCCGGTCGTGCCAAACGCGGTACCCACCGACCACTGGATTTTCAGGTCAATCTTTTCATGGGCGACGGCGGGTGGCGCGACAATCGCACCGGCGGCGCCGATCGCGGCGGCAAGCAGCACGGCCCTCGATGCGCCACCAAGCAAGCGGTCGGAAATCGCAATGAGCTTGTGCGTGTTCATGACTGAGACCCTTCTCCCCAAAACCTAACGTGTGACAGATGATGATCCTGCAGCGGTGCCAACTGGTCGTTCGGACAGTGACGCTCCGTCCTTCCATCCACGTGCCGCAGAACCGCGACGCCCTCCCCATCGCAACCCCGATGCCAACGGATTTAGCATGTTGATGCAGCGTCTTTTTTTTCGCGGCGCGGCGGCTGGCGGGCGGGATTTGCGACAATTTTGCAAAGTTTTCCGACACTTTATTCCCTCTTGACAAATCGGAGGGAACTTGATCCACGCGTCCCCAAGGCTTCCGCTGCCGCCGCGCGTCGCCTGCACGTCGCCTGCCACCAGCGCCGCGGCGCCGGGATTCCGCCGTTTTGCCGGGGTCGTCGCAATGCCGCTGGCATTAACCATCTTTTTGCCGGCCGCCCGCGGCGCCGCCGCGCCAGTGTAAAAATTCCTGACACAGTGCGACGGCGCGCGCGCCGTCGCGCCGCCCGATCTACGGATGCCCGCTTCGGGCAAAGGCGGGCGGCGAGATGCTTCTCGCGAAATACCGCCAGCGAGATCGTGAAGAAGCCAGTCTCGTGCGCGCGGGCGCGCGATTTCATTGCCCTCAGCGATGTCCCCAGCGACGCTGTCGCCGGCGCGACGGCCGCGGCTCGGCGCGGTCGAGCCGGCTCCCCGGACGGATGGAACGGCGGATGCGAGCGGCGCCGGTGATGCCGCCGCGCGGTGTCAACACCTCTGCCGCGGTGGCCGGTGTCGGCATTCTTTACAGTGGCGGACGCGCGCCGCCGGGCGCCGGATCGGCCGCATTTCTCGCAGATTCCTTGGGTTTTACAGGGAGCTCGGCAGGCCGCCGGCCTATCGCTGAGGTGGAGAGGCCGGCGCGGCGGCCCGAAGGGTGTCGCAATCCTTTACACTTTCGCCGCGGCCGCCGGGCCGAGTGGCTCTAACCCATTGATTCCGCTATTTGGCATACCCCTTGCTAGTGATGCGGCGACATCAGTTTTTCGGAAACGGGGTAGGACATGACCAAAACGATTTCCAACAAACTGCTCGGCGGCGCCTCGAAGGCCGTGCTGCTCGCCGCTGCGATCGGCGCCGCCGGCGCGATCGTCACCGCGATGCCGCAACCCGCCCAGGCGGGGTTGATCTCAGAATTGCTCATCTCGACAAACAACGTCTCTGGGGCGGCTACCAGCAACGCGCTCAAGACGCCGTCGAACCCTTCTGGCGCCACGCCGAGCACCTTCGTGCTCTGCAGGTCGACTCAAGCAAACTGCAACTCTTCCCATAACACCACCTTCAACGGCGGTGCGCACTACCACGGGCTTACAATCAACACCCCGGCTGTGACCACGAACCTACCGGGGACCACGAAGAATGCTCATGTCATAGGGACGGTCGTCGTCATAAC